>CAXTVK010000239.1:0-2054 GCA_964247655.1 uncultured Sphingomonadaceae bacterium | reverse complement strand
CTAGGAGCCGGTCGAGGCGCGCGCTAGGGGACAGGCGCGGGCGAAAAGGAGCGACGGTTCATGTGCGGCATCATCGGTATTCTCGGCAATGCGGAAGTCGCGCCCCGGCTGCTCGACGGGCTGCGGCGGCTCGAATATCGCGGCTATGATTCGGCCGGGATCGCCACCGTCCACGACGGCGAGATCGATCGGCGGCGCGCGGCGGGCAAGCTCGACAATCTCGCGCGCGTGCTCGAGGGCGATCCGCTGCTCGGCTTCATCGGCATCGCGCACACACGCTGGGCGACGCACGGCGCGCCGACCGAGGACAATGCGCATCCGCACGCCACGCAAGAGGTCGCGGTGGTCCACAACGGCATCATCGAGAATTTCCGCCCCTTGCGCGAGGAGCTGCAGGCGCGCGGGCGTACCTTCAAGTCGCAGACCGATACCGAGGTGGTCGCGCACCTGATCTCCGAGCATGTCGAGGCGGGGGTCGATCCGGTCGAGGCGGTGCGGCTGACGTTGAAGCGGCTGCACGGTGCGTTCGCGCTGGCGATCGTGTTCCGCAGCCATCCCGATCTGCTGATCGGCGCGCGGCTCGGCTCGCCGCTGGTGCTCGGCTTCGAGGAGGACGAGACGTTCCTGGGGTCGGACGCGCTGGCGCTGGCCCCGCTGACGCAGAAGATCGCCTATCTCGAAGAGGGCGACTGGTGCGTGATCAAGCGCGAGAAGACCCAGATTTACGATCGTGAAGACCAGCCGGTCGAGCGTGCGATCACGATTTCGGGCGCGACCGGCGCGATGATCTCGAAGGGCAATTATCGCCATTTCATGCTGAAGGAGATTTACGAGCAGCCCACCGTCGTCGCGCAGACGCTGCGCGCCTATCTGCGTCGTTTCGAGGGCGAATTGGCCCTGCCGACGGAGGATTTCGATCTCGCCTCGGTGAAGCGCGTGACGATCGTTGCGTGCGGCACCAGCTTCTATGCGGGGATGGTGGCCAAATATTGGTTCGAGCAATTTGCGCGCGTGCCTGTCGATATCGATGTCGCCTCGGAATTCCGCTACCGCGAGCCGGTGATGGAAGAGGGCGGCCTCGCGCTCTTCATCAGTCAATCCGGCGAGACCGCCGATACGCTTGCGGCACTCCGCCATGCGCGCGCCGGCGGTCAGAAGATCGCGGTGGTGGTCAACGTGCCGACCTCGACGATGGCGCGCGAGGCCGACCTGCTGCTCTCGACGCACGCGGGCCCCGAGATCGGCGTGGCGTCCACCAAGGCGTTTACCTGCCAGCTCGCGGTGCTCGCCGCCTTCGCCGCCAATCTGGCGCGCGCGAAGGGCCGACTGACGCGCGACGAGGAGAAGACGATCGTCCGCCACCTTTCCGAGGCGCCCGCCGCGATCAACGGCGCGCTCGCATACGACGAGGCGATCGAGGCGATGGCGGGCAGCATCGCGAAGGCGCGCGACGTGCTCTATCTCGGCCGTGGTCCGGACTATCCGTTGGCGCTGGAGGGCGCGCTGAAACTCAAGGAAATCAGCTATATCCACGCCGAAGGCTATGCGGCGGGCGAGATGAAGCACGGCCCGATCGCGCTGATCGACGAGCATGTCCCCGTCATCGTGATCGCGCCCTCGGGCCCGCTGTTCGACAAGACGGTGAGCAACATGCAGGAGGTGCAGGCGCGCGGTGGGCAGGTGATCCTGATCTCGGATTACGACGGCATCGCCGCTGCGGGCCAGGATTGCGTCGCGACGATCACGATGCCCAAGGTCCATCCACTGATCGCGCCGATGGTCTATGCGGTGCCGGTGCAGTTGCTCGCCTATCATGTCGCGGTCGCCAAGGGCACCGACGTCGATCAGCCGCGCAACCTGGCGAAGTCGGTGACGGTCGAGTGACCGGTCCGTCACCGCATCGCTGATCAGGCGGTAGCCGGCACCCTGGCCAGCGCCGCGACCGCCGCGAGGATGTCCTCCGCTTCGGTCGTGGCGCTGGATTGCTTCGCTTCGCTCGCAATGACGGTGCGGTTGCAGTGCCCTGCTGCGTCGGCGGCGAGATAGAGAATGTA
>CAXTVK010000238.1:0-2087 GCA_964247655.1 uncultured Sphingomonadaceae bacterium | reverse complement strand
GACGTGCGCGTCGCTCAGCGTCACCGCATAATAGCCCGGATGCGCGACCTCGCTCTTGTGGTCGAAGCGCGAGCGGTAGCCCGAGCCCGGCTTTGTCGGATCGCCCGGTTCGAGCGGCACCGCGTCGCCCGACACCGGCATGACGAGGAAGTCGCCGAGATCGCTGTGCCCCGCGCCCGAGAAATGCGTGTGCGAGAATCCCTGGATCGTCGGGTCGCCATATTGATAGCCCGCGGCGTGCGCGTAGCAGGCGCGGATCTCGCAGCCGGTGTCGGTATCGGGGGAGAGCTGGACCATCCCGAACGGCGCGGTGGCACCCGGATAGGTGTGGCCGCCGCCGCCCGTCCCGATCATCGGATCGACCGCGTCGTAGGTGGTGCCGGCGACGGCGGGCGATGCGAACAGCAGGGCGGCGATTAGCGAGAGGCGGGGGATCGTCATCCCCGCCTTAGAGCAGCGCGTCAGCCGAAGCGGAAGCCCGAGATCGCGGTCGCCATCACCTCTTCGCCGTAGACGCGCTCGCCCGCCGCTCCGCTCGCGCCGGCGGCGACCATCAGCGGCAGCAGATGTTCTTCGCGCGGGTGCGCGAAGCGACCCGCGGGCGCGTCGGCCCAGCGCATCAGTGCGGCAGCGCGAGGCTCGGCATCCTGTGTAGCGGCATCGGCGAGCCAGGCGTCGAACTGGTGCGAGGGATCGGTCGCGCGCGGATCGCCGTAGCCGCGCATGTTGTGGAAGCTCATCCCCGCGCCGACGATCAGCACGCCCTCATCACGCAGCGGTGCCAGCGCGCCCCCCGCCGCCAGATGCCGCGCGGGATCGAGCGCGCGATCGACCGACATCTCGACGACGGGAATGTCCGCATCGGGGAACGCGACCTTGAGCGGCACGAACACGCCGTGATCGAGCCCGCGCGCGGGATCGAGCGCGGCGGGCAGCCCAGCCGCCTCCAGCAACCCGGCGGCGCGCGCCGCGAGCGTGGGGTCACCCGGCGCGGGATAGGTGAGTTCGTAAGTGTGCGGCGGGAAGCCGTGATAATCGAACAGCAGCGGCGGCCGGTCGGTGGCGGTGAAGGCGAAGCCGTCGGTCTCCCAATGCCCCGACACGATCAGGATCGCCTTCGGGCGCTCGGGCAGCAGATCGGGGATCGCACGGAGGAACGCCGCCATGCCCGTCCAGGTGCCGCGCGGATCGTCCATGAAGAAGCAGGGCCCGCCGCCGTGCGGGATGTAGACGCTGGGCTGGCGGGTCATGGCGGCTCCGAGAGGTTGCCGCTCGAATATGGGGTGGGCGATGCGATCGCCAAGTCGCTCAGCAGTTCCCCGGCGAAAGCCGGGGCCCAGGGTTACAAGCGCTGCGCGTGAAGCTCTGGGCCCCGGCTTTCGCCGGGGAACAGGTAGCTACTCCACCCGCCGCGCGCTCACGATCCTGATCGGGTCGGCGATCATCGATCCCCGCATCACGCCTGCGCCTTTGGTCGGCGAGATCGCGGCGTCCATGATCTTGCGGACCACGTCCATCCCTTCGACGACATGGCCGAACGCCGCGAAGCCCTGGTTGTCGCCGGGCGCCTTGGGGTCGGCGTCCATCGTCGGTTCGTCGCCGACGAGGATGAAGAAATCGCCCGAGGCGGTGCCCGGCGCGCCGCGCGCCATCGCGATGCTGCCGTCGAGCGCGTGGACGCCCGTCGCGCTGCTCGGCTCGTGCTTGATGGGGGGCAGCGTGCGCTTGGGATCGTTGCTGGTCCCGCCCTGGATGAACCCGATCGTCGGCGTCACCTTCACCGCGCGGTAGAAGACGACGCCGTCGAGCTTCTTCTGGTCGACGTAGCGCAGGAAATTACCCGTGGTGATCGGCGCGCGCTGCCTCTCGAGCGCGAGCACGATGGTGCCGGCGCTGGTGACGAGGCTGACTTTGACGAGCGCGTATTGGGATGCGGGCGGTGTGTTCGGCGGTGGCGGGATCTGCGCGGAAGCCGACGCGGCGGCGAGGCAGAGCAGGGCGGCGGCGGCGAATCTGGGGGTCATGCCGCCAGTCTAGCGGATCGCGCGCCCATTCCTATCCGTCCCCATCCGTTCGTCCTGAGTAGC
>CAXTVK010000237.1:0-2096 GCA_964247655.1 uncultured Sphingomonadaceae bacterium | reverse complement strand
AGCGCGATCGACACCGAGGTCAGGATGTTGCGGTCGTCGTCGACGAGGGCGATCGAGGCGGACATGCCCCCGCCTAGCAGAGGCTGCGCCGGGTGGGGAGGGCGTATCGCTGCGGATCGTTTCGCAGGCAGCTTACCCGCCGTGGCGCGCGGCCCAGCGCCGGAAGAGATCGGGCCACAGCGATCCCGGCGTCGTCGCGGGCAGGCGCAGACCGAAGCCGTGCCCGCCGCGTTCGAACAGATGCGCCTCGACCGGTACGTTCGCCGCGCGGCACGCGGTCAGCCAGTCGATGCTGCACTGGGGCGGCACCGTCCCGTCGTCGAGCGCCGCGGCGACGAAGCAGGGCGGCGTGTCCTTGTCGATATGCTGTAGCGGCGAGCGACGCGCGACCAGCGCCGCATCTGGGTTGGGCCCGAGCAGATTGGCGCGCGATACCGAATGCGTCTCGAACGGGTGCATCGTCGTCACGGCATAGAGCAGGCCCACGAAGGTCGGCTTGGCGGATTGCCTGTCGGCGGCATCGACGGGATCGTAGAGCGGGATCGCATAGTCGGTCGCAAGGCTGGCGGCGACGTGACCGCCCGCCGAGAAGCCGAGGATGCCCACTCGATCCGGATCGACCTTAAACGACGCAGCGCGCGCTCTCACCAGCCGGATCGCGCGCAATGCATCCTGCAACGGCGCATCGGCGCGATTGGTCCAGCCTTCGCCGGGCAGACGGTAGCTCAGCACGAACAGGGTATAGCCCTGCCGCGTGTAGAAGCGCGCGACGTTGCTGCCCTCGTTCTCCATCGACAGGTAGCCGTAGCCGCCGCCCGGCATGACGATCAGCCCGACGCCGTTGGGCGTCTCGGGACGATAGACGAACATCGTCGGCGCCGCGACGCCGCGCAGATGATAGTCGTTGCGCCCCGGAGAGCCCGCCTTCTGGAGCTTGGGGCTCGGCAGCGCGACCGGCGATCCCGGCGCGGGCCCCGGCCAGAGCGGCAGCGATTCGGGCTGTTGCGCGGCTATGGACGCGGGCTTCGCGGAAAGATTGGGCAGCGGCGCTGCGGCGGTAGCCGCAAGCGTGCCGAGCAGAGCGCGGCGGTCGATCGTCATGCGGTCTCCTGATCTGGAGACGGGATCACGCACCGCCTCGCGCTTTGTTCCGACGCGCCGGGGCGGGGCGGGTGGAAAGCTGGCGTCCGCCACCCTATAGGAGCGCGACGACTCCGCGATCCCGCAGCTCAGCGAAAGACGTCATCCATGGAAATCCGCCTCGGCCTCACCTTCGACGACGTGCTCCTCCAGCCCGCCGCCTCCGAAGTCCTGCCGAGCATGGCCGACACCAGCACCTTCGTGACCAAGGAGATCGCGCTCAACATCCCGGTGCTGTCGGCGGCGATGGACACCGTGACCGAAGCCGACATGGCGATCGTGATGGCGCAATTGGGCGGCCTCGGCGTGCTCCATCGCAACCTGACGGTGGAGGAGCAGGCGGCGGCGGTGCGCGCGGTCAAGCGCTACGAGAGCGGGATGGTGGTCAATCCGATCACGATCACCCCCGATGCGACGCTGGCGCAGGCGCAGGCGCTGATGACGCGCAACAACATTTCGGGGATCCCGGTCACCGAGCGCTCGGGCAAGCTCGTTGGCATCCTCACCAACCGCGACGTGCGCTTCGCCGCGAACCCCAACCAGCCGGTCTCCGAGCTGATGACCTCGCAGAATCTCGCGACGGTGCCGCTCGGCACGGGCCAGGAGGAGGCCAAGCGCACGCTGCATCAGCGCCGGATCGAGAAGCTGCTGGTCGTCGACAGCGACTATCGCTGCGTCGGCCTCATCACCGTCAAGGACATCGAGAAGGCGGTCAATTACCCGTCCGCCACCAAGGACGCGACCGGGCGGCTGCGCGTCGCCGGCGCCACGACGATCGGCGACAAGGGCTTCGCGCGCACCGAGGCGCTGATCGACGCCGAATGCGACCTGATCGTCATCGACACCGCGCACGGCCATAATATCGACGTCGCCCGCGCGGTCGAGCGGGTCAAGCGGCTGTCGAACACCGTCCAGATCGTCGCGGGCAACATCGCCACCGGCGAGGCCGCCAAGGC
>CAXTVK010000236.1:0-2166 GCA_964247655.1 uncultured Sphingomonadaceae bacterium | reverse complement strand
CGCGGATCGCCTTGGACGAGCCGATCCGCGTCACCTCGCCATATTCGACCGCGCGCAGCAGCCGCTCCTGCGCACCCGACGACAGGGTCGCGAGCTCGTCGAGGAACAGCGTACCGCCATCCGCCTCCTCGAAGCGGCCGATGCGCGCCTTGGTGGCGCCGGTGAACGCGCCCGCCTCGTGCCCGAACAGCTCGGCCTCGATCAGCGTCTCGGGCATCGCCGCGCAGTTGAGCGTGACGAGCGAACCCGCCCAGCGCGGCGAGAGATGATGGAGCCGCTCGGCGATCAGCTCCTTGCCGGTGCCGCGCTCGCCGATCACCAGCACCGGCCGGTTGAGCGCCGCGGCGCGGCTGGCGCGCTCGACCGCGTCGAGGAAGGCGGACGATTCGCCGATGAATTTCTGGTCGCGATCCATTCGCGGGAAATGGGACTATTCGCCAACATTTGGCAAGGGCGACGATGGCCGGGCGCCGCGCATGCACGCCAAACACCCTGAAACCGGCGCTTTCGAAAACTGGCACGGCATCTGCAAAGCTCTTTCCGTCACCGCTTCGGCGGTCCACAAGTTCGAATACGGAGACACGCAATGTCCTATATCTACGCCATCCCGCGCAGCCCGGTCGTCACCGCGCTCGCCACCCTGTTCGCGACGGCTGCCTGCCTGGCCGCCGCGGTCGGTCCGGCGCTCAGCTGACCGACCAGGCCGGGTGGCGCCCCCTCCCGCCCGGCCATTCCCCTCTTCTTTCTAGGAGCACCCCGATGGGCATCTTCTCCCGCACCCGAGACATCATCGCCGCCAACGTCACCGACCTGCTCGACAAGGCGGAGGACCCCGCCAAGATGATCCGCATGATCGTCATGGAGATGGAGGAGACGCTGATCGAGGTCCGCGCCTCCGCCGCGCGCACGATCGCCGACCAGAAGGAAATGCGCCGGCACATCGCCAAGCTCGACAAGCTCCAGGAGAACTGGACCGAGAAGGCCGAACTCGCGCTCTCCAAGAACCGCGACGATCTCGCCAAGGCGGCGCTGCTCGAGAAGCAGAAGGCCGGCGACATGGCCGACCGGCTCAAGGAGGAGATCGGCGTGCTCGACGATGCGCTCAAGGCCGCCGAGGCCGACATCGCCAAGCTGCAGAACAAGCTGCGCGAGGCACGTGCCCGGCAGAGCTCGATCGTCGCCCGCCTCGAAAGCGCGCACAATCGCTACAAGCTGCGCGAGATGACCAACGGACCCAAGATCGACGAGGCGTTCGCCCGCTTCGAGACGCTCGAACGCCGCGTCGATTTCGCCGAAGGCCGCGCGGATGCCGCCGGCATGGGGGGTCCTGCCAAGACGCTCGACGAGGAGATCGCCGAACTGCGCTCGTCCGAAAAGGTCGACGCAGAGCTCGA
The DNA here is from genome assembly GCA_964247655.1 of uncultured Sphingomonadaceae bacterium. GTDB lineage: Bacteria > Pseudomonadota > Alphaproteobacteria > Sphingomonadales > Sphingomonadaceae > Solisphingomonas. The sequence goes on along the minus strand of CAXTVK010000236.1, from coordinate 772 downwards.
GGCGCTCAAGGCGCGCATGGGCCGCACCGCCGCCGGCCAGGAGGGCTGATCCGATGGAGGATGTTCTCGTCCCGATCGTCATCTGCGGGATCCTGTTCATCGGATTGCCGTGGATCATCTTCCACTACGTCACCCAGTGGAAGCGTGCCCGCGGTCTGTCGATCGAGGACGAGAACCTCCTCGACGGCCTGCACGATCTCGCCCGCCGCCTCGACGACCGGCTCGCGACGATCGAGCGCATCGTCGCCGCCGACGATCCCAATTGGCGCCCCTCCGTCCCCGATCGTTCGGAGCGCGCACCGCGCGATTTCAAGCGCGACGACGACTGGCAGGGCCGCGCCTGACCGCAACGCCCGACTGCAACGACAGAATAGGGAGTTCACCCGATGCCCGCTCGCTACACCAAATTCTATCTCGACAAGCGCAACGCCAAATGGCTGGGCGTCTGCTCCGGGATCGCCGACTATACCGGCCTCGACGTCACGATCGTCCGCGTCGCGGCGGTGATCCTCACCGTGATCGGGGGCTTCCCCTGGACGCTGGTCGCCTATTGGGTGACCAACTGGATCGCCTCCGACAAGCCGCTCGAGTTCGAGGACATGAGCCGCGAGGACCAGCGCTTCTGGCAGAAGGCGCGCGTGACGCCCGGCCACTCGGTGCGCGACGTCCGCTCGAGCTTCCGCGACATCGATCGCCGGCTGGGCGACCTCGAAGTCTATTACACCAGCCACAACCGTCGCCTCGCCGACGAGATCGACAGCCTGCGCTGAGA
>CAXTVK010000235.1:0-2235 GCA_964247655.1 uncultured Sphingomonadaceae bacterium | reverse complement strand
CGTCGGCATGCGCCTTGGCGACGCCCGCCGCGACCGTGCCGATGCCCGCCGACGAGACCAGCTTGACGCACACCCGCGCGCGCGGATTGATCTGCTTGAGGTCGTAGATGAGCTGCGCGAGGTCCTCGATCGAATAGATGTCGTGGTGCGGCGGCGGCGAGATCAGGGTCACGCCGGGCGTCGAGTGGCGCAGCTTGGCGATGAACTCGGTGACCTTGAAGCCGGGCAGCTGCCCGCCCTCGCCGGGCTTGGCGCCCTGCGCGACCTTGATCTCGAGCTCTTCCGCCGAGCCCAGATATTCGGCGGTGACGCCGAAGCGGCCGCTCGCGATCTGCTTGATGACCGAGTTGGCGTTGTCGCCATTGTCATAGGGCTTGTAGCGGCTGCTGTCCTCGCCGCCTTCGCCCGAGACGGCTTTCGCGCCGATCCGGTTCATCGCGATCGCCAGCGTCTCGTGCGCCTCCGGCGACAGCGCACCCAGCGACATGCCCGGCGTCACGAAGCGCTTGCGGATCTCGGTGATCGCCTCGACCTCGTCGATCGGGATCGCCTCGCGCGCCCAGTTGAACTCGAGCAGGTCGCGCAGATAGACCGGCGGCAGGTCGCGCACCCCGCGCGAGAATTGCAGATAGACCGAATAGCTGTCGGTCGACACCGACGACTGCAGCAGGTGCATCAGCTGCGCCGAGTAGGCGTGCGTCTCGCCACCGGCACGCTGGCGGTAGAAGCCGCCGATCGGCAGCGTCGCGACCGCGGCGTCCCACGCCTTCTCGTGGCGCAGCAGCGCCGAGAGCTGGAGCGAGGCATAGCCCTCGCCCGATATCTTGGCGGGCATGCCGGGGAAGAGATCGTTGCACAGCGAGCGCGAGAGCCCGACCGCCTCGAAATTATAGCCGCCGCGATAGGAGGAGATCACCGCGATCCCCATCTTGCCCATGATCTTGAGCAGCCCGTCGTCCATCGCCTTGCGGTAGCGCGCGAGGCAGTCGTCGAGGCTGCGCTCGCCGAATAGCCCGCGGGCCTGCCGGTCGGCGATGGCGGCTTCAGCCAGATAAGCGTTGACCGTGGTCGCGCCGACCCCGACCAGCACCGCGAAATAATGCGTATCGAGGCATTCGGCCGAGCGCACGTTGATCGACGCGTAGGAGCGCAGCCCCCGCCGCACGAGATGCGTGTGCACCGCGGCGGCCGCCAGGATCATCGCGATGCCGCAGCGGTCCGCGTCGGCATGTTCGTCGGTGAGGAAGAGTTCGGAGCGCCCCTCGCGCACCGCCTGCTCCGCCTGGCGCCGGATTTCGGCGATCGCGACGCGCAGGCCATCAGGCCCGCCTTCGGGATCGAAGGTGCAGTCGATCTCCGCCGCGCTTGCGCCAAAATGGCTTTTCAGCGTCGCCCAGTCGCGCGAGGTCAGCACCGGCGAGGGCAGCACCAGCACGTTCGACTGCACCGGCCCGGTGTCGAGGATGTTGGCGAGATTGCCGAAGCGCGTCGACAGGCTCATCACCCGCGTCTCGCGCAGCGAGTCGATCGGCGGGTTGGTGACCTGCGAGAAATTCTGGCGGAAGAATTGCGAGATCAACCGCGGCTTGTCCGAGATGACGGCGAGCGGCGTGTCGTCGCCCATCGATCCGATCGCCTCCTTGGCCTCCTCGACGCAAGGCGACAGGATCAGCTCCATATCCTCCATCGTCATGCCGGCGGCGACCTGACGGCGGATCAGTTCCGGCCGCTCGTAGCGCGCGTCGGTGGCGTCCTCGGGGACGGGCAGGTCGGCGAGCTTCTGGAAGTCCTTCACATAGTCGCCGAACGGATGCTCGGCGGCCAGCCGGTCCTTGAGCTGCGCGTCGGTGAACAGCTTGCCCTCGTCGAGGTCGACCGCGATCATCTGCCCCGGCCCGATCCTGCCCTTGGCGATGATCGTGCTCTCGGGGACGACGACCATGCCGGTCTCCGAGCCCACGATCAGCAGGTTGTCCGCGGTGAGCGTGGTGCGCAGCGGACGCAGCGCATTGCGATCGACGCCGGCGACGACCCAGCGCCCGTCGGTCATCGCGAGTGCTGCGGGTCCATCCCACGGCTCCATCACAGAGGCGTAGTAAGCGTACATATCGCGGTGCGCGTCGGGCATGTCGACAGCACCCTGCCACGCCTCGGGGACGAGCATCAGCTTGGCGGTCGGTGCGTCGCGGCCGGCGCGGCAGATCGCCTCGAACACCGCGTCGAGCGCGGCGGTGT
>CAXTVK010000234.1:0-2257 GCA_964247655.1 uncultured Sphingomonadaceae bacterium | reverse complement strand
CGCTCGCGGTGCAGGAGGGCGTGCAGATGCACGGCGGCATCGGCATGACCGACGAGTACGACATCGGCTTCTACATGAAGCGCGGCCGCGTGCTCGCCGAGCTGTTCGGCGACAGCGACTTTCACGCGGATCGGCTGGCGAAGGTGTCGGGGTACTGACCAACTCATCCTCCCCGACTTTCGTCGGGGAGGGGGACCGCCGGCGAAGCCGGTGGTGGAGGGGAAGCTTCAAACGCCGCGCGTGCCACCTTCCCCTCCACCACTCGCTACGCGAGCGGTCCCCCTCCCCGGGAAAACCCGGGGAGGATGATAATGCCCTCACGCCCGCGGCGGCGCGTACTTCCCATATTCCGCGCGCGCGATCGCCCGGTTGTGGACCTCGTCGGGCCCGTCGGCAAAGCGCAGCGTGCGCACCCCCGCCCATTCCGCCGCGAGGTGGAAATCGCCCGAGACGCCGCCGCCACCATGCGCCTGGATCGCGTCGTCGAGGATCTTGAGCGCCATCGTCGGCGCCTGCACCTTGATCATCGCGATCTCGTTCCGCGCCGACTTGTTGCCCGCGCGGTCCATCATGTCGGCGGCCTTGAGGCACAGCAGCCGGCTCATCTCGATGTCGATCCGCGCGCGCGAGAGCCGCTCCTCCCACACGCTCTGCTCGGCGATGCGCTTGCCGAACGCGGTGCGCGACAGCAGCCGCTTCGCCATCGCCTCGATCGCGCTCTCCGCGACGCCGATCGTGCGCATGCAGTGGTGGATGCGCCCCGGCCCGAGCCGCCCCTGCGCGATCTCGAAGCCGCGGCCTTCGCCGAGCAGCATGTTCTCGGCCGGCACGCGCACGTCTTTCAGCACCACCTCGCCGTGGCCATGCGGGGCGTGGTCGTAGCCGTAGACCGACAGCATCCGCTCGATCGTCACGCCCGGCGCATCGAGCGGCACGAGGATCATGCTCTGGCTGCCGTGCCTGGAGCCGTCGGGATCGGACTTGCCCATCACGATCGCGACCTTGCAGCGCGGATCGCCGACCCCCGACGACCACCATTTGCGGCCGTTGACGACATAGTCGTCGCCGTCGCGGACGATCGAGCTTTCGATGTTGGTCGCATCCGACGAGGCGACCGCGGGTTCGGTCATCAGGAAGGCCGAACGGATCTCGCCCTCCATCAGCGGTTTGAGCCACCGATCCTTCTGCGCGCGCGTGCCGTAGCGGTGGAACACCTCCATGTTGCCCGTATCGGGCGCCGAGCAGTTGAACACTTCGGACGCCCAGTGCAGCCGCCCCATCTCCTCGGCGCAGAGCGCATATTCGAGGTTGGTGAGTTGCGTGCCTTCGAACGCGAAGCTGTCGTCGACATGCGTCTGGCCCGAATGTGGCGGCATGAACAGATTCCAGAGGCCGGCGGCCTTTGCCTGCGGTTTCAGCTCCTCGATCACGGGCAGCACCTTCCAGCGCGCGCCCTCGCGCTGCTGCGCATGGTAATCCGCGTCGCGCGGCATGATCTTCTCGTCGACGAAGCGCCGTACCTGGTTTTTGAAATGCTCTTCGCGTTCGGTCAGCGTGAAATCCACGACGGCGTCCTCTCTGGGTGTTTTCGGCTTTGGCGGCATTGTGACGCCACCATACCGTTTGCGCAAGTGACGCACGCGGGCCCGGTTTTGCCTGCGCGCCTTCACTATCCGTCCGAACCGGCATGCGATCGGCCGGACGACGCGTTAACGCCTTGTTTTCGGCTGGGGATGTATCGCCGACGTTCGGCATCGGGCGAGCGGCGTAAGCGTGAACGACAGCGACCAACAGGACAGCGGAAGCGCGGACGGCTGGGCCGTGCGCTGCGCCTGTGCGCTCGTCGCGGCGACGGCGCTGGCGGTGGCGGTATTCCCGCTCGATGGCCTGCCGTCGCGCGCCGTCGCGGTCGCCGTCGCGATCGGGCTGTGCGCGGTGCTGGCCGGCTGGGCGGTGCGCGATCGGCGGCTCGTTCGGCTGACCGCGCGCGCGCAGCGGATGCTGCTCCACCATGCGCCTGCCCCGATCACCGGACGCCCGCTCGATCGGCTGGCACGCGCGATCGACGGCATGGCGGACCTGCTCGGCACGCTCGAACAGCGCGTGACGCAGCGTCATCCGGTGAGCGGCTTGCCGACCCGCGAACCGCTGTTCGCCGCGATCGAGGCCGATCTCGCACATGGCAATACGGGCGTGCTCGGGCTGATCAACCTCGTCGATTTCGAGCGGCTGATCGCGTTCGATCCCGCCGCCGCCG
>CAXTVK010000233.1:0-2274 GCA_964247655.1 uncultured Sphingomonadaceae bacterium | reverse complement strand
GTCTCAGCCGTTCGATGGCCAAGTGCGGCAGGAACAGCGAGACGACCCGTCTCATCGCACCCCTCCACGATCACGGAGAAACCATCCCCACCTCTCTGACGCGCGAGCTCAACTGCCCAGCGCGCGCGCCCCACACCGGAGACGCGCAACAGCTCCGACGGCGCGCTGGCGATTCGCCAACGCGTCCAGGCAACGGACGGCTCGGCCAGCGGGTCGGAGGTACGGCCGCGATGCCGGCGCAGGAGTAGGACCGGCATGTCGGCTTCGGCCGCAACCAACTGGAGACGCCGCGTGGCGACCATCGGAATGCGGCTTGCTTCCGCCACGATCACCGACGGTGTACCGTCGCGAACGGCATCCTCGATCACGGCGAGCAGCGCCGCGTCGTCGCGCGGCTGTGCATATATGACGTCCGCAGACGCAAGCCCCGCTTGCTCGAGACCGGGCGCGTAGAGATCGGTGCGGCAACTCGCCCAGAGCACCGGACCATCACCGGCTTCCGCCTCGCGCGCGGCAATCCCGGCGAGGAACAGCGTCGCTGCCGCGTCATCGGTAAGCGAACAGCTCTGTGCCGTCGCCTCGTGCAGCGCCCCTGCCCGCAAACCACCGCCCAACCGGCTATCTAGTTCTGTGATCCCGAATGGCATGATACGGAAATCGACAGCCGGGGTCGCGATCATTCGGAGATCGGCTATGCTTCTTGGCAGGGACTCGGCGGCGACGGACATGATGCGGTAAGACTCGGATTGTTCTCTTTATGTTCCGTTAAAGCAGGTCCGTGGTCAAGGTGGTTCCACGCAGAAGTGGGAATGAGATCCGGATAAGTCGGTGGACGGATCAGCGGGGCTCGACGCTTCCGCGGCGGAAAAGCGCCGATTACGAGCGACTCCAAGGCGACCCCGAGAGCGGGCGACGCCCGCCCATAAATATCTTTGCGCCGTCTCACCTGCGGTTCGCCAGCTCGCAGACCAGAGTCGATGAGCGTCCGACGAATCGTGCGAGACAGCCGTCAGTTCTTCACGAGAAAGCTTTGCCGAGGCGGGTCGCTCAATCGCCGATCGCTGCTTTGAGCGCTTCGAGCAGCGGAAGCTGGCTTACCAGCATCATCGCAGCGGCCCGATCCCAGCCATACCAGGCCGCCCGATCCACTTCGGGAAAGGACGTCCGCTTGCCGCTTCTAGGCGGCCATTCCATCTCGAACATGTTGCTTGCGATCGCGTCCGGATCGACGACCTGTTCGAGCGCGAACGCCTCGACGATCTTGCCGCCGGCCTGCCTGATGGTCGCGAGCGGCCAAGGCGTTCCGCCAATCGCGATGCCAAGCTCCTCCTCGGTTTCCCGCAGCGCGGCCCGCGCGGCATCTTCTTCAGGCTCGATCAGCCCTTTCGGGATCTGCCATACGCCCGCGTCCTTTTTGCGATAGAAGGGACCGCCTGGATGGACGAGCAAGACCTCAGTCCCACTCCGGTCGCGTCGATACAGGAGAATGCCAGCGCTTCGAGGCGTCACCGCATCAGACCATCAGATCCTGTTGATCGGGATGGCGCTCGATATAGGCCGCGACGAAGCTGCATTCCGCGACGACGTGGCCACCGTTCCGGCGCACGTCGTCGAGAACGCCCTGGATCAGCCGGGAGCCGACACCGTGCCCCTCGAGTGCCGGCGGCACCACCGTGTGGGTGAACACGACTGTATCGCCGCGCTTCTCATAGGCTGCGATCGCCACCTCGTCGTCGACAACAAGTTCGTAGCGCTGCTCGCCGACGTCGTTCGTCACTTGCTCTGTCATCAAATCCTCTTGGGTAGTCATGCAAACGCTCGGTCAAGGCGTGCGGACCCGGCCGAGCCTTGTGGGCCAGCGCGGAACCGCGAGTGCCGCAGACCGTCTGTCAAAGCTCCTCTGGAAGGCGATCATCCATGAAGCCCAGCGACGCTGCCGACGAACTCCATGCGCACAATGTGTTCGTACCGACGCACCGGCTCGCCAAACTTTTCTCGGTGATCGACGGCCAGCTCTGGTCGCCGGCGGACGAAGCAGCCCTTAAAAGGCGGCTCGCAGACTATATGGCGACCAACACCATCCCCGAACGGACCCAGCCCGATGAAGCCTATGTCGCGAGCCATCGTGCCGATTGAGACCGCGGACGCAAGATTCCAGCTCCGACCCGGTGCTTCTCGGGCCCGGCTCGAGATCCGGGCGGGCCGCCCCGTTGGATTGAGCGCGGACATCGAAGTCACGCCGCTGGGCCTGGTTGCGATCGGTGCGCTCGTCTC
>CAXTVK010000232.1:0-2275 GCA_964247655.1 uncultured Sphingomonadaceae bacterium | reverse complement strand
GCCAGCGCGCTGGTGAAGGCGCGGCTGGCGGGGTGAATTTGCGGGGAGGGAGGCATGCGCTCCCCTCCCACCGTTCGTCCTGAGCGTAGTCGAAGGACGTGCTATTAGAGGTGCGGTGGCATTCTGGGCTTATCTTCTGCGATGCGGTGATGGACGGTATTATACCGGCCACACGGATGCGCTCGAACCAAGAGTCGCCCAGCATCAGGCGGGCAAAGGGTCTGACTATACTGCGCGGCGCCTGCCCGTGACTCTGGTGTGGAGCGAGGTCTTCGGGTCGCGATACGAGGCGCTGTCTGCGGAGCGCCAAATCAAGGGTTGGTCGCGCGCCAAGAAGGAGGCGCTGATCGCGGGCGATTGGGCGAGGGTTTCGGAACTGGCGGTAGCGCGTGAAGCCCGTCCTTCGACAGGCTCAGGACGAACGGTGGTTGTTGGGTCGGACGCTGCCAAGGACCCGTTCGTCCTGAGCGAAGTCGAAGGACGGGCTCCAAACGAAACGCCCTCCCCCGACCCCTCCCGCAAGCGGGAGGGGGGACGATGACCCTCTCCCCCGCCTGGCTCGACGAGCTCCGCGCGCGCACCCTGCTCTCGGGCGTGATCGGCAAGACCACCAAGCTCCAGCGCGCCGGGCGCGAATGGAAGGCGTGTTGCCCGTTCCACAACGAGAAGACGCCAAGCTTCACCGTCAACGACGACAAGGGCTTCTACCATTGCTTCGGCTGCGGCGCGCATGGCGATGCGATCCGCTGGATGACCGACCAGCAGGGCCTGCCGTTCATCGATGCGGTGAAGGAACTGGCGCAGGCTGCCGGTCTCGAAGTCCCCGCGCAGGATCCGCGCGCAAAGGAACAGGCCGAACGCGCCTCGACGCTGCACGACGTCATGGCGCAGGCCGAGGCCTGGTATGTCGAACAGCTCGGCCGTGCCGAAGGGGCAAGCGCGCGGGCCTATCTCCAGAAGCGCGGCATCAGCGAGGCGCAGGCGCGCACCTTCCGCATCGGGCTCGCTCCCGACAGCCGTACCGCGCTACGCTCGGCGTTGAAGAGCGTCGGCGACGAGAAGCTCGTCGAATGCGGGCTGCTGATCCAGCCCGAGGAGGCCAATCGCGAGCCATACGACCGGTTCCGCGGCCGCCTGATGATCCCGATCCGCGATCCGCGCGGCCGGACGATAGCCTTTGGAGGACGCATTCTCGGCGACGGCGAGCCCAAATATCTGAACTCGCCCGAGACCGTGCTGTTCGACAAGGGCCGCACGCTGTTCAACCTCGATCGCGCCGCCGCCGCGAGCCGCAAGGCGGGGCGTGTGATCGTGGTCGAGGGCTATATGGACGTGATCGCGCTCGACGGCGCCGGGCTTGGGGAAGCGGTGGCGCCGCTCGGCACGGCGCTCACCGAAGGTCAGCTCGAGCGGCTGTGGCGGCTCGATCCGGCGCCGATCCTGTGCTTCGACGGCGACGGCGCGGGGCAGAAGGCGGCCGTGCGCGCGATCGGGCGGGCGCTGCCTTTCCTCCAGCCCGGTCGCACACTGCGCTTCCTGACGCTGCCGCCGGGGCAGGATCCCGACGATCTCGTCCGCGCCGGTGGCCGTCAGGCGATCGAGACGCTGCTCGACGCCCCCGAGCCGCTGGTCGAGCGGCTGTGGCGCCACGAGCAGGCAGCCCTCCCGCTCGATACACCCGAAGCCCGCGCCGGGCTCAAGCAGCGGCTCGCCGAACATGCCCGCGCGATCGCCGACCGCGACGTCAGCTATGCCTATGCCAGCGACTTCCGTCAGCGCGCCGACGCGCTGTTCGCGCCGCCCAAACGCGAGTGGCAGCCGCGTGCGCCGGGGCGCCCGTTCAAGCCCGGCGACAGGGCAGGCGACCGGCGTGGCGCATGGCCTGTCCCCCGCCCCGTCTCGGACGCCGCCAAGGCGATGAGCCGCACCGGCATCGATCCCGCCACCGCGCGCGCGATCCTCGCCGGGCTGATCCGCGTCCCCGCCGCGATCGGCGAGCATGCCGACGCACTGTCGCATCTCGTCTTCGCCGATCCGTCGCTCGACACGGTGCGCGCGGCGCTGGTCGAGGCGGCGTGGCGCGGCACCGTGCTTGAAGGCGAGGCGCTGACCACCATATTGCAGCGAGTCGGTGCGATTGATCTCCTGCAGAAACGAGGCCGTGCGAACGGGCTTGCCTTTTCTTTCCAGCGCGGCGATGCGGATTTGGAACGCGCGCGTCGCGATCTGGGGGAAGTCATCGACGTGATGGTCAAGCGGTCCGAGCTCGATGCCC
>CAXTVK010000231.1:0-2283 GCA_964247655.1 uncultured Sphingomonadaceae bacterium | reverse complement strand
AGGATCGGGATGGTGTTGCGCCGCTCCACCACCGACTGGACATGGCTGAGCCCCTTGAGAAGCGTGGCCCGCTCGATCGTCGCCTTCATGAAATCCCCACTCGCCCGCACGGTTATCGGGTGGTTATAGCGCGGGCGCGCCGCGCCGCTACCCTTAACACGCCGATCGGCGGATCATTGCGACGGGGCTTGAGCGACGGGCTTGGGCGACGGGGTCGGACGACGGGGCTGGCGCCGCGGCGCGCGCCATCGGATAGAGAGCGCAAGCGAGGGGACGGCATGCGGCGGACGAGCATCGGGCGAGCGTTGGCGGGTCTGGCGACGGCATCGCTCGTCGGCGCGCCCGTCGGCGCGCCCGTCGTTGCGGTCGACCGCAACGCGATCGGCGTGTTTCGCGATTGGGGTGCGTTCCGCGAAGGCCCCGCTACCGCGCCGACACGCTGCTTCGCGATCGCCGAGCCGCCGCGCGGGGCGATGGCGGCCGGGCGCGGCGCCTTCGCCTCGGTCGCGAGCTGGCCGGCGAAGCGGATTCGCGCGCAGGTCTCGATCCGGTTGAGCCATGCGCCGCGCGGGACGGTGACGCTCAGCATCGCCAACGCCTCGTTCGTGCTTGAGGCGCGCGGGCAGCAGGCGTGGGCGCACGATCGTCACGCCGACGCCGCGATCGTCGCGACGATGCGATCGGGCAGCTCGATGAGCATCAGCGGCGTCACCGCGGGCGGCGCGCCCTTCGCCGACGCCTACCGGCTGCGCGGTGCGGCAAGTGCGATCGACGCGGCGTCGCTGGCGTGTCCGCCGGGGCGGTGAGCGAGGATGGACCTCTTCATCCTCCCTCTCAGGGGAGGGGGACCGCGCGCGCAGCGCGTGGTGGAGGGGTGTCCGACCTCAAGGCTGGGTGCGGATCGGAGACGTGGTCTACCCCTCCACCACCGCCTTCGGCGGCGGTCCCCCTCCCCCTCCGGGGGAGGATTTGTATCCGCCTACCGCGACGCCGATTCGCTTTCCCGTACGCCGCGCTCGGTCCAGTCGATGCGGATGCGGACATATTTGCCGAGTTGCGGCACGCCGTTGATCTGCGGCGGGCGGACCAGGAACTGCCACGCCGCCTGTCGCACCGTCCGCGCATAGCCCGATCCGGGCGTCTCGCCTATCTCGCTGCAGTCCTCGACATGATAATGGTCGATCATCTTGCAGGCGACCTCGCCGTAACCGTCGCCGCGGACGCCGTTCTTGGGCAGATAGAAGGCGAGCTCCGCGTCGGTCGGCTGGCGATACCAGGCGACGTTGAACAATTGCTCGCCGCCGGGGCCTTCGCCCGGGCCGTAGGTCGAGCCGCTATTGTGGCCGCTGCCCGATCCGTCGCCGCCGTCGCCCGCATCCTTGGTGGGCGCGGGGTGCGTCGGCATCTTGGAGATGTCGGAGGCGGCGAACTGGTCGTGCGACATCTGGATCCACGGCAGCGTCACAGGCGGCGGCGGCACGACCGGCGGCTTGGGCGCGCGGGCGACGGGCGCGACCTTGACCGGCACCTTCCGCGAACCGCTGCGTGCCGCCTGCTTCTGCTTGGCGGCGCTGTGCGAGGGCGAGGCGCCCGATTTCTGCGGCTCCAGCAGCTTGAGGACCGTCGGTGGCGCCGCTTCGCGGATCACCGGCGGCAATATTCCCATGCGGAGCAGCATCAGGATCATCAGCGCGATGACGAGCAGCGTCAGCCCGGCTGACGTCGCCCGGGTCCGGAACGATGCTCGATACTGGTAGGAACCGGGCTGATAGGGCGCCGCACGCATGGCGGGAGGCCCTATAGTGCGAGGCGCTTGGCGGCAATTGGATCGGGATCGTGAAAATCTCGTAATCCGGCGCGTCGTCGCTCTGCCGCCGTCCGCGCCGCCCGGCTGGCAAAAGCCCGCGATTCCCCCTATGTGCGCGGCCATGCAAATCGCCGCCAATCTGATGCCGATACCCGGTCATGTCGATCCCGTGACCGTGCCGCGCGCCGCCCCCGTCCGCGACGACGGCCTGATCGACCTCGTCGGGCTCACCCGCGAGCAGATCAGGGCGGCGCTGGAGGAGGGCGGACTCGAGCCCAAGCAGGCCAAGCTTCGCGCCAAGCAGCTGTGGCACTGGATCTACCATCGCGGCGCCACCGACTTCACCACGATGACCGACATCGCCAAGGTGCAGCACGCCTGGTTCGCCGCGCGCTTCACCGTCGCGCGGCCCGAAGTCGTCACCGCGCAGGTCTCGACCGACGGCACGCGCAAATGGCTGCTGCGCTCGCCCGACG
>CAXTVK010000230.1:0-2306 GCA_964247655.1 uncultured Sphingomonadaceae bacterium | reverse complement strand
CTCTAGGAAGCGCCGATGGACAGGATCGTCATTCGCGGTGGCGCCAGGCTTTCGGGCCGGCTCCCCATTTCGGGCGCCAAGAACGCCGCGCTCACGCTGTTGCCGTGCGCCTTGCTTACCGATCGGCCGCTGACGCTGGGCAATCTGCCGCGGCTCGCCGACGTCGACGGCTTCGGCCATCTGCTCAACGGCATGGGCGTCTCGACCGCGACCGCGGGCACCAGCCCCGATGCGTTCGGGCGCACGATCACGCTCGACGCCAAGCGGATCAGTTCGACTACCGCGCCCTATGATTTCGTGCGCAAGATGCGCGCCTCGATCCTGGTGCTCGGGCCGCTGATCGCGCGGATGGGCGAGGCGACGGTATCGCTGCCCGGCGGTTGCGCGATCGGCAACCGCCCGATCGACCTGCATCTCAAGGCACTCGAGCAGCTCGGCGCGGAGATCGAGATCACCGCCGGCTACGTCAAGGCGACCGCGCCCGACGGCGGGCTCAAGGGCGGCACGATCACCTTCCCGATCGTCTCGGTCGGCGCCACCGAGAACGCGCTGATGGCGGCCAGCCTCGCGACCGGCGAGACGATCATCGACAACGCCGCGCGCGAACCCGAGATCGTGGACCTGTGCCGCTGCCTCGTCGCGATGGGTGCCGAGATCGAGGGCATCGGCACCGAGCGGCTGATCGTCCACGGGAAGCCGCGGCTGCACGGCGCGGAGTACCGCGTCATGCCCGATCGGATCGAGGCGGGCAGCTATGCGTGCGCGGCGGCGATCACCGGCGGCGAACTCGAGCTGGTCGGCGCCGACATCGACGACATGGGCGCGATCCTCGCCGCTTTGCGCGAGACCGGGCTGCACATCGCCGCCACCGCCGACGGCATCAGCGTCGCCGCCGACGGCAAGCTCCGTCCGCTGACGCTCTCGACCGCGCCCTATCCCGCCTTCCCGACCGACATGCAGGCGCAGCTGATGGCGATGCTGACGCTCGCGGGCGGCGCCTCGGTGCTCACCGAGACGATCTTCGAGAACCGCTACATGCACGTCCCCGAGCTGTCGCGGATGGGCGCCGACATCCAGGTCCACGGCCGCACCGCGGTGGTGCGTGGCGTCGACAGGCTGGTCGGCGCGGACGTGATGGCGACCGACCTGCGCGCGTCGATGAGCCTCGTGCTGGCAGGCCTCGCGGCGGAAGGCGAGACGCGCGTCCACCGCGTCTACCATCTCGATCGCGGCTACGAGCGGCTCGAGGAAAAGCTCTCCGCGGTCGGCGCGCAGATCGAGCGCGAGACGGACGGCTGAGCGGGATTTGCTGCGGCGGGAGAACGGCGGAAGCGCGGGTGGTGTCCTTGTCTTTCAGGTGGTCGACTAGCCGGTCACCGCGCCGTCTATCGCTGCTGCGAAATAGTTCGCGATGAGCAACGATAGAAAGACTATGTTCCATCGAGGTCCGCGTGCGACGAGGATGCCGATCAGGGCGACGAAGAACAATATCGTCAGCCCGCACAGGAAGCGATCCGCCGTGATCGCATGGACGAACAGCAAGTCGTCCGCATATGCGGGGACATTGACGCCGATCAATATGCCGGCGACCCATTTTCTCACCGAGAAATAATGCTGGTCGTGATCGGTATCGGCGGGCTCCCCCTCGGGAAAAACCAGCGTCGCCGCCATATAATAGAGGCCGGTATAGAAGAACCCGAGGATGAGAACCCAGAATTTCGGGACGAACAGGTCTCTTAGCGACCAGGCCGTGGTCCAGAAGGAGATGGTGTCGAGAACGACGACCAATCCGAGGAGCGGCGTCAACCAGCCGATGCGGGCGAGGCCTCGTGCCTTGAACGCCCTGCTGAAGCCGCCGAGGATATCCGCCAAGCCGAAGCCCAGAAGCAGACCGAATAGCGAAAAGAGAAATTCGAACGTATTCATGCATAATCCCCGCCGGGCAGCATGACCGATGGTGCGAACGTCCGCTAGAGTCCGCTGCGCTAAATCGGCACCGTCATTGCGACCCCGGGCCTTGACCCGGGGGGAGCAATCCAGAGCCACGGGCGCCGGGCCTGGGTTGCTTCGCCGCTGCGCGCCTCGCAATGACGGCGGAGCCGACTTGCCGCACGATGCTCCAGTAGGCGTCGCGGACTTCTCATCCTCCCTGCCAGAGGTGGCGCCGGCGGGGGCGGGGCCATGCTTCCTCCCTATGCGGAGCATGGGGAGGATGGGGGAGGATGCCTGCCCCAAACACGCATCTTGACATAACGAACCATATCGGTTATACGCCGACCCCTGCTCGACCACGCCCCCGATCACGG
>CAXTVK010000229.1:0-2326 GCA_964247655.1 uncultured Sphingomonadaceae bacterium | reverse complement strand
CCGATATCGATCTCCCACAGATCGGGCACCGCGCCGAGCCGGATCGGCAGGTTGCTCGTGCCGAGGCCGGCGGTCACCACCGTCGTGCGCTCGCCGTCGCGGATCAGACCGCAGGCGTAGCGGCGCCCCGATCGAAGGCTGGTCGCGAGCGGCCCGATCCACGGCAGCGCGACTTGGCCGCAATGCGTGTGCCCCGCCAGCACGAGATCGATCCCCGCGGGTAGCCTGGGCACGAGATCGGGACTGTGCGTCAGCACGATGACTATGCCGCCGATCCGACCCGCCTGCGTCATCGCCTCCGCCGTGCGATCGTGCCGGGTTTCCGCATCGGCGATCCCGACGATCGCGAGCGGGCCGCGGCGGATCGCGTCGTTGTTCAGCACCGGGACGTGGGCATGGACCAGCGCCTCGACGACGCGCTTGGCACGGACATAATCATGGTTGCCGAGCACTGCGAGCGTGCCCAGCGGCGCGTCGATCGCCCGCAACGGCGCGATCGATGCCGCCGTCGTCGCGGCCTTGGCGAACAGCGTGCCCGTCGACAGGAAGTCGCCGGCGAGCAGCACGAGATCGGGATGTAGGGCGTTCGCCTGCGCGACGATGTGCGCGAGATGCGCCGGGCTGTCGCCGGGGGTCGCGACGTGAAGGTCGGAGAGCAGCACCAGCTTGATCGGCGGCGCGCCCACCGGCCAGTCGCGCGCGTGGACGGTCAGGTGTCGCACGACCGGCATCGCCGAGGCGAGCAGCAGCATGTGCAGCACCAGCAGCCCCAGTGCCGACCAGGCGATAAGCCAACGGGATCGCGTCATCGTCCTCGCCCAAGCAAAAGGGCGCCGGACCTTTGTCCGGCGCCCTTCCGATACCGTGTCGCGCTCAGGCCCTGGGCTTCGGGTGCGGCTGCACGGTGATGCGGATGTCCTGCCCCGAATTGCCGGGGAATCCGGTGAACATCGCCTCGATCAGATTGGGGACGATCTGCGTCAGGTCGTCCGTCGTCGAGTGCGCGCGCGCGCGACCTTCGAACAGGCGGGCGCCGTCGGCACGCGTGATCGTCATGTTGAGCGAGCTCGAATAGACGGTGTAGCTCTCGACGTCTGGTCCGCCGAAGCCACCGTAACCACCGCCCCAGCCACCGAAGCCGCCATAGCCGCCGCCCCAGCCGCCGAAGCCCCAGCCGCGGCCGCCATAGCCGCCGAAGCCGCCCCAACCGCCCCATCCGCCGAAGCCGGGGTAGGTGGTGACCTTCTGCTGGCCGTGATCGACGCCGTAGCCGAGCTGGACGACCATGTCAGCCGGGCCGGATTCCGCCGGGCGATAGCCGAGCTGCGTCAGATGCGCGGCGACTTCACCCGCATAAGTGGCGAATTCGAGCCCGCCGCGATCGTTGGGATTGGTCGGCTGGATCGAGAAGGTCTGCCCCTGCGGCGCCGGAAGACGTTGGAATCGGGAGACGTTGGCGTGGAAGTCGGTAGCGCATCCCGTCACCCCAAGCAGGGCGAGCGGAGCGGCGAGTGCAAGCAACGAGCGTTTGAAGGTCATGGACGTGCCTCTCGGGCGGAGAATTCCGCATGTCAGGACGTGACGGCCACTCCTCCGCCAAGCGTGCTGAATATGCGTTGAACGTATGCGCCTGTCATTGAGTTTCTCGGTTCAGCCCAAGCGCCGAATAAGCCGCGGCCACGACCGGCGCCGCCGCGGCGCGCGCCTTGGCCGCCCCGGCGGCGAGCAGACGGTCGAGCTCGGCGCTGTCGGTCTCCAGCTCGGCGAGCCGCGCCGAGATCGGTCGCAGCGTCTCGACCACGACCTCGGCGAGCGCGGGCTTGAACGCGCCGAAGCCCTGGCCGGCGAAGCGCGCCAGCACCGCGGCGACGGGGACGTCGGCGAGCGCGGCATAGATGCCGACGAGATTCCTCGCCTCGGGCCGCGCGGCGAGCAGCGCCGGATCGTCGGGCAGCGGCTCGGCGTCGGTCTTGGCCTTGCGCAACTTGGCGGTGATCGCGTCGGCGTCGTCGGTGAGATTGATCCGGCTCATGTCCGACGGATCGGATTTGGACATTTTGGCGCTGCCGTCGCGCAGGCTCATGATCCGCGCGGCGGCGGGCGGGATCATCGGCTCGGGCAGCACGAACAGATCGGTCTCGAAATCGGTGTTGAACTTGGTCGCGATGTCGCGCGCGAGCTCGAGATGCTGCTTCTGGTCGTCGCCGACGGGGACGTGCGTCGCCTTGTAGAGCAGCACGTCGGCGGCCTGCAGCACGGGATAGGCGAACAGCCCGATCGAGGCGCCCTCGCGGTCCTTGCCCGACTTCTCCTTGAACTGCGTCAT
>CAXTVK010000228.1:0-2331 GCA_964247655.1 uncultured Sphingomonadaceae bacterium | reverse complement strand
GCGCTGTTCCTCGCCGATCCGACGCGGTTCAGCCCCTATTCGCCGTCGAGCCGCGACTTCCTCAATCCGTTGTTCGCCGATCCCGGCGTCGGCGCGGAGCCGGACAGCGGTGCGCTGATCGATTGGCCGACGGCGTCCGCCGCGCGTATCGCCCGGTTGCGCGTGGCGTTCGAAGCGTTCGACGGGGCGTCCGCATTCGACGACTTCGTCGCAACGGGCGGCGATCCGCTGCGCGGCCATGCGTTGTTCGAGGCGCTGCACGGCCATTTTCACGCGCAGGGTCTGGCCGGCGGCTGGCAGCAATGGCCCGCGGCCTTCAGAGATCAGGAAAGCGCGGCGGTGGCCGAGTTCGTGGTCGCCCACGAAACCGACATCCGCTTCCATATCTTCCTCCAATGGCTGGCGACGCGCGGTCTAGCCGATGCGCAGGTGGCGGCGCGCGCCTCGGGCATGGCGATCGGGCTGGTCGCTGATCTCGCGGTCGGGATCGATCCGGGCGGCAGCCACGCGTGGAGCCGCCGCGGCGAACTGCTCCACGGCCTGACGCTCGGCGCGCCGCCCGACGCCTATTCGGCGGCGGGGCAGGGCTGGGGGATCACCGGCCTCTCGCCGACCGCCTTGGCGCGCACCGGCTACGAACCTTTCCTGCGCACGCTGCGCGCGGCGCTCGCGCATGCCGGCGGGCTGCGCGTCGATCATGCGCTCGGGCTCGGGCGGCTGTGGGTGATCCCCGAGGGCGCGATGCCGCTCGACGGCGTCTATCTGCGTCAGCCGATCGACGATCTGCTGCGGCTGCTGGTGCTGGAGGCGCACCGCGCCGACGCGATCGTGATCGGCGAGGATCTCGGCGTCGTGCCGCCGGGCTTCCGCGACCGGCTCGCCGACCGCCACCTACTCGGCATGCGCGTGCTGCCGTTCGAGCGGACCGCGACGGGCGGCTTCACCGATCCGACACGGTGGTCGCCCGTCGCCGCGGCGATGACGAGCACGCACGACCTCACGCCCTTTGCCGGCTGGTGGCGCGGCGTCGATCTCGACTGGCGCGAGACGCTGGGTGCGGAGGCGGATACGCCCGCGCAACGCCAGGCGGATCGCGCGCGATTCTGGGATCGCGCCCGCGCCTCGGCCGATGCGACCGGGGCATTGCCCGCCACGGACGATCCCGCCGCCGCGGTGGACGCGGCGATCACGCTGGTCGCGCGCTCGGACTGCGAACTCGCGCTGGTCGCGATCGAGGATCTGGTCGGGCTCGAACAGGCGCCCAATCTGCCGGGCACGATCGACGAGCATCCCAATTGGCGCCGCCGCCTGCCCGCGCCGCCCGCCACCCTCTTCGCCGACGACGCCGTCGCCGCGCGCATCGCTACGCTCACCGAGGAACGCCCCGCATGATCCCGCGCGCTACCTACCGGGTGCAGTTCCACGCCGGCTTCCGCTTTGCCGACGCGATCCCGCTCGCCTCCTATTGGGCGAAGCTCGGCATCAGCCACATATACGCCTCGCCGATCGGCACCGCGCGGAGCAAGTCGATGCACGGCTACGACCAGGTCGATCCGACGACGATCAACCCCGAACTCGGCGGCGAAGAGGGTTTTCGCGCGCTCGCCGCAGCACTCGAGGCCGAAGGGCTGGGCATCATCGTCGACATCGTCCCCAACCATGTCGCGGTCGGCCACGGGGACAATCCCTGGTGGCTCGACGTGCTCGAAAAGGGCGAGGCCAGCGAGCATGCGCGCGCCTTCGATATCGACTGGCACCCCGCCAACCCCGATCTCGACGGCAAGCTGCTCGCGCCGTTTCTGGGCGATTCCTATGGCGCGGTGCTGCAATCGGGCGACCTCGAGGTCAGGCGCGTCGACGGGCGGCTCGCGGTGGTCGCCTACGGCGAGCACGTCTTTCCGCTGCGCGCCGAGGACCAGGGCGTCGCCGAGGGCAAGCTGCCGGCGGAGAAAATGCATGAACTGTGCGAGCGCCAGCATTGGCGGCTCGCGTCGTGGCGCACCGCAAACGACGCGATCAACTGGCGGCGCTTCTTCGACATCACCGAACTCGCCGGCATCCGCATCGAGGAGGATGCGGTGTTCGACGCGGTCCACGCGCTGCCGCTGCGGCTATACCGCGAGCGGCTGATCGCGGGGGTGCGCGTCGATCATGTCGACGGGCTCGCCGATCCCGCCGCCTATTGTCGCAGGCTGCGCACGACGTTCGGCGACGACGCCTATATCGTGATCGAGAAGATCCTCGCCGCCGGCGAAACGCTCGCAACCGATTGGCAAATCGACGGCACCAGCGGCTATGATTTCCTCAACGAGGTCTCGGCGCTGCTCCACG
>CAXTVK010000227.1:0-2380 GCA_964247655.1 uncultured Sphingomonadaceae bacterium | reverse complement strand
ACTACGTGTTGGTCAACGACGATGTCGACCGCTGCTTCGCGCAGGTGCGGCTGATTCTGCGCGCGGAACGGTTGCGGCGGCACCGGCAATTGGGGCTGATCGGGTTTACGCGGAAGCTGATGCGGGGGTGACGGGGATGGCGGGCTGGGCGACGTTGCGCCTGCCTCGACCCACCCCCAACCCCCTCCCTTTCAGGGAGGGGGCTTTCTCTTTGTCACCCCTCCCTGAAAGGGAGGGGCCGGGGGTGGGTCTTGGCGCGCGCGACCTTCGCTGCAATCACGTCATAGACGCCGTCGAGATTGCCGATCACGTCGTTGTTCCAAAAGCGCAATATGCTCCAGCCGCGTGCCTCGAGATAAGCGTTTCGCGCAGCATCTTCTGCAAGCCGCTCGCCGTGATGCCCACCATCCAGCTCGATCCCGACTCGCAACGTCCGACAGGCGAAATCGAGGATGTAGCGATCGACCACAAGCTGTCGAGTGAAGCGGGGATGATGCTTGCGTAGGTGTTGCCACAGCAAGCGTTCCGCCTCGGTTGCGTCTGGACGGAGGGCTCGTGCATTCGACGTCAGCTCAGGTGCTATGCGTTGCATAGCTCCCTCCCCAGCGACCGCGCGTGGAGCGACCCACCCCCGACCCCTCCCTTTCAGGGAAGGGAGCTTCAGCGCGCCTCGAACCTCGCCCAATCCACGTCGCTCAGCCGCACGTCGAGGCGCGTCATCTCGTCGAGCGTGTCGCTGGTCAGCACTTCGCCGTGCTGGTGCAGCCACGCGATCGCGGCGCCGTCGCCTGGATCGATCCGCACGGTGTGGACGCGCGAGCCGCGGCTGAGGCGATCGGACACGAACCGTGCGAGCGCTTCGACGCCTTCCCCGGTCAGTGCCGAGATCGGCACCGCATCGTCGCGTCTCGACGCGTCCTCGCGCACCGCGGCGGCGGCATCGGGATCGAGCGCGTCGATCTTGTTCCAGGCCTCGATCACGGTGGCAGCACCCTCGCCGCCGATCGCGCCGATCTCGGTCAGCACCTTGGCGACATCCTCGGCCTGAGCGTCGGTGTCGGGGTGCGACAGATCGCGGACGTGGACGATGATGTCGGCGGTGATCACCTCCTCGAGCGTCGCGCGGAAGGCGGCGACGAGCTGGGTCGGCAGATCGGAGACGAAACCGACCGTGTCCGACAGGATCGCCTTGTCGACGCCGGGCAGGCGGATGTGCCGCATCGTCGGATCGAGCGTCGCGAACAGCAGGTCCTTCGCCATCACGTCGGCGCCGGTCATCCGGTTGAACAGAGTCGATTTGCCCGCATTGGTGTAGCCGACCAGCGCGATCACCGGCCACGGCGCGCGCCGCCGCCGGTCGCGGTGCAGCCCACGCGTGCGGGACACCTGTTCGAGCTCGCGGCTCAGTTTTGCCATGCGATCGCGGATCAGGCGGCGATCGGCCTCGATCTGCGTTTCGCCGGGGCCGCCCAGGAAGCCGAAGCCGCCGCGTTGCCGCTCGAGGTGGGTCCATGACCGCACGAGCCGCCCCGCCTGATAATCGAGATGCGCCAGCTCGACCTGCAGCCGCCCCTCGGCGGTCGCCGCGCGTTCCCCGAAGATCTCGAGGATCAGCCCGGTACGATCGATCACCTTGGTGCCGATCGCCTTTTCCAGATTGCGCTGCTGGATCGGCGTCACCGTCGCATCGACGACGACGAGCTCCGCCTCGGCCATGCGCGCGGCCTCGGCGAGCTGCTCGACCTGGCCCGAGCCGAGCAGCGTCGCCGCCTTGGGGCTGCGCAGACGGAAGGCGACGCGCTCGACCACGTCGAGCCCGATCGCGGCGGCGAGCCCCGCCACCTCTTCCAGCCGCGCCTCCGCGCTGCGATTATGCGGTCCGATCTCGGGCAGCGTCACGATCGCGCGCGCGCCGCGGACGATGCCGTCCGATTCCTCGCGTCCGAAACCGCTCAATCGGCTTCCGCTTCTTCGTCGTCGCCGTCGATCTCGGCGAGGTTGACGGGGTGGAGCGGCTGCACCGTCGAGATCGCGTGCTTGTAGACGAGCTGGCTCTGCCCGTCGCGACGCAGCAGCAGACAGAACAGATCGTAGGCGGCGACTTCGCCCTGCAGCATCACGCCGTTGACGAGAAACATCGTCACCGGCTCGTTCGACTGCTTGACCGCGTTGAGAAATATCTCTTGGAGCAGCGCGCCGCGCTTGCTCTCGGCGAACGCCTTCTCGATCGGCGCGAGATCGATCGCGTGCGCGGGCATCACGGTCGAGATCGCATGCTTGTAGATGAGTTGGCTCTGGCCATCGCGGCGCAGCAGCACCGAGAAATTGTCGAACCAGGTGATGATCCCCTGGAGCTTGACGCCCTTGACCAGGAACATCG
>CAXTVK010000226.1:0-2413 GCA_964247655.1 uncultured Sphingomonadaceae bacterium | reverse complement strand
CCAAGCGCGTGCCCTATTTCAAGCCGGGCAAGGAAATGCGCGAGCGCCTCAACGTCGCGTGAGGATTGCCGCCGTTCTCCGGCGAAAGCCGGAGCCCAGGCCCCACCTACCTCAGGATCCGTCGCGCCTGCCTCGAGCTACGGGCCTGGGCGCCGGCGTTCGCCGGGGAACGCTTTCGCCACCCCAAAACGCTTGACCCCCTGCCCGCTTCGCCCTTTGTAAGCCGCGATGTGGGCGTGGCGGAATCGGTAGACGCTGGCGACTTAAAATCGCCTTCCCTTGGAGTGCGGGTTCGAGTCCCGCCGCCCGCACCAGCGGCGCCCGTATTGCCGGCAGACCGCGCAGCCTGCAGCGGCCGGACGCCGCCACAGGCCAGCAATCGTCAGATGCGGCTGATCGTCAGGCCTTCGGCGGCCCAATCGACCTTCGACTTGCATTCGACATTGGCGAAGAGCGAGCCAGGCTTGGGGCCCTCGACCTTGGTCAGGTTGATGCAATAGGTGTCGGTCGCGGCGCGGTAGGTCACCTTGGCGTCGAGCGGCTTCGCGCCTGCGGCGAGCGCCGGCATCGCGGTGCCGAGCAGGACGGCACCGGTCGCGGCGGCGACGAGCGAACGATGGAATGATGTCATGGCGTGTCTCCAGTTGATCGTATCGACGATCGCCGATGCGACCGCAAAACCGTCACTGCATTAGTCGTGCCATACACCTGATACATTGATTTCGGGTCGTTTCCTTGCCGACCGGAGAATCGGCGATGATCCGCATCGCCGAACCCTGGCGATCGACGCCAAGCATAGGCGGCATTTCCCAAGCCGCGCTCGTTCCCGACATGGCGCGCCGGCGGCGGGTGCGCTAGGCAACGCGCAATCCCCTCACGATCAGGACATCATCATGCCGCTTTCGATGCATCAGGCCTCGGTTCCGCTCTTCGTCCGCCAGCTTACCGCGCTCTCGTCGCTGCTGGCCAAGGGCGAGGCATTCGCGCAGGCGCAGGGCATCGCGCCCTCGGACCTGATCGAGGCGCGGCTCGCGCCGGACATGCTGCCGCTGGCACGCCAGGTGCAGATGGCCTGCGACGCCGCGAAATTCACCGGCGCGCGGCTTGCCGAGATCGAGGGGCCGAGCTTTCCCGACACCGAGGCCAGCTTCGCCGAGTTGCAGGACCGCATCGCCAAGACGATCCAGTTCGTGGAAGGCGTGCCCGCCGAACGGTTCGAGGGCAGCGAGACGCGGATCGTAACGCTGAAGGCGCGCGAGAAGACGCTGGAATTTCCGGGCCAGGCCTATCTGCTCCACTTCGCGCTGCCGAACTTCTTCTTCCACGTCAGCATCGCGCACGCCATCCTGCGCCACAAGGGCGTCAACGTCGGCAAGCTCGATTATCTCGGCGGGATGTGATCAGCCTTCGAGCAGGTTGCCGACGACGTCGGTCTGCAGCTTGCCCGCGAACTCGCAGCCGATCGCGGTGCCGTCGTACCACACGACGCGCGCCATGAACGGGCCGTAGCCGCCGACCTTGAGCCACACCACGCTTTCGGGCGCGAGCGGCTCGTCGACCACCATGCGGAAGCCCGAGCGCGACAGATCGGTGACGACACCGGGCAGGCTGTCCGATCCCAGCGGCTCGACCTCGCCGTCGCGGTGCGCGAACTGGCGCGCCTCGCGACGCGTCTCGGCCTCGCGACGCACCTGAATCTCGGCCTTCATGACGAAAATCTCCCCGCTTCGACACGGTGGGATAGGATAAGAGGGTAAATGCTTGATGAAGTCGAGCATCGCGGCGCCGGGGCGCGCGACGGTCGGCCGGACCTCGCTCGTTCGAACGCAGCCTGGTTCGCGCCATCTGTGGAAGCGCGCGACGCTTCCACCTCGGGCGATCACGCTCTAGGCTGACGGTCGCATGTCGAACGCGCGCCTCCTGCCCTGCCTGCTCGCGCTCTCGGCGATCGGCGGCTGCCACGATGCGCATGATGCGGGGCCGATCGACGTCGGCGTGATCGGTACGGCGATCGACACCGGGCGCGCCGCCACCGATCGCGATCCGCTCGGCGGGCCCGCCGGGGTGCTGCTCGCCGCGACCGGGCAGGGTCTCGTCCGCTTCGATGCCTCGGGGCAGATCGTGCCCGGGCTCGCCGCGCGCTGGGCGGTGTCCGATGGCGGCCGCAGCCTGCTGTTCCGCCTCCCCGATCTGCCGCCGCCCGGGCGCGCGCCGATCGATGCCGAGGCCGTCGCCAGGCGACTGCGCGCCGCGATCGCGCCCGACAGCCGCAATCCGCTCAAGCCTCTGCTCGGCGCGATCGACGAGATCACCGCGGTGACACCGCAGGTGATCGACGTCGAGCTCAAGGCGCCGCGCCCCAATCTGCTGCAGCTGTTCGCGCAGCCCGCGCTGGCGATGGGCGGCGGCCGGC
>CAXTVK010000225.1:0-2430 GCA_964247655.1 uncultured Sphingomonadaceae bacterium | reverse complement strand
AGCTTCTTCGTCAGCCGCATCGACGGGATGATCGACAAGGCGATCGACGACAAGATCGCCGCCGGCGGTGCCGACGCCGATGCGCTGAAAGCGGTGCGCGGCAAGGTCGCGATCGCCAACGCCAAGATGGCGTATCAGTATTATCTCGAGGTTATCGCGTCGCCGCGCTGGACGGCGCTCGCCGACAAGGGCGCGCAGGTGCAACGGCTGCTGTGGGCGTCGACCGGCACCAAGGACCCGAGCTATTCGGACGTGCTCTATGTCGAGACGCTGATCGGCCGCGACACGGTCAACACCATGCCGCCCAAGACGATGGACGCGTTCCGCGACCATGGCGAGACCGCCGAGGCGATCACCACTGATCTCGATGGCGCCAAGAAAGTCCTGAGCGAGGCCGAGCGGCTCGGGCTCGATCTGCCCGGCGCCACCGCCAGCCTGGTCGAGAGCGGCGTCGAGAGCTTCGCCGATGCGGCGGATTCGCTCTACGGCGCGGTCGCCGACAAGCGCGCGCAGTTCCTCGGCAAGAAGCTCGACACGATGACCGCCGATCTGCCCGAGGATCTCGCCGCGGCCGTCAAGGAGACGATCGAAAAGGCGCGCAAGCAAGGCTGGTCGCGCAAGCTGTGGGCGCACGATGCGTCGATGTGGACCGGCGGCGACGAGGCCAAGTGGCTCGGCTGGCTGGCCGCCGCCAAGGGCGAGCAGGTCGACGAGACCGCGCTCACCCAGCTGCGCCAGGAGGCCAAGCAATATAAGGATGTCGTCCTGCTCGGCATGGGCGGCTCCAGCCTCGGGCCCGAGGTGATCAGGCGGATCCTGGGTTCGGCGCAGGGCTCGCCCAAGCTGCACGCGCTCGACAGCACCGATCCGGGCCAGGTCGCGACCGTCGCGGATGCGATCGATCCGGCCAACACGCTATTCATCGTGTCGTCCAAATCGGGCTCGACGATGGAGCCCGAACTGCTGCGCGCCTATTTCTTCGCGCGTGTCGAGCAGGCGCTGGGCGAAGGCAAGGCGGGCCCGCGCTTCGTCGCGGTCACCGATCCCGGCTCGAAGCTCGAGGCGACCGCCAAGCAGGACGGGTTCGCGCACATCTTCTACGGCGATCCCGCGATCGGCGGCCGCTATTCGGTGCTCTCGGCCTTCGGCATGGTGCCCGCCGCCGCGATCGGCATCGACACCGGCGCCTGGTTCGAGCGGATCAAGACGATGGTCAATTCGGTCGGCCCCGATGCGCCGCCCGCCTCCAACCCCGGCGTCCACTTCGGCGCGATTATCGGCACCGCCGCGGTCCACGGCCGCGACAAGCTGACTTTGGTCCCATCGCCCACGCTCAAGCCGTTCGGCTCGTGGCTCGAACAACTGCTCGCCGAATCCACCGGCAAGCAGGGCAAGGGCATCGTGCCTGTCGATCTCGAGCCGCTCGGCGACCCGTCGGTTTACGGCGACGACCGGCTGTTCGTGCATCTTCACCTCGAGGGTGACGAGATGAACGACGACCACGCCAAGCTCGATGCGCTGAAGGCCGCGGGCCAGCCGATCGTCACGATCGTGCTCCAGACCAAGGAGGACATCGGCCAGGAGTTCGTCCGCTGGGAGGTCGCGACGGCGGTCGCCGGCGCGGTGATCGGGATCGATCCGTTCGACCAGCCCGACGTCGAGGACGCCAAGATCCAGACGCGCCAGCTCATCGACAAATATGAGGCATCGGGTCAGCTCGAGCCGGAAACCGCGTTCTTCGAGGATAGCGACTTCGCCTTCTTCGCGCCCACGGCCGTAGCGGGCGGCGACGCCACCGCGATCCTGAAGGCGCATTTCGGCACCGCGAAGCCCGGCGATTACGCGGGCTTCCTCGTTTATGCCGAGCGCAACGATGCGCACGAGGCGGCGATCGAGGCGATGCGCGTCAAGGTCCGGGATACGCACAGTATCGCGACCGTCGCCGGCTTCGGCCCGCGCTTCCTCCACTCGACCGGGCAGGCATACAAGGGCGGGCCCAAGGAAGGCATCTTCCTCGAGATCACGCGCGAGCCGAGCCAGGACATCGCGATCCCGGGCAAGCGCGCGAGCTTCGGCACGGTGCAGGTGGCGCAGGCCCGCGGCGATCTCGACGTGCTCGCCTCGCGCGGCCAGCGCGTGCTCCGCGTCCACCTCAAGGACGACAAGACCGGGCTGGAGGCGCTGGCCAAAGCGCTCGACGCCGCGAATAGCCAGCAGTGACGACGTAGATTCCTTCGTCATCCGGACGTGATCCGGGATCCCGCTTCTTTCTTTGAGAAACCGAAGAAGCGGGACCCCGGGTCTAGCCCGCGGTGACGATGACAATAGCTATCGGTTCGTACCTCGGGACCAACTCCTAACGACGGGAAGCAACGACATGCAGATCGCGATCATCGGCCTCGGCCGCATGGGGGCCGGCATCGCCAGCCG
>CAXTVK010000224.1:0-2452 GCA_964247655.1 uncultured Sphingomonadaceae bacterium | reverse complement strand
GTCAGCCCCTTGGGCGGCCACACGCCGCCGACCACGTCGACCGCCTTGGGGAACAGCGAAGCATCGAAGAACGCCCAGAACCAGCCGACGAAGAACATCACTTCGGAGGCGATGAACAGGATCATCCCGTAGCGCAGATGCAGCTGCACGACGGGCGTGTGATCGCCGGCATGTGCTTCCTTGATCACGTCCGCCCACCAGCTGCCCATGCAGAAGATCAGCATCGCGAAACCCAGCGGGCCGATCAGCTCGCCGTAGGGCACGTTGTGCAGATACATGAGGAAGCCGGACGCCAGCACCAGCGCCGAGAAGCTGCACAGCAGCGGCCACGGGCTGGGCGGCAGGATGTGGTAATCATGGTTCTTGGCACCGGCCATCGGATGCAATCCCTGTCTCTACGGCTCTGAAAGGCCCGTTGTCGCGGCGGACCTTAGCCTTGGGTTGGCGCTTGGTCCACCGGGTAGAATGTGTAGCTCAGCGTGATTTCGCTGACCTGATCGTTGTCGCGATCCTTGAGGAAGGCGGGATCGACGTAGAAGACGACGGGCATGCGCTGCGTCTCGCCGGGTTGCAGCGTCTGCTGCGTGAAGCAGAAGCACTGCACCTTGACGAAATATTGCGCGCTCTGATCGGGCGAGATGTTGAACGCCGCCGAGCCCGTGACCGTCTTGCCCGAGAGGTTGGTCGCGTCGAAGAAAGCGATCTGCCGCGCGCCGATCGCGACGCGCTGCGTCTTCTGCTCGGGCTCGAAGCTCCACGGCAGCTTGGCGTTGGTGTTGGCGTCGAACCGCACAGTGACGATGCGGCCGACCGATCCGGGAGCGACCGCGCCCTTGTCGATCCGCGCGGTGCCGCCCCAGCCGGTCTGCTGGCAGAACATTCGGTAGAGCGGGACGGCGGCGAACCCCATGCCGACCATGAAGCAGGCGACGAGGCCCGCGATGATGCCGGTGCGGAGGTTGCGGGTGGCGGCGTTCATGCGGACGCCTCAAGGGGCGAGCATGCCCCATCCCCCGTTCGTCCCGAGCGAAGTCGAGGGACCGGCCGCAAGTGCGATGCCCGGTAACCGGCACCTCGACTACGCTCGGTGCGAACGGAGTAGGGGTCGTGCGTCACAGCATCTTGGCGATGCTGATCGCGTAGAACAAAGCGACCAGCGCGAACAGGATCAGCGCGGTCGCGATCGAGCGCGCGCGCTGGCGGCGGCGGATTTCGGCTTCCTGCTCGGCAGTGAGGGGCAGCGGGACATAGTCGGGCGGGACGAAACGGCGCTGGCTCGTCGAGCCGCGCTTCTTGTCCTTGGGCAGAGGATCGTGTCGCGGCATCAGGCGTACCACAGCCGGTCGACGACGAGCACGCCGAAGGTCGCGAACAGATAGACGATCGAATAGGCGAACAGATGCCGCTCGGCCTTCATCAGCGCGGGATCGGTCTCGCGGCTGAACCCGACGCGCGCCGCCAGCGCGAGGAAGACGAGGCTGAGCAGCGTCGCGCCGATCCCGTAGATCGGACCGGTGAGCCCCAGCGGCCACGGCGCCACCGCGACCGCCGCCATCGGCAACGCATAGAGCAAAGCCTGCAGCCGCGTCGCCTTGGCGCCCGCGACCACAGACATCATCGGCACGCCCGCCGCGCTGTAATCGGAGTTGATGAACAGCGAGAGCGCCCAGAAATGCGGCGGCGTCCACAGGAAGACGAGCAGGAACAGCATCACCGGCAGCACGTCGACATGGCCCGTGACGGCGGTCCAGCCGATCAGCGCGGGGAAGGCACCCGCCGCGCCGCCGATCACGATGTTCTGCGGCGTCCGGCGCTTGAGCCAGACGGTGTAGACCAGCACGTAGAACAGGATCGAGACGGCCAGGACCGTCGCGGCGAGCACGTTGAGCGCAAGGCCCATCACGATCACGGCGAAAGCCGCAAGGCCGACGCCGAATTGCAGCGCCGCGGGGCGCTCCATCCGGCCCGCAGGCAGCGGACGGTTCTGCGTCCGTTTCATCTTGGCGTCGAGGTCCGCCTCATACCATTGGTTGAGCGCGGCAGCGGCACCGGCGCCCAGCGCGATGCACAGGATCGCGGTGAAGGCCAGCACCGGGTTGAGATGACCGGGTGCGGCGAGCAGCCCACACAGCCCGGTGAAGACGACGAGCGTCATCACGCGCGGCTTGGTCAGCGCCAGGAAGTCGCGCCATTCGGCGGGCAGCCCCTGCAGCGGGGCTTCGATCGGCGCAGTCGCCATACCGTCCTTCATTTCGAAATCACCGACGCCCGGAACGAGTCTTCGTCCCGGGCGCGGATCTTAGCAAACTTCGCGCATATGCGCAGTGCGAGACGCGATCTCAGTGACGACCGTGAAGATCCTCGGCGTCGATGATCGGCAGCGTCTCGAACTGGTGATAGGGCGGCGGCGACGACAGCGTCCACTCGAGCGTGGTGGCACCCTCGCCCCACG
>CAXTVK010000223.1:0-2509 GCA_964247655.1 uncultured Sphingomonadaceae bacterium | reverse complement strand
TCTCCGATCTGGCGAGCGGCGTCACCGGCGAGATCCACCATGTCGACGCGGGCTACAACGTGATCGGGATGAAGGCCGAGGACGCGCCGGATATTGCGCTGGTGTGAGGCGGGGGCGGTGCCAGTCGTCTTTCGGGAACGAGGCTTTCGCTTCTTCTTCTATTCCTTCGAGGGTAGCCCGCGCGAGCCGGTTCACATCCATGTGAGGGGAGAGGGAGGCGACGCCAAATTCTGGGTTGGTGCCCAAATCGAGATGGCTTACAATCACGGCTTGAACAGCCGTGACCTGGCGATGGTCAGCTTGATCATACGAGCCAGGCGGAAAGAAATTCAGGAAGCGTGGCATGGACACTTTCGTTAGTCCGACGGCGGTCCGTTTCGACGACTGTACGATGTGGGTCGATCTGTCGGACGGGCGAACGCTCGGCATGCCGCTTGCATGGTATCCGCGTTTATTGGGAGCGGACGCCGACTTGCTGAACGCAGTGGAACTGTCACCATCGGGCCTGCACTGGGACGCGTTGGACGAAGACCTGTCGGTGGCGGGGATGTTGGCCGGCTTGGGAGCGCATTCCGGTCGGCGTTTCGCTGCCGCGTGAGCGTCAACAGCTTCGGCCATCTCTTCCGCTTCACCACCTGGGGCGAATCGCACGGGCCGGCGCTCGGCGCGGTGGTGGACGGGTGCCCACCGGGCCTGGCGCTGAGCGAAGCCGACATCCAGCCCTGGCTCGATCGCCGCCGTCCGGGCACCTCGCGCTTCACCACGCAGCGACAGGAGCCCGATGCGGTGCGTATCCTGTCGGGCGTGTACGAGGGGCGCACGACGGGCACGCCGATCAGCCTGATGATCGACAATGTCGACCAGCGCTCGAAGGACTATTCCGAGGTCGCGGTCTCCTACCGGCCCGGCCACGCCGACTACGCCTATGACGCCAAATACGGTTTCCGCGATCCGCGCGGCGGCGGTCGCTCCTCGGCGCGCGAGACTGCGGCGCGGGTCGCGGCGGGCGGTGTCGCGCGGCTGGTGATCCCCGAGGTGCGCATCCGCGCCTATCTGGTCGAGCTCGGCGGCGACCGCATCGATCCCGCCGCCCACGACGACGCGCAGATCGACGCCAACCCCTTCTTCTGCCCCGATCCCGCCGCCGCGTTACGCTGGGAAGCGATCCTCGATGCGACGCGCAAGGCGGGATCGTCGGTCGGCGCGGTAGTCGAGTGCGTTGCGGACGGCGTGCCCGCGGGCTGGGGCGCACCGATCTACGCCAAGCTCGATAGCGAGCTGGCGGCCGCATGCATGTCGATCAACGCGGTCAAGGGCGTCGAGATCGGCGACGGTTTCGCGGCGGCGCGGCTGACCGGCGAGCACAATGCCGATCCGATGCGGCCCGGACCGGACGGCAAGCCGATCTTCCTCGCCAACCACGCGGGCGGCGTCGCGGGCGGGATCGCGACGGGGCAGCCGGTGGTGCTGCGCGTCGCCTTGAAGCCGACCTCCTCGATCCTCACCCCGGTCGAGACGATCACGCAGGGCGGCGAGGCGTCGAAGATCCGCACTAAGGGGCGCCACGATCCGTGCGTCGGTATCCGTGCGGTGCCGGTGGTCGAGGCGATGGTCGCGCTGGTGCTGGCGGACCAGAAGCTGCTGCATAAGGCGCAGGTGGGCTGATGGGTGGAATTCCCCTCCCTTCAGGGAGGGGTTAGGGGTGGGTGGAGGCTGGTCGATGCGGATGCGGCACCTTGCGACCGCTGCCGTATCGCGTCCCAAGACCCACCCCCGACCCCTCCCTTGCAGGGAAGGGAGTTTTGTTGCGCTCAATCCGAGAACGGGTCTCTTACCAGGATCGTGTCGTCGCGCTCGGGGCTGGTCGAGACCAGCGCCACCGGGCAGCGGATCAGTTCTTCGACGCGGCGGATATATTTGATCGCCGCCGCCGGAAGCTCCGCCCAGCTCCTTGCCCCCTGCGTCGATTCGCTCCAGCCCGCGATCGTCTCGTAGATGGGCTCGACCGCCGCCTGATCGGAGGCATGCGGCGGCAGGTAATCGTAGGAGCGTTCGCCGATCCGGTAGCCGACGCAGATCTTGAGCTCGTCGAAGCCGTCGAGCACGTCCAGCTTGGTGAGCGCGATGCCCGAAATGCCCGACACCGCCGCCGCCTGCCGCACCAGCACCGCATCGAACCAGCCGCAGCGGCGCTTGCGGCCCGTCACGGTCCCGAACTCGTGGCCACGCGTGCCCAGCCGCTCGCCGGTCGCATCGTCGAGTTCGGTCGGGAAGGGGCCCGATCCGACGCGCGTCGTGTACGCCTTGACGATGCCGAGCACGAAGCCGACGCCGCCCGGGCCGATCCCCGATCCACCCGCCGCGGTGCCCGCGATCGTGTTCGACGAGGTGACGAACGGATAGGTGCCGTGGTCGACGTCGAGGAGGATGCCCTGCGCGCCCTCGAACAGGATACGCTTGCCCGCCTGCTTGGCGTCGCCCAGCGTCAACCACACCGGCTTGGCATAGG
>CAXTVK010000222.1:0-2512 GCA_964247655.1 uncultured Sphingomonadaceae bacterium | reverse complement strand
ACAAGACCTTCTATTCCAAGCCCAATTTCACCTGGGGCAAGACGATGGCGGGCAACGCCATCAGCCAGGAAAACCGCGATCCGCTGCTCGGCAAGGTGCAGGGCGCCGACGGCCTCAAGACCGGGCATACCGACGAGGCCGGCTACGGCTTCACGGGTTCGGCCGAGCAGGGCGGGCACCGGCTCGTCGCGGTGATGGCGGGCATGAAGAGCTTCGGCGAGCGTGCGCAGCAGGCGATCGCGTTCATGAACTGGGGCTTCGCCTCGTGGCGCCTCAAGCCGCTCTACGCGCAGGGCAAGCGCGTCGACGTGGCGCAAGTGCAGGGCGGCGCGCAATCGACGGTCGGCTTGGTCGCGCCGCGCGATCTCGCGATCACCGTGCCGCTCGGCATCGGCGGAATCCTGGGCGCCAATACGCCGGGCGCCGCGCCGCCGATGAAGGTGGTCTATGACGGCCCGATCAAGGCGCCGATCGCCGCCGGTCAGCACATCGCCGATCTGGTCGTCTCACCGCCCGGGCAGGATCCGCAGACGCTGCCGCTCGTCGCCGAGACCGAGGTCAAGGAAGCCGGCTTCTTCGGCCGCATCTGGGCGTCGATCAAGGCGCTGTTTTCCTGGCTGTGAGCGGCACGGAATGATGGCGCGCGGACGCTTCATCGCGCTGGAAGGCGGCGAGGGCGTCGGCAAGTCGACCCAGGTCCGCGCGCTGGCGGCGGCGCTGCGTGCGCGCGGCCACGACGTCGTCGAGACGCGCGAGCCCGGCGGCAGCGAGGGGGCGGAGGCGATCCGCCGGCTGCTGCTCGAAGGCGCCGCCGATCGCTGGACGCCCGGTGCCGAGGCTCTGCTGTTCGCGGCAGCGCGCGCGGATCATGTCGCGAAGACGATCCGGCCCGCGCTGGAGGCAGGGCGCTGGGTGCTGACCGATCGTTTTCTCGACAGTTCGCTTGCCTATCAGGGCGGGGCGGTGGGCCTTGATCAAGTGCGCGTGCTGCACGAGGTCGGTTCGTGTGGGCTGCTGCCCGACTTGACGCTGCTGCTCCACCTCTCGATCGAGGAGGCGACACGCCGCGCCCAGGCGCGCGACCGAGGCGGGTCGGACCGGATCGGCGGGCGCGATGCGGAATATCATGTCAGCGTCGCCGCGCGCTTTGCCGAACTCGCGGCAGCGGGGGGTGCGCCGTATCGGACGATCGATGCGAGCGGCGAGGCGGCAGTGGTGACCGAGCGCTTGCTGGCGGCTGTGGAGGAATTATGATCTCCACAAACCCGTCGCCTTTGCGCAGGCAGGGGCCCATCTCTAACGCTATCGGCCTTTGCGCCTCTTCGAACATACATGGGCCCCTGCCTGCGCAGGGGCGACAGCTGAGGGATCTCGCGCGCGATCAGGCAACGAGGCGCGCCTCGTGATCCTCCACGGCCACGCCGCGCCCACCGCCGCTTTCCTCGCCGCCCATGCCTCGGGCCGCATGCACCACGCGTGGCTGCTCACCGGCGCGCAGGGTGTCGGCAAAGGCAGTTTCGCGCGTGCCGCCGCGCGGCGCCTGCTTGCGGACGCGGCCGGGCCGCGCGTCGATCTGCCCGGCATCGAGACGCCCCCCGATCACCGCATCGCCAGGCTGATCGAGGCGGGCAGCCATCCCGACATCATGCTGCTCGAACGGCTGTACCGCGAGAAAACCAAGGATGTCGCGCGCTCGATCACCGTCGATCAGGTCCGTGGCCTGTCGCGGCTGTTCGCGACCTCGCCGAGCTTTTCGCCGGTCCGCATCGTCGTCGTCGATGCCGCCGACGACATGGAGCGCCCGGGCGCCAACGCGCTGCTCAAGCTGCTCGAGGAGCCGCCCGCCGATGCGATCTTCCTGCTCGTCAGCCACGCGCCCGCGCGATTGCTGCCGACGATCCGCTCGCGCTGCCGCGTGCTGCGCTTCGATCCGCTCGGGACGCCGGACATGAAAGCCGCGCTGTCCCAGGCGCTTCCCGAGACTGCCTCGCACGAGATAGAAGCGCTCGCCGCGATCGGCGACGGCGCGCCGGGCAAGGCAATCCGCTACGCCGGGCTCGACGTCGGGGGACTCGATCGCGCGATCGAATCGATCGTGCGCTCGGGCGACTCCGACAATGCCGAGCGCGCGGCACTCGCCCGGTCGCTCGCGCTGAAAGCCGCGCAGCCGCGCTACGAGGCGTTCCTTGAGCGCCTGCCGACGCGCATCGCCGCCGAGGCGAAGCGTCGCGATGGGCAGCCGCTTGCCGATGCGGTGCAGGCGTGGGAGAAGGCGCGCGCCCTGGCCGGGAGCGCGGTGCGCCTCTCGCTTGATCCGCAGACGACCGTCTTCGAGCTTGCCGGGCTGCTCGCGTCGCTTCACCCGAACACAGGTTCTTCCGCCCGCCGATGACCGACAAACCCTATTACATCACCACCGCGATCAGCTATCCCAATGGCCGCCCTCACGTCGGCCATGCCTATGAGGCGATCGCCACCGACGCGATCGCGCGCTGGAAGCGGCTCGAGGGGC
>CAXTVK010000221.1:0-2512 GCA_964247655.1 uncultured Sphingomonadaceae bacterium | reverse complement strand
GAACACCCGATCGGGGCCGCGCGCGAGATCGAGATCGCGTGAAGGCGCTGGCCTGACCTTCTGCCGTTCCCCGGCGCAGGCCGGGGCCCAGGCCCCACTTCGCTATCGGGCGCTGCGTCCGCCAGATGATCCGGGCCTGGACCCCGGCCTTCGCCGGGGAACAAGGGTACTCAGAACACCCGATCGGGGCCCAGCGCCGGATCGAGATCGCGTGGGCGCACGAAGCGCACCAGATGGCCGCCGCCCTCGCCGACATCCGCCCAGCGTGCGACATCGAACTGGAGCTCGGCGACGCTGGCGGTCGGGTATTTCTCGCCGAGCGCGGCGCGCGTGGCGATCTCCTCTTCGCCCGCGTCGGTCGAGAGCAGCAGCGCCAGTTCCTCGACGCCGGGATTGTGCCCCGCGAGCATGAGCGCATCGGTCGTCTCGGGCGCCTCCTGCACCACCTCGAGCAAGGTCGCGGCCGACGCGAGATAGGCGCGGCGATCCCAATTGGGCGTCAGCCGCTTGCCGTACCCCTCGAACATCGCATCAAGCGACTCGATCACGCGCACCGCGGGCGAGGCGACGACATGATCGAACACGACGCCCGATTGCCGCAGGTGACGCCCCATCGTGATCGCGGCGCGCTTGCCCTTGTCGTTGAGCGCGCGATCGAAATCGCGCAGCGCGGGCTGGTCCCAGCCCGACTTGGCATGGCGGAAGATGATGAGCCTCTTCATGCCGCCTCTCCACTCGCCGGTTCGGCCACCTGATGCCCGATGCCGGCGCCCGAGGGAAGACCGGGCAGGCCCGCCGCGATCCGCGCCACCGCCTCGTCGAGCGTGACGCGCCGGATCGGCACCCCGGGCGGAAAGGCGTCGAGCAGCCGCGAGGGTGTCGCCGACGAAAGAAGCACGAAGCGCCCGGCATCGTCGGCGCGCCGGATCAGCCGCCCGAACGCCTGCGCCAGCCGGGCACGCACCACCTCGTCATCATAGCCGGTGCCGCCGCCCGCGGCGCGGCGCGCGGCATGGAGCACGGTCGGGCGCGGCCACGGCACCTGCTCCATCACCACCAACCGCAGCGAATGACCGGGCACGTCGATACCATCCCTCAACGCATCGGTGCCGAGCAGGCTGGCGTGCGGATCGTCCCGAAAAATGTCGACCAGCGTGCCGGTGTCGATCGGATCGACATGCTGCGCGTAGAGCGGCAGGCCTTCGCGCGCGAGCCGGTCGGCGATCCGCGCATAGACCGCCTTCAGCCGCGAGATCGCGGTGAACAGCCCGAGCGTGCCGCCCCGGCTCGCCTCGACCAGCCGCGCATAGGCGTGCGCGAGCTGCGCGGTGTCGCCGCGCTTGATGTCGGTGACGATCAGCACCTCGGCGACGCTCGCATAGTCGAACGGGCTTGGGGCCGCGAAGCGATCGACGACGGTGTCGAGATGGCGCGCGCCGCTGCGCGTCTCGGCGCGCTGCCAGTCGCCGCCGGGGCCGGTGAGCGTCGCCGAGGTGACGAGCACGCCCTGCGCGGGGGCGAGCACGGTCGCCGCCAATGGCCGGCCGGGATCGAGCCAGTGCCGGTGCAGCCCGATATCATACTCGCGGCCCTCGATCCGGTCGACCGCGAGCCAATCGACGTAATCGGGATCGGGCGGGCCGCCCAATCGGCCGAGCAGCCCCAGCCACGCCGCGATCGTCCGCGCGCGCACGTCGAGCCCCGCGGCGGCACCCTCTATCCGCGCGCGCGCAGGGCCGTCGAGCCAGTCGGGCGCCTCTTCGAGCACCGCGCGCAGCCGGCCGACGAGCGCCACCATCGGCCGCCGCAGCGCCTCGAGCGCGACCGTCGCCTCGTGCGCCGCCTCGACCGTCGCGCCGTCGAGCTCGGCCGCCTCGGTCTCGATGCCGTAGCCCGCATCCGCCGCGGTCGCGCGTGCCAGCGTGATCGCGCGGACCGCGCCGAGCAGCTTTTCGACCGGCCCGAGCGGCATGCCCTCGGCGATGCGCGACAGCCAGTCGGTCGCGACCAGCGCCGCGCTCGCCTGGATCACGCCGTCGAGCGCGAGCGCGCCGGCCTCGTCATACGAGACGACATCGGCGAGGCGCGCAGCGAGGCCCCGCCGCCGTCCTCTCGACGCGCGTTCGGGGCCGGCGATCCAGCGGCGCAGCTCGATCGCCTCCTGGCCCGTCAGCGCGGCGGAGAAGGTCGAGTCGGCGGCCTCGTAGAGATGATGCCCCTCGTCGAACACGATCCGGCCGAGCGCGCGGCCTTCCTCGCGGCGGCGCTCGGCGAGCAGCATCACCAGCGCGTGGTTGGCGATGACGATGTCGGCCTCCTCGGCGCGGCGCACCGATCGCTCGATGAAGCAGCGGCGGTAATGCGGGCAGCCGGCATAGACGCATTCGCCGCGCCGATCGGTGAGCGCGGTGGCGCCGGCTCTGCGGAACAGCGTGGTCAGCCAGCCGGGCAGGTCGCCGCCGACCATGTCGCCGTCGCGCGTATAGGCCGCCCAGCGCGCGACCAGCTGCGC
>CAXTVK010000220.1:0-2533 GCA_964247655.1 uncultured Sphingomonadaceae bacterium | reverse complement strand
GCGGATTTCGGCGGGAATGCCGAGCGTCTGCCGGACCGAGGGCGCCTCGAAGAAAGGCGTGACGATCGCGATCTCGCCGCTCGCGGGCACGATCGCGACGGTGACGCGCTCGCTGCGATGCCATTCGATTCCGATGAAGTAGATCAACGACGAGCCCGGCTTGATCAGCAGCGCGGCGATTCCTTGCGCGCGCATCAGCCTGCGCAGCTGCTCGATCCTCCGCTCGCGCTCGGGCCGGTCGATCGGGACGACGCGGCCGGGCAGGATCGTGGAGGGGGCGACGGCAAGCGACGGCATCGCGAGCAACGCGCCCGTCGCGAGCGCGCCGCCGATCAGCGCGCGCCGTCTCATCGGCTCACGCAAAGGCATAGGGCCCGCCCTTGGCGAGCGCGGCGCAGTAGCCGGGGCGTTCGTGGATGCGCGCGAGCCACGCCTGCAGCCGCGGATAGCGATCGTCGAGCCCGCCGCGGCTGCGCGCCGCCTCGAGCGGAAAGCTCATCATCACGTCGGCCGCCGAGAAGGCTTCGCCCGCGAACCAGTCGCGACCGGCGAGTTCGGATTCGAGCCATTTGAGGTGCACCGCGAACATCTGCTGGAGCGGCTTGCGTGCGGGGCGGCCGAGCAGCCCGAGCCGGCCGACGACGAGCATCGCGAGCAGCGGCGGCATCATCGAGCCCTCGGCGTAATGGACATATTGCCGCCAGGTCTGGCCGTCGATCGCATCCGGATCGGGGCCGAGCTGGCGCTGGCGCTCGACCAGATATTCGACGATCGCGCCGGTCTCCGCGAGCACCTGCCCGTCGACCTCGACCAGCGGCGACTTGCCGAGCGGATGGACGCGCCTGAGCTCGGGCGGCGCGAGCATCGTCTTGGGATCGCGCTCGTAGCGCTTGACCTCGTAGGGGAGGCCAAGCTCCTCGAGCAGCCAGAGGATGCGCTGCGAACGGCTGTTCTCGAGATGATGGACGACGATCATGCGGTGGCGCTCCAGATCCAGGCGGCGGCGGGAAAGACGACTTGGCCGTCGGTGAGATGGTCGCGCACCAGTGCCTCGAGCCCGGCGCGCAGGTGCTCGCGCTCGGCACCTTCGCTGGTGCGCATCGCGAAGGCGGTTGGGCCGATGCGCAGGAAGAAGCTCGTCGCGTCGGCGACCGGATCGCTGCCGGCGCCCGCGACGTAGGCGAAATCGAGCGGCATTGCGCGCGGGTCGCGCCAGCCGGCGGCGGTCAGCAGACCGGCGACGCGCGCTTCGTCGGCGAAGGCGAAGGGGCCTGGCGCGTGCGGATCGGGCGCCGGTCCGCCGACGAGCTTGGCGAGGCCCGACGCCCAGGGGTTGAGCGACGGCGATCGGAAGCACGAGAAGACGAGCGGTGCGCCGGGCCTGGCGTGGGTGCGGATGTGCGCTAGCGCGGCTGCGGGATCGTCGAAGAACATCACGCCGTGGCGCGAGGCGATCAGATCGAACGTCTCGTCGTCCGCCCAGGCGCCTGCATCGGTGGCGACGAAGCGAAAGCGGTCGTCGTCCCCTGCCCGCACGCGCGCCGCGGCGACCAGCGCGGGCGACAGATCGATGCCGGTGATCCGCGCGCCCGGCAGCGCCTCGGCGAGCGACAGGCTGGTCCGCCCCGCGCCGCAGCCGACGTCGAGGATGCGCGGCGCCTCGCCCCCCGCCAACCGCGCCGCGATCGTCGCGACCAGTGCCTCGTCGACCGGTGCGAAGGTGCGATCGGTGCGCACCCACTCCTCGGCCCATGTCTCGCCGATCGCGCCGGCCCAGTCGGATGCTTGCATGCGGGCGAGGCTATCCGACATTGCGCGGCGACGGAAGCGGCGTGGCCGGTCGGTCGCCCGAGGCGCTCGATCGCCGCGCCGCAATACCACCATGCTCTTGCGCAGGCAGGAGCCTAGGGTGACGGGCGTCATGTACTACCTTTGAGCGCAGCCGTTCTCCAGCGAAGGCGGGAGTCCAGAGCTTCGGGCGTCGTGGCACTTCACCTGGGCTCCTGCCTCCGCAGGAGCACGTGGCTTTTCGCGATCGCCGTAGCGTGCCCGATCGCGACCATCTCTGCCGGACTTGACGAAGTCGACATCTCGGAGCCGCTCTTCGGCCCCCGCCCGTCAGCCTCGCCCGCTCCCGCACATCAGATATCGTCGTCCTCTTCCGGCCCCGTCATCAGCGCCTCGGCGACCGCGTCGGTCTTGGCGCGGATCGCTTTTTCGAGCTTGGTGGCGAGTTCGGGATTTTCCTTGAGGAAGGTCTTCGAATTCTCGCGGCCCTGGCCGATCCGCGTCGAATCGTAGGAGAACCACGCGCCCGACTTCTCGACGATGCCCGCCTTGACGCCGAGATCGAGGATCTCGCCGATCTTCGAGATGCCCTCGCCGTACATGATGTCGAATTCGACCTGCTTGAACGGCGGCGCAACCTTGTTCTTGACGACCTTCACGCGCGTGGCGTTGCCGACGATGTCGTCGCGATCCTTGATCTGGCCGGTGCGGCGGATGTCGAGGCGGACCGAGGCGTAGAATTTGA
>CAXTVK010000219.1:0-2562 GCA_964247655.1 uncultured Sphingomonadaceae bacterium | reverse complement strand
CGCCGATCGACACCGTGCTCGACCAGGCGATCCTGACCGCACCCGCCGCGCGCGATCCGGCGATGGTGGCGAAGCTGGACGCGATCATGGCGCGGACGCTGCTTATGCAGCGCGGCGACGGGCGAGACGATCGCCGCGGCGATATCGCCCCGCCGCCCGCGTAGACCAGGCCCGCCTATCTTTCGCGCCGGCTGCCCGGCCACGGCACGCGCTGCAGCGCGGGGGTGCCGAAGCTGCCGCGTTCGCGCTGGCGTTCGATGCGCAGATAGCTCTCGACCAGCGCCTCGTTGACCTTGTCCCACTCGTAGGCGGCGCTCGCCTCGCGGCCCGCCTGTCCTGCGGCGATGCGGACGTCGGGCTCGCTGCAATAGCGCGCGATCGCGTCGGCGAACGAGACGATCGCGCCCGGCCGCACCAGTTCGCCGGTGACGTGGCTGACGACGAGGCTGCGGCTGCCCGTCGCATCGGCGGCGACGACGGGAACGCCCGCCGCCATCGCCTCCAGCGTGACGTTGCCGAACGTCTCGGTGACCGACGGATTGAACAGCACGTCCATCGAGGCGGCGGCGCGGCCGAGATCGGCGCCGCCCTGGAAGCCTGCGAACACCGCATTCTCGGGCAGGCGCTTCTCGAACCAGTCGCGCGCGGGGCCGTTGCCGACGACGAGGACGCGGTGCTTGATCCCGCGCCGCGCCAGTTCGTCGATCGTGTCGGCGAAGACGTCGAGGCCCTTTTCCATCACCAGACGGCCGATGAAGCCGATCGCGACCTCGTCGTCGCCGATGCCCAGGCTGCGGCGCCATTCGAGGCTGCGGCGCTCGGGCGAGAAGACGTCGCGTTCGACCCCGCGCGACCAGATCCCGACGTCGAAGTTCATCCGTTGGTCGCGCAGCACCTGCGCCATCGAATCCGAGGGCGCGAAGATCGCGTCGCAGCGGCGATAGAAGCGGCGTAGCCAGGCGAGCACCAGCGGCTCGGTATAGGCGAAGCCATAATAGCGCGGATAGGTCTCGAACCGGGTGTGGACCGAGGCGACGACGGGCAGCTTGTTCTTGCGCGCGAAGCGGACCGCGGCGTGGCCCAGCACCTCGGGCGAGGCGCAGTGGATCATGTTCGGCGCGAAGGCGTGGATGTCCTTCTTGACGCCGGGGCTCAGCAGGATCGGCAGGCGGTATTCGGCGCGGCCGGGCAGCGGGATCGCGGGCACGCCGATCAGATCGCCGACATGATCGAAGGCGGGCAGCTTCACCTTGGGGCTGTAGATGCGCACCGCCGCGCCCTTGCGCAGCAGATATTCGACGAGCCGGTTGAGCGCCTGGTTGGCGCCGTCGCGGACGTAATTATAGTTGCCGCTGAACAGTGCCACGCGGAGATCGGTAACATCCATCGCCGCGTGCATAGGGGCCTGCACGGCAAACGCCAATCGCTTCACGTCGCCAGCGTGACGAGCAGCCAGAGGTTGGCGACCGAGATGATGCCGAACAGCGCCCAGCCGCCGGCGCGCATCGCGGGGCCAGCGGCGAGCCCGCCCATGATGCCGGGATCGCCCGCGGTGCGGATCAGCGGCCAGATCGCGAAGGGAAGCTGCAGCGACAGCACGATCTGGCTGACCACCAGCATCGGCCCGACACCGTGATCGCCCAGCCACGCGATGCCGATCAGCGCGGGGCCGATCGCGAGCACGCGCGTGATCACGCGGCGCTGCCAGCAGGGGATCTTGAGATGCAGGAAGCCCTCGAGCACGACCTGACCCGCGATCGTGCCGGTAAACGTGCTGCTCTGGCCCGAGGCGAGCAGCGCGATGCCGAAGAACAGCGCGGCCTCCTTCGCGCCGGTGATCGGCGAGAGCAGCTTATACGCCTCGTCGATGCCCTGGACGGCGGCGTGGCCCGAAAGATGGAAGGCGCCCGCCGCGAGCGCGAGGATCGCGCCGTTGACCAGTGCCGCGACGAGCAGCGAGAGCCCCGAATCCCAGTTCGCCAGCCGGATCGCCCGGGCCTTGGCGGGCTCGCCGTCGTCGATCTCGCGCGTCTGGACGATGCTCGAATGTAGGTAGAGATTGTGCGGCATCACGGTCGCGCCGACGATGCCGATCGCGACCGCCAGCGCGCCCGGCTGCGCGAGCCGGCCCAGATCGGGAATCAGGCCGGTGCCGAGTGCTGCGAGATCGGGCGGCACGATCCACAGTTCGATCACGAAACACGCCGCGATCGTCGCGACCAGCGCGGTGACGATCGCCTCGACCTGGCGGAAGCCGCGGCCCTTGAGCCCCACGACGAGCAGCATGTCGAACGCGGTGAGCAGGATGCCCGCCCACATCGGCAGCCCGAGCAGCAGCTTGATCGCGAGCGCGCCGCCGAGCACCTCGGCGATGTCGGTGGCGAGGATCGCGATCTCGGCCATCAGCCACAGCGCCATGTTGGCGGTGCGGCCATAGCGCCTGCGACACGCCTGCGCGAGATCGAGCCCCGATCCGATGCCCAGCCGCAACGCTAGCGACTGGAGCAGGATCGCCGCGAGGCTCGCCCCGGCGACGACGAACAGCAGGTCGAAGCCGTAGCC
>CAXTVK010000218.1:0-2623 GCA_964247655.1 uncultured Sphingomonadaceae bacterium | reverse complement strand
GACGTCGCCCTTTCACGGCGAAAACACGGGTTCGATTCCCGTTGGGGTCACCAGCCGCAGAAATCCGATATGTCTTGGGCGACGGCGAGCAGCGCGGGGCACTATCTGCCACGCCCTCCGATTGGCGACGCTGTGCATTGACCGGGTCGATCGACGGGCCTGTCGAGCGGATTGCGGGGCCCCGCCTGCTGATCGGGTTACGGCGAACATCCCACGACCGCTCCGCGATTGATGAATGTCCGATATAACGGCATGCGGGATAGGTGCTCTAATCTCGAAGCGCATGGCCTCCTATCTCCTGCCTCACATGACGCGCCTCCGGGCGCACCGCAGCAGGAGATGAACGATGCAGAAGCGCGAACTCGGACGGAGCGGCCTCGAGGTCTCGGCGATCGGCTTCGGCTGCATGGGCCTCAACTTCAGCTACGGCCACGCGCTGAGCGACGCGGAAAGCGTCGCGCTCATCCGCCAGGCGGTCGAGCGCGGCGAGACCTTCTTCGACACCGCGGAGGTCTACGGGCCCTATACCAACGAGGAGATCGTCGGGCGGGCGCTCGGGCCGGTGCGCGATCAGGTCGTGATCGCCACCAAGTTCGGTTTCGACATCGTCGACGGCAAGATGGCCGGCATGAACAGCCGGCCCGAACAGATCAAGGCGGTGGCCGACGCGTCGCTCAAGCGGCTCGGGGTCGAGCAGATCGACCTTTTCTATCAGCACCGGGTCGATCCCGACGTGCCGATCGAGGACGTCGCCGGCGCGGTCAAGGAACTGATCGCGCAGGGCAAGGTGAAGCATTTCGGTCTGTCCGAACCCAGCGCGGCCACGGTGCGGAAGGCGCATGCCGTGCAGCCGGTGACCGCGCTGCAGAACGAATATTCAATGTGGACGCGGGGGCCGGAGACCAACGGCATCTTCGCCGCCTGCGAGGAATTGGGCATCGGCCTCGTCGCCTACAGCCCGCTCGGCAAGGGCTTCCTGACCGGTGCGATGAGCAAGGACAGCAAACTGGAGGACAACGACTTCCGCAAAGGCCTGCCACGCTTCACGGCCGAGGCGATGGAGAAGAACCAGGCGCTGGTCGATCGCCTGAAAGGCATCGCCGACGAGAAGCAGGCGACGCCGGCGCAGGTCGCGCTCGCCTGGATCCTCACGCAGAAGCCCTGGATCGTGCCGATCCCCGGCACCACCAAGCTCAGCCGCTTCGAGGAGAACATCGCCGCGGCCGATCTCGAACTCACCCCGGTCGACCTCGCGGCGATCGGCGAGGCGCTCGACGCGATCCCGGTCGAGGGCGAGCGCTATCCCGCGCATCTGATGGCGACGATCGGTCGCTGAGGTGACGGACGGCAGGCCGCTCGTCCGCGCGGCCCGCCGTCCCCGATGCACGGGGCGAACGGCATGACGGACATCACCGAGGGCGTGGTCCTGGCCCCCGTCCGCGCCGAAGCGGCCGAGCATGGCTGGCGCGTGCTCGGGATCCTCAGCACGCTGATGGGGTTCGCGTCGATCTCGACCGACCTCTATCTGCCCGCAATGCCCACGATGGGCGCCGCGCTGCACGCGGATCAGGGGGCGGTCGAGCTGACCGTATCGGCCTATCTCACCGGCTTCAGCCTGGGCATGTTGGCATGGGGTCCGATCAGCGACCGTTGCGGTCGTCGCGCGCCGATCGCGATCGGTCTCGTCCTGTTCGTGATCGGCTCGGCCGGCTGCGCCCTCGCCGGAAGCATCGGCGCGATGGTCGGATGGCGCATCGTCCAGGCGCTGGGCGCCTGCGCGAGCGTCGTGCTATCCCGCGCGATGGTCCGCGACCTCTATCGGGGCGACCGTGCGGCGCAGATGATGTCGACGCTGTTGACCGTGATGGCGATCGCGCCGCTGCTCGGGCCTGCGGTCGGCGGTCAGATATTGGGGCTGGCCGGTTGGCGCGCGATCTTCTGGACGCTGGTCGGCGTCGGAACGCTGACGCTGGCCGCGCTCTTCACCCTGCCCGAGACCTTGCCGATCGAACGGCGCAACCACCAGCCGCTCGCGGCCGCGTTCGCGGGCTATCTCGTGCTGCTCCGCGATCGATCGATGCTCGGCTATGTGGGCGCCGGCGGATTCTTCTACGCGGGCATGTTCGCCTACGTCGCGGGATCGCCCTTCGCCTACATCAGCTATCACCGCGTGCCGGCCAAGCTCTACGGGCTTCTGTTCGGGGCCGGCGTGATCGGCATCATGGGCGCCAATCTCGTCAACGCCCGCGTGGTCCGCCGTTTCGGCGGCGACCGGCTATTGCGGTGGGGCACCGCGGCGGCGACCGCGAGCGCGCTGGTGCTCGCCGTCGATGC
Organism: uncultured Sphingomonadaceae bacterium; assembly: GCA_964247655.1. Lineage (GTDB taxonomy): Bacteria > Pseudomonadota > Alphaproteobacteria > Sphingomonadales > Sphingomonadaceae > Solisphingomonas. The sequence continues at coordinate 289 of CAXTVK010000218.1, read as the reverse complement.
CTGGTCCGGCTTCGGCGGCCTTGCTGGGCTGGCGGTCCCGCTGTTCGCGTTCGCCTCGACGACGGGCTTTATCATCGCCAATGCGATCACCGGCGCGATGGTGCTGTTCCCCGATCGGTCGGGCACGGTGTCGGCGCTCGTCGGCGCCACGCAATACGGCAGCGGCATGATCGGGTCGGCGCTCGTCGGCGTCCTTGCCGACGGCACGCCTCGACCGATGGGCTGGGTGATCGCCGCGTGCGCCGTCGGCAGCCTTGTCTCGACATCGCTCGTCGCCGCCGGCCGCAGA
>CAXTVK010000217.1:0-2662 GCA_964247655.1 uncultured Sphingomonadaceae bacterium | reverse complement strand
GGCAGCGCTCTATCCAGCTGAGCTACGGGTGCCTGAGCGGGCGCTTAGCAGAGCCGCGGAAGCCCCGCCAGCCCCCCGCGCTGCGCCCGCCGTATCGCCTCAGCGTGGCGCGCCGCTGATCGGCTGGAACGAGCCGAGCCCGCACGACGCCCCTTGCATCGGCGCGCTGCTGTGGAGGACGTGGATGATGTCGACGTTGCACAGTTGGTCGATGCTGGTCTCGTAGCCGAAGCGCTCCTCGAAGCCGAGTTCGGGGCAGCTCTGCGGCAGCCTGTTGCGGTAGACCCTGCCGCCGGCCATGTAGAAATCGATCGTGCTGTCGTCGCGTACGCGCGTCTCGCGGATGCTGTGCGGCTGGATGCAGTCGACCGGCTTGCCGTCTGGCCGGATGTTGGCTTCCTCCGCGGGCTTGAGCGGGCGGGCGAGCGACGGGCCGGCGAGCGCCGCGATCAGCAGCGCGGCGGCGAGCGGGCGGTTCGGCAGGCGGTTCGGCTGGCGGTTCATGGCGTGACCTCTCCTATCATTCGTTGCTGCGACAACGCGCGGGCAACGGGTTCGGCCACCGCGTCCGCCGGGGCAGGCGGGGCCGCCGTCTTGGGCCGGTAGCGACAGAGATCGGCGACGGGGCAGCGCCAGCATTCGGGCCGCCGCGCCTTGCAGACGTACCGGCCGTGCAGGATCAGCCAGTGATGCGCATGGCCCATGAAGATCGCGGGCGTTACCTTGACCAGCTTGTCCTCGACGATGCGGACATCCTTGCCGGGCGCAAGACCGGTGCGGTTGCCGACGCGGAAGATATGCGTGTCGACCGCGATCGTCGCCTGGCCGAACGCGACGTTGAGCACGACGTTGGCGGTCTTGCGGCCGACGCCGGGCAGGGCTTCCAGCGCCTCGCGATCCTCGGGGACGGTGCCGCCGTGGCGGTCGACGAGCATCTGCGCGGCGGCGATGACGGCCTTGGCCTTGGTGTTGAACAGGCCGATCGTCTTGATGTCCTCTTTCAGCCCCGCCTCGCCGAGCGCGAGCATCGCCGCGGGCGTGTCGACCTCGGCGAACAACCGCCTGGTCGCCTTGTTGACGCCGACGTCGGTCGCCTGCGCCGAGAGCGCGACCGCGACGAGCAGCGTGTACGGGTTCTTCCATTCGAGCTCGGTCTCGGGCGCGGGATCGGCCTCGGCGAGCCGGCGGTAGAATTCGAAGACGTCGGCTTTCTTCATCTGACGTCCACGCCCAAAATCCGTTCGTCCTGAGCGAAGTCGAAGGACATGCTCCAAACGCACCGCCCGCAACACGCACTTCGACTGCGCTCAGTGCGAACGGGGAGGGGGCGAGCGGTGTTCACGTCAACCCCAGCACGTCCGCCATCGTATAGCGCCCCGCCGGCCGCTCGGCCTCGGCGAGCCACAGCGCCGCCCTGACCGCACCCTTGGCGAAGATCGCGCGGCTTTCGGCGCGGTGGCCGAGTTCGATGCGTTCGCCGTCGCCCGCGAAGATCACCATATGGTCGCCCGCGACCGATCCGCCGCGCAGCGAGGCGTAGTAGATGCCGCCTTCCTCTCGCGGATGCGGGCCCTTCTGCATCCGGTCGAAGCGGCTGAGATCGAACAATTTGCCGCCGCGCCCGCTCGCCGCCGACGCGCCGAGCAGCAGCGCGGTGCCCGACGGCGTGTCGAGCTTGTCGCGGTGGTGCATCTCGACGATGTCGATGTCCCAGTCGGTGCCGAGCCTGCGCGCGGCCTCCTCGACCAGCCCGCGCAACAGGTTGACGCCGAGCGAGGTGTTGAACGTCTGGATCAGCGGAATTTGCGCGGCCGCCGCGTCGATCAGCGCATGGTGCGCGGGCTCGAGCCCGGTGGTGCCGATCACGATCGGCGTTTGTGTCGCGATCGCCGCATCGAGATGCGTCGCGAGCGCATCGGGCGCGGTGAAATCGACCAGCACGTCGGCAGCGGCGGCGAGCGACGCGAGATCGGGGTGATCGCCGAGCACCGTGCCGTCGCGATCGATCCCCCCCGCGATCGTGGCGCCGAGGCTTTGCGCGACGCCGTCGATCGCGCGGCCCATGCGTCCGGTGACGCCGAGAATGCCGATCGCGGTCATCGTGCGCGCGCTCCGATCTTCTCGAACTTCGCGCATAGGGGCGGTGTCGAAAAAGCGGGGCGGGGCGTGCGGGGTGGGGCGGCGGTCATGGCCGACCTCATGCCACCGCAAATCCTACAAGGGAACCGGCGGTCGTTGTGCTCCTGCGGAGGCATGAGCCCAGGTGATGGGCCACGGCGCCCGCAGCCCTGGATTCCCGCTTTCGCGGGAACACGGAAGGACCTTACCTCCAATTCCAGACATCGACACATCCCCGTCGCCCCGGCCGTGAGCCGGGGTCCTGCTTCTGTCTGTCCAACGCCGCGCCAAGCCAAGAAGAAGCGGAACCCCGGGTCGAGCCCGGGGCGACGATCGAGCTGACCGTTCGCGACTGCCCCCCACCCGAATTGACACCCCCTTGCCCCGTCCCTAGATCGACCGCCTGCTCGCGCGGGGGTTTCGGGGGTGGTTCGCCATGCCCATATCCCCGCCACATTCACGACTAGGAACACCCATGCTCGGCGGCATTGCCAAGGCCATCTTCGGTTCGTCCAACGACCGCTACGTCAAGTCGCTGCGCGGG
>CAXTVK010000216.1:0-2671 GCA_964247655.1 uncultured Sphingomonadaceae bacterium | reverse complement strand
GGGGACCGCCGGCGCAGCCGGTGGTGGAGGGGAAACGCCGCAAACGCCGCCCCGCTAGCAGCCCGCCCCCTCCACCCCTCGCTGCGCGAGCGGTCCCCCTCCCCGAGAAATCTCGGGGAGGAACAGCTTGCGCCCGCCGCCGCGCCGCGCCCAATAGCGGGATGATCCGCCGTGCCTTTCTCGCCTTGCGCGACACGCTGTCCCGCGAGGCCGCGCCGGGCGTGGTGCTGATGCTCGCGGCCGCCGCCGCGCTGATCGTCGCCAATTCGTCCGCCGGCCCCGCCTACGACCATGCGCTCCACGCGACTATCGGCCCGCTGTCGCTGCTCCACTGGATCAACGACGGGCTGATGGCGCTGTTCTTCCTGTTCGTCGGGCTCGAGGTGAAGCGCGAACTCGTCGTCGGCGACCTTTCGACGCCTGCCGCGCGGCGGCTTCCGGTGATCGCGGCGGTCGCGGGGATGGCGGTGCCCGCGCTGGTCTATCTGGCGGTCACCAAAGCGGAACCGCCGTTTCGGCACGGCTGGGCGATCCCGTCGGCGACCGACATCGCCTTCGCGATCGGCGTGCTCGCGCTGGCGGGGCCGAGGGTCCCGGCTTCGCTCAAACTCTTCCTGACGACGGTGGCGATCGTCGACGACATCGGCGCGGTCGCGATCATCGCGCTGGTCTATACCAGCGGGCTGAACCTCATGGCGCTGGGCGGCGCGGCCGCGGTGCTGGTCGCGCTGCTGCTGCTCAACCGACGCGGAGTGCCCATGCTGTGGCCGTATCTGTTGCTCGCCGCGCTATTGTGGATCGCGGTGCTCAACTCGGGTGTGCACGCGACCGTCGCGGGGGTGCTCGCCGCGCTGTTCATCCCGCTCGGCGACGACGGCCACGGTCCGCTCGAACGGCTCGAGCACGCGCTGTCGCCCTGGGTGAGCTATGCGATCCTGCCGATCTTCGGCTTCGCCAACGCCGGCGTCGCGCTGGGCGCAGCGCCGTTCTGGGCGCCGCTCCCGCTCGGCGTCGCGGCGGGGCTGTTCGTGGGCAAGCAGCTCGGCATCTTCGGCGCGATGCGCGGTGCGGTCGCGCTGGGGATCGCGCAGCGGCCCGAGGGTGCGGGCTGGTGGCAGCTCTACGGCGTCGCGCTGCTTGCTGGGATCGGCTTCACGATGAGCCTGTTCATCGGCGGGCTGGCGTTCGCCGATCCGGCGCTGGTCGAAGAGGTCAAGGTCGGCGTGCTAGCCGGGTCGGCACTGAGTGCGGTCGCAGGGTTCGCAGTGCTGCAGTGGGCGAGTCGGTAGAGCCGTCGTTGCGAGCGTAGCGAAGCGATCCAGAGCTACGAGCGCCGGGCTTGGATTGCTTCGTCGCTTCGCGCCGCGCAGTGACTGGAAAGGGAGAAGCCCTATGCCGTCGCCCGCTTCTCGAAGCCCTCGAACGCCTGCGCCGCCACCTCCTCGACGACGACATCCGCCACGTGCGACGCCGGCGAGCCCTGCCGCGCCTTGGCAACGACCGCGTCGATCGTCTCGCGAGGTCCCGAAACCACCGCCTCGACGCTGCCGTCGGCACGGTTGCGGACCCAGCCGACGACGCCTATCGCCCGCGCCTGCTCGACGAGCCAGTCGCGATACCAGACGTTTTGCACGCGACCGGTGATCGTCAGGCGGCGGCAGATCATGCGTCAATCAGCGTTTGCGCGTTTGGTCCGGTGGGCCGCCGGCAGGGGCGGGATAGTCCTCGGGCTTGACGCTCGACTGGTTCTTCACCGCCTGGCGATCGTCGACCGGCCGCGGGGTGCCGTCATCCTTGGTCTCGCCGCCGGGTTTGTTCGTCGCCATCGTCTATTCCTCGTCCATGTCATTCCTCAACGGACGACGACGGACGAGGTTTCAGACACGTCGTTCCCCGGCGCACGCCGGGGCCCAGGGTTGCAGACGCTGTCGATTGGCGCTCTGAACCCCGACTTTCGCCGGGGAACAGTCTAGGATCAGAGCTTGCTCGTCAGTTCCGGCACGATCTTGAACAGATCGCCGACCAGCCCGATGTCGGCGACCTGGAAGATCGGCGCGTCCTCGTCCTTGTTGATCGCGATGATCGTCTTCGAGTCCTTCATCCCCGCGAGATGCTGGATCGCGCCCGAGATGCCGACCGCGACATAGACTTCGGGCGCCACGATCTTGCCGGTCTGGCCGACCTGATAGTCGTTGGGGACGTAGCCCGCATCGACCGCCGCGCGCGACGCGCCGACGCCCGCGCCGAGCTTGTCGGCGAGCGGCTCGATGATCGAATGGAAGTTCTCGCTGTTTTGCAGCGCCCGCCCGCCCGAGACGATGATCTTTGCGGAGGTCAGCTCGGGGCGCTCGGACTTGCTGATCTCGGCGCCGACGAACGACGAGCCATTGGCCTCGCCCGTTGCCGAGATCGCCTCGATCGTGCCCGAACCGCCCTCGCGCGCGGCCTTCTCGAAGCCGGTCGCGCGGACGGTGATGACCAGCTTGGCCTCGCCCGATTTGACCGTGGCGATCGCGTTCCCGGCATAGATCGGGCGCGTAAAAGTGCGCTCGTCCTCGACCGAGAGGATCTCGCTGATCTGCATCACGTCGAGCAGGGCTGCGACGCGCGGCGCGATGTTCTTGCCGTTGGCGGTGGCGGGCGCGAGGAACGCGTCGTGATGCCCCATCAG
>CAXTVK010000215.1:0-2690 GCA_964247655.1 uncultured Sphingomonadaceae bacterium | reverse complement strand
TCGGGTTTCGACATCGGCTTGCGCGCGGTCTTCTTGAGCAGCGCGAGGAAGGCGGGCGCGGCGGATACGATCCTGGCCTTGTCGAAACAGGCGTCGGCGCCGCGGGCGAGCGCTTCGTCGGCTTCGGGGGTGCCGTCCTTGGTGGTCGAGGACACGACGACGATCGGGCAGTGCGCGCGGCTCGCCAGTTCGTCGAGGAAGGCGAGGCCGCCGATGCCGGGCATCATCAGGTCGAGCGTGACGACGTTGGGCCGCTCGCGCTCCATCAGCATCCGCGCGGTGGCGACGTCCGAGGCGATGCCGACGACGCTGCAATGCGGCTGACCCGACAAGATCTGCTCGATCATCGCGCGGATCGTCAGGGAATCGTCGATCACGAGCACCCTGAGATCGTCCTGTCTCGCCATCCTCGTCCTTATCCTGGCCGCGACGGATCGTCCGGGACGATCGACCGCGCGCCGCAGATTAGGCGAAGTTTCCGTGGAAACATAGCGGGATGGTCGCGCCGCGATCGCCGCGCTTTGCGTGGCGCCGCGAACGCGCGTATCCTAGCGCAATGTCGACCTATGCAGACCGCCTCGCCGCCCTCCGCGACGAACTCGCCCGCCGCCGTCTCGACGGCTTCGTCGTCCCGCTCACCGACGAGCATATGAGCGAATATGTCGGCGCCTATGCGCAGCGGCTCGCCTGGCTCACCGGTTTCGAAGGGTCGGCGGGCAGCGCCGTGGTGCTCTCCGAGGAGGCGGCGATCTTCGTCGACGGGCGCTATACGCTGCAGGTGCGCGAGCAGGTCTCGGCGGATCAGTGGAGCTACCAGTCGGTGCCCGACACCTCGATCGCCGCCTGGCTCAAGGCGCATGCGCCGCAGGGCGGGCGGATCGGCTACGATCCGTGGCTGCACACCAAGGGCTGGGTGACCGCCGCCGCCAAGGCGCTCGCTGCGCGCGGCGCCGAGCTGGTCGCGGTCGAGACCAACCCGATCGATGCGATCTGGCCCGATCAGCCCGAACGCTCGGACGCGCGGCTGGTCGTGCAGCCCGATGCGCTCGCGGGGCAGTCGGCCGCCGCCAAGCGGCAGGACATCGCCGACTGGCTGACCGCCGAGGGTGCCGACGCGGTCGTGCTCTCGGCGCTCGATTCGATCGCCTGGGCATTCAACGTGCGCGGGCAGGACGTCAGCCGCACGCCGGTCGCGCTCGCTTATGCGCTGGTCCGCAGCGATGCCACCGCCGACCTGTTCGTCGATCCCGAGAAGATCGACGAGGCCGTCGCCGCGCATCTGGGCAACGCGGTCCGCCTCCAGCCGCGCGACGCGTTCGCCGGCGCGCTGGGCGATCTGTCTGGCAAGACGGTGAAGGTCGATCCCGATCGCGCGGTGGCGGCGATCTTCGAGCGGCTGACGCAATCCGGCGCGACGATCGTCGAGGCGCGCGACCCGGTCGTGCTGCCCAAGGCGATCAAGAACGATGCCGAGATCGCGGGCACCACCGCCGCGCACGTCCGCGACGGCGCCGCGGTGACGCGATTCCTCCACTGGGTCGATACCGTCGCCGCCGCCGGCGGGCAGGACGAGTTGACGGCCGCCGCGCAGCTCGAGGCGTTCCGCGCCGAAACGGGGGCGCTCAAGGATCTGTCGTTCGATACGATCTCGGGCTCCGGCCCCAACGGCGCGGTCGTCCACTACCGCGTTTCCGAAAAGACCGTGCGCCCGATCGAGCAGGGCACGCTCTACCTCGTCGATTCGGGCGGCCAATATGTCGACGGCACTACCGACATCACGCGCACCATCCCGATCGGCGAGCCCAGCGCGGAGATGAAGGACCGCTTCACGCGCGTGCTCAAAGGTCATGTCGCGCTCGCCCGCGCGGTGTTCCCGCAGGGCACGCGCGGCGGCCAGCTCGATACGCTGGCACGGCAATATCTGTGGTCGGCCGGCCTCGATTACGCGCACGGCACCGGCCACGGCGTCGGCTCCTATCTCGGCGTCCACGAAGGCCCGCAGCGCATCGCATCGCCCTCGGGCGGGCAGTCGGGCGGCGACGAGCCGCTCAAGGCGGGGATGATCCTCTCCAACGAGCCCGGCTATTACAAGACTGGCGCCTACGGCATCCGCATCGAGAATCTGGTGCTGGTCGTGCCGCACGCGGTCGAAGGCGCCGAGAAGCCGCTGCTCCGCTTCCACACGCTGACGCTCGCGCCGATCGACCGGCGGCTGATCGAGCTGTCGCTGCTCTCGGCGGACGAGCGCGGCTGGCTCGACGCCTATCACGCGCGCGTCGCCGCCGAAATCGGCCCGCTGGTGCCCGCCGAGGTGCAGCGCTGGCTGCATCAGGCGACCGCGCCGCTTGGTTAGGGCTCGTCGTCGGGCTCCGGCGGCGGCGGTGTTGATGACGGTGCGGGCGCCGGCGCCGCCGCGCGCGTCTGCGCCTTGCGGCGGTGGAGGTTCTGGCGCAGCGCCTCGGCGAGCCGCCTGTCGCGTTCGGTCCTGGCATCCATCCGCCGCGATTAGCCGCTCGCCCCGCCGGCCCGCAACCCGCCTTGACGCCGCCACCCGCATTCTCCATAGGCGCCACTCGCCGTCCGCCAGCGGATGCGAACGCGGGCCGTGCTGCCGTAGCTCAGTGGTAGAGCGCATCCTTGGTAAGGCTGAGGTCGGGAGTTCAATCCTCCCCGGCAGCACCAGCACCCCG
>CAXTVK010000214.1:0-2691 GCA_964247655.1 uncultured Sphingomonadaceae bacterium | reverse complement strand
TGGCGATCGCGAGGAAGCGATCGATATGCTGGTGGACGTACGCCGCCGCCTCGTCGCGATCGAGGCGCCGGCCCGCCGCCTGCTCGATCGCTTCGTCGAGGATGAAGATCGTGCGCGGATAACCGCCCCATTCGGCCGAGAAACTGACATGGCCGTCGATGGGATGCGGATCGTCGGTCGCGTGCGATGCGTCTGTCGAAATGTCTGTCATCGCCGCGAAACGCGCCGATGCGGCGATCCGATCCCGGCTTTTCGCAACCTTCCGTGCCGCCCCGGATTACACCGTCATCGAATGAGGAGCGCCGCTATCCGAGTGATCTTCCATGCGATGCGACGCGTCTCCACATCGGTGGCGGATGCCGCCGCGCATCCCGGTGCGCAGTTGCTGGTGCTGATCGCGTGCATCCTGTGGATGCTCGCCGGCGGCAGCGAGACCGCGCTCGCCTCGACGATGTCGATCGGCGGCTTCATCCTCACGCAGATGGTGCTCAACCAGCAGCGCCGCCGCGAAGCCGCGCTGCATCTCAAGATCGACGAACTCGTCTTCGCCAAGACCGGCGCGCGCGACGAACTCGCGGGTATCGAGCACAAGACCGAGGAGGAGATCGAGGAGCTGCGCGAGGCGCGGGGCGAATAGGGGTGTCATGCTGCGGCCACCCGTAAAGCCCATGTTCCCCGGCGAAAGCCGGGGCCCAGAGCTTCGAGCGGCACGCTTTGTGGCTCTGGGCCCCGGCTTTCGCCGGGGAACCGAAGAACAGGTGCGCGATTTCGCCGAATGGCGATACGCGCTAGCGATGCTTTGGTGACGGCACCGGTGACAGGACGCGCCGAACCGGCCATCGCAGGCGCATGGCATTGGATGCGCTCATCGTTCGCTTCGGGCTCCCCGCGGTCTTCATCGGCGCCGGGATCGAGGGCGAGCCGTTCGCGATCGCCGGCGGCTTCCTCGCGCATCGCCATCTCGTGCCCTTGTGGGCGGCGGTCGCGGCGGCGAGCGCGGGATCGCTGCTGATCGACCAGATGTGGTTCTTCCTCGGTCGCTATGCGCGACAGAGCCGCTGGGTCGCGCGGATGCGCAGGCGGCCGGCGTTCGATCGCATGCTGAAGGTGATCGAGCGCCATCCGGTCGCTTCGGTGCTCTTCTTCCGCTTCGCCTACGGCCTGCGCGCGGTCGCGCCGGTCGCGATCGGCACCTCGCGCGTGCCCGTCGCGCGGTTCATGGCGCTCAACCTGATCGCGGCGGCGGTCTGGGGCCCGGCGTTCACGATCGCGGGCTATGTCTTCGGCCATGCGATCGATCGCTGGCTGCCGGGCTTCGGACCGTACGGCATCGCGCTCGGCGCGGCGGTCTCTATCGGCGTCGCGCTCGCGGTGTTCGCGCGGCGGCATCGGTAGGCGCAAATCTCCCCTCCCCTTCAGGGGAGGGGTCGGGGGTGGGGCGTCTCCACGAACGCAGCGCTTGCGGACAAGCCCCACCCCAACCCCTCCCCTGCAGGGGAGGGGCTAGATGCGCATCGAAATAGGTGGCCCGATCCGAGACAATAGCTAAGGTCGCGACACCGTAAGCCTCGCTTCGACAGGACCCAATGAACCCCTTCAACACGCTGTTCGACGGCATCGATGCGGGCGTCGAGGCGCTGTTCTCGATCGAGAATATCGCCTTGTGGTTCGCGTTCGGGCTGCTCGGCTGGTGCGCGTGGATCATCGTCTACAACTACCGGCGCCACTACGCGCCCTTCTCGCGGCAATTGTCGGATCGGCTCGCGGTCACCGGCTTCGTCGCGGACGCGGACGCCGAGGACGACGCCGAGGCGCAGCGCGCGTTCGCGGTGGCGTTCCCGCAGGTCGATGCGGCGATGTCGGCGGGCGGTCCCGGAGCGAGCGGTCTGCGCCACGCCTGGCGCCAGTTCCGCGGGACGCTGCTCGATGTCGACGAGACATCGTTAAGAGCCACAGCGCGCCCCGAAGACTATTTTCTCCACCTCGGCGACGAAACGCGCGTGCTGGCGTGGTGGGCGAACATCTTCGTCGCGATCGGGCTGACCTTCACCTTCCTCGGCATCGTCGCCGCGCTGCTCAAGGCGGTGCAGGCGATGGGCGCGAGTGCGGACCCGGCGAACATGCAGGTCGCGCTCGTGGCGCTGCTCCACATCACCGCCGCGAAGTTCTGGACGTCGATCGGCGGCGTGCTGTCGTCGATCATCCTGCGCGTGTTCGATCGCCACTGGCATTCGAGCCTCGATCGCCGGCTGCAACGCCTGTGCGACCGGATCGAGGCGGGGACGGTGCTGGTCTCGCCGCAGCAGATCGCCGCCGAGCAGCTCGTCGAGGCGCGGCGGCACAACGATCTGCTGATGGGGCGCAGCGCATCGGCGCCCGCCACGGCCGGCGACGGCATGTCCGCCGAGGCCGGCGAGCATGTCTCGACCGCCGCGCGCGACTTCGCGCTCGCCACCGATCGCCTCTCGGCGACGCTCGACGGGCTCGACGCGCGCGTCGGCGCGATGACCGGGCGGATCGTCGCCGAAGCCTCCGAAGGCGTCGGCGCCGCGCTGGGCGGCGCGATCAGGCGCTCCACCGCCGCCACCGATGCGCAGGCCGAAACGCTCACCGCCGCTTCCGACGAAGTGAAGAGCCTGCTCGCCACGCTCGGCCGCGTCGTCGGCGAGATGAGCGCGGTGTTCGCGCCGC
>CAXTVK010000213.1:0-2715 GCA_964247655.1 uncultured Sphingomonadaceae bacterium | reverse complement strand
CCTGCCTCAACGGCCGCGAGGCGATCCGCGCGATCAAGACGCACAAGCCCGATCTGGTCTTCCTCGATATCCAGATGCCCGGCTTCGACGGCTTCTCGGTGATCAACGGGCTGATGGAGGTCGAGCCGCCGCTGTTCGTATTCGTCACCGCCTATCAGGATCACGCGATCCGCGCGTTCGAGGCGCAGGCGATGGATTACCTGATGAAACCCGTCGAGGAGGATCGTCTCGCCGACACGCTCGACCGCGTGCGCAATCGCCTGTCCGAGCGCAAGGGCGCAGAGGAAGCAGGCCGCCTCAAGGAAGCGCTGGTCGAGCACGCGCCGGAGGCCGCCGAGGCGCTCGACGAGGGCGTGACCGCCGACGGCCCGGCGTCGAACCGCTACGAGAAACTCATCAACATCAAGGATCGCGGCCAGATCTTCCGCGTCGACGTCGACAGCATCGAGCGGATCGATGCGGCGGGCGATTATATGTGCATCTACACCGGCGACAACACGCTGATCCTGCGCGAGACGATGAAGTTTCTCGAGAAGCGGCTCGATCCGCGGCGTTTCCAGCGCGTCCACCGCTCGACGATCGTCAATCTCGATCTGGTCAAGCAGGTCAAGCCGCACACCAATGGCGAATGCTTCCTGGTGCTGGAAAGCGGCGCGCAGGTGAAGGTGTCGCGCTCGTACAAGGACGTGGTGGCGCGCTTCGTCCACTGACCGGCCGCAATCGGAGCGCACGAGATGGCGCGCCGCGGGACGACGGGCGCCGCATGACGCAATAAGATCACGGCGGATCGGCGACCGAACGCGCTACCGCGCCCGGCCATTAATCTTGGTCATTCGTCGAATGTCGAACATGGATCAAGTGGACCATGCGTCGTCCATGGTACGGAAGCGGAATTGCCGGCCTTTATACGGGCGCTGGCGACCGAGAGAGTCTTACGTGCTCCCGCCCTGAATTTTGCGGGAGTAAATATGTTCGATCCTCAACCACCATTGGCGTTGCTTGTCCGCAAACTGTCCCGCCAGGTTGCGCTCGACGACGATGATCGTGCGGCGCTGTTGGCGCTGCCGCATACGCAGCGGACGCTCGATCCCTCGACCTATCTACTCCGCGAAGGCGACCCGCCGCAATTCTGTTCGGTGCTGATCTCGGGGTTCGCCTATCGCCAGAAGCTCACGGGCGAGGGCGCGAGACAGATCGTGTCGCTGCATATTCCCGGCGAGGCGCTCGATCTGCAGAGCCTCCATCTCGACGTCGCCGATCACAACATCCAGACGCTGACTCGCGCCGAGGTCGCCCTGATACCGCGCGCCGCGATGCGCGAGCTGATCCTGGCGCGGCCGGCGATCGCGCATGCGGTGATGGTGCAGATCCTCGTCGAGGCGTCGATCGGACGCGAGTGGACGCTCAACATCGGCCGGCGCGACGCGCAGACACGGCTGGCGCATCTGCTGTGCGAGGTCGCGGTGCGGCTGGACGCGCAGGGGCTGGCGGTCGCCGATGGTTATGAGCTGCCGATGACGCAGGAGCAGCTCGGCGACGCGCTCGGGCTGACCGCGGTGCACGTCAACCGCACGCTCAAGGCGCTCGAAGCGAAGGGGCTGATCGTGCGGAACCGGCGTCATGTCGGCATTCCGCACTGGACGCCGCTGCGCGACGTCGGCGACTTCACCGGCCGTTACCTGCACCTGGGCATGCAGGCGTCCTGAGCGGGACGCGAGCAGAGCAACGCGCGGGACGCGACCAAAACGGGCTTCGTTCGTTCGGTTATGATGAATTCGGGGGGATATGTCGTGCCGCGCTTCTTCTTCCACATCGACGATCACGTCCATGAGATCGACGAGGACGGGCAGGAACTGGCCGACGCCGGCGAAGCGCGCGTGCAGGCGATCATCTTCGCGGGTTCGCTTCTGCGCGACGATCCCGGCCTGGTATGGGATGGCCGGCGGCTGGAGATCCGCGTCACCGACGAGGCCGGCAAGCCGGTGACAGCCGTCCACGTCACCGCGATCGATGCCGATCCCGAAATCTAAAGCATCGGGCGTTAGGTCGGCTCCACCGACATTGCGAGGCGCGCAGCGACCAAGCAATCCAGGCCGGTGCCCGTAGCTCTGAATTGCTTTCCCGGATCAGGCCTGGAGTCGCAACGACGGTGCCGATCTAGGCAGCTTGCTCCAGCCGCCCGGATCAGGCCTTCGCGACGAACTTCATCGCGACGCCGTTCATACAGTAACGCAGGCCCGTCGGCTTGGGGCCGTCGTCGAACACATGCCCCAGATGCCCCGCACAGCGTGCGCAATGGACTTCGGTACGCGCTTCGCCGATCGACGTGTCCGATCGCTGGCCGATCGCGCGCGGCAGATGATCGTAGAAGCTCGGCCAGCCGGTGCCGCTGTCGAACTTGGTCTGGCTGGCGAAGACGGGCAACGCGCAGCCGCCGCAGACGAACAGGCCGTGGCGATGCTCGTTGTTGAGCGGGCTGGAGAAAGGCTGCTCGGTCGAGGCCTGGCGCAGCACCGCATAGGCCTGCGGCGACAGGCGCTTGCGCCATTCGGCATCGCTCAGCGTGAAGCTGGCGGGCGTGGCCGCGACCGCCGCCGCGTCGCCCCGGTCGAGCAGCCGCCAGGCGACCACCGCAACCGCGGCGGAGGCGCACAGACCGAGGAAGACGCGGCGATCGAGCGAGGGTTCGGCGGGGGCGGTGGGCTGGGTCATCGG
>CAXTVK010000212.1:0-2773 GCA_964247655.1 uncultured Sphingomonadaceae bacterium | reverse complement strand
CGCCCCGGCGGTGGTGGAAGGGGCTGGATTCGAACCAGCGTACGCTTGCACGGGCAGATTTACAGTCTGCTGCCTTTAACCACTCGGCCACCCTTCCAGCCGCTGGCCGCCGGGGCGAGGCGGCTCCATGGCGAATGGGGCGAAGCCTGTCAACATGACGTGCGTCGTGATGCGGCGGGGGTTGCCTCAGGCGCACCCGCGTGGAAGAGCGCGCAGATCATGCGCAAAGGTCATCGCCCCTCCGGCGCCCCCTCGGGGGGCCGCACCCGCCTGTGGGGACGCCACGCCGTCACCGCCGCCCTCGCCAACCCCGAGCGCACGCTGCGTAAGCTGTGGGGCACGCACGAGGCGATCGCAGCACTCGGCCTCGCGCCGTCGATCCTGGCGGTGCAATATGCCGAGGCCGCCGATCTCGGCCGGATGGTGCCGAGCGACGCGCCGCACCAGGGGCTGGTGCTCGAGACCGATCCGCTGCCCGACAAATGGCTCGACGAGCTGTTCGAGCTCGCGGTCGATCCCGCCGATCGCCGCCCGATCGTGGTGCTCGATCAGGTCACCGATCCGCACAATGTGGGCGCGGTGCTGCGCTCGGCGGTGGCGTTCGACGCGCTCGGCATCGTGACGCAGGACCGCCACTCGCCGCCCGAATCGGGGGCGCTGGCGAGAGCCGCGAGCGGGGCGCTGGAGACGCTGCCATGGATCCGCGTCGTCAATCTGTCGCGCGCGCTGGATGAGATGGCGGACGCCGGCTACTGGCGCGTCGGGCTGACCGGGCATACCGACGTGCTGCTGCAGGATGCGATGCAGCCGGGCAAGATCGCGCTGGTGCTTGGCGCCGAGGGCGAAGGCATGCGGCAGAACACGCAGGCGCATTGCGACGTGCTCGCCAAGCTGCCGATCTCGCCGAAGATCGAGAGCCTCAACATCTCCAACGCGGCGGCGGTGGCGCTGTATGCCGCGGCGACGCGGGCGGTGAACACCTGATCCTCCCCGAGTTTACTCGGGGAGGGGGACCACCCGCAGGGTGGTGGAGGGGAAATGCGCCGCGCCTGCCCCTCCACCACCGCCTGCGGCGGCGGTCCCCCTCCCCGACGAAAGTCGGGGAGGATCGAGAAGCTCAATCTTCCGGGGCGATCGTCACCTTGATGCCGTCGAGCGCGTCGCCGAACGGAATCTGGCACGACAGGCGCGAGGCTTCGGTGCGATAGTCCGAGCTGTCGAGCAGGTCGTTCTCGTCCTCGCTCATCGCGGGCAGCCGGTCGGCGAACGCGTCGTCGACATAGACGTGACACGTCGCGCACGAGCAGCAGCCGCCGCACAGCGCGAGCAGCTCGTCGACGCCGTTGTCGCGGATTACTTCCATAACCGACAGGCCGTTCTCGCCTTCGAAAACGGTCTCATCCCCCTCGCGCGTGACGACGATCAGCTTGGGCATCGAATTTCTCTCCGGACGACAGGCGTTTCGGCTAAGGCCCAAAGCCGATACGCCCGAGAAACGCAAGAGGATCGCCACGCTCATGGGCCTGCCCGCCGACCAGCTGACTGCCGCCATCGAGGCGTTGTGCCTCATCGAGCCCGCCTTCGCGCGCGGGGTCGAACGTGTCGGCATGCCGAGCCCACGCGTCTCGCAGCGCGGCTATGCGACGCTGCTGCGCACGATCGTGGGCCAGCAGGTGAGCGTCGCGTCGGCCGCCGCGGTGTTCGCCAAGCTCGAGGCGGCGATGGGCGACATCCACGATCCGGCGAAGATCACCGCCGCCACCGACGAGGAACTGCGCGCCTGCGGGCTGTCGCGGCAGAAGAGCGGCTATGCGCGCAGCCTCGCCGGGCTGGTGACGCGCGGCGAGCTCGATCTCGCCAACCTGCCCGCCGACGACGAGGAGGCGGTCGCCGAGCTCGTGCGGATCAAGGGGATCGGGCGCTGGTCCGCCGAAATCTACCTGCTGTTCGCAGAAGGGCGGCCGGACATCTGGCCGGCGGGCGATCTCGCGGTGCAGATCGAGACGGGGCGCATATTGGGGCTGCCCGAGCGTCCCAGCGAAAAGCTCACCCGCGAACTGGCGGAACGCTGGAAACCCTATCGCGGCGCGGCGGCGATCTTCGCGTGGCATCATTACGGATCGAACGGGAAGACCGCGGTGCCCGTCTGAGCGCTGGGAGGTGACGGCACCCGCCCGGCTGGTCTAGAGGCTGCGGCATCATGGCCGCGCTCGACACCCATCTCGCCGCCGCGCTCGAGCGGATCGACGCGCGCCACGAACGTCGCCGGCTTACCGCGACCGCGATGCAGGCGGGTGGCCGGGTGGCACGCGGCGGCGCGACGCTGGTCGATTTTTCGAGCAACGACTATCTCGGGCTCGCGCGCCACCCGCTGCTCGCCGAGCGCGCAGCCGAATGGGGCGCGCGTTACGGCGCGGGGGCGGGCGCGTCGCGGCTGGTGACGGGCACGCACGATGCGCATCTGACGCTCGAAGCGAAGATCGCGGCGTTCAAGGGGGCGCAGGCGGCGCTGCTGTTCCCGTCGGGCTGGCAGTGCAACGCGGCGGTGCTCGCGGCGCTGGTACGCGCCGCGCCCGACACGCTGCTGTTCGTCGATGCGCTGATCCACGCCAGCCTGCATGCGGGCTCGGCGGGCCGCCGCCAGATCCGCTTCCGCCACAATGATCTCGACCATCTCGCGGCGCTGCTCGCAGAGCACCGCGACACGCCGGCGCCGCGGCTGATCGTCACCGAGAGCGTGTTCAGCATGGACGGCGACCGCGCCGACATCGCC
>CAXTVK010000211.1:0-2782 GCA_964247655.1 uncultured Sphingomonadaceae bacterium | reverse complement strand
TGCTCGGCATTGCCGCCGATGTTGATGATCGCGGTGACGCCCTCGACCGTCGTCGTCGCCGAGATGTTGAGATCGGGATCGAGCAGCGGCCCGTTGAACTGCACCGTGCTGGTGTCGGCGAGTTCGAGCCGGCGCCCCGAGAAGCTGTACGTGCCGCGCACGACCTGCAGCTTGCCGACCACGCTGGGCGCGACCGCGGTGCCGCCGACGTGCATGTGCGTGCTCCATTCGGATTCGAGCCCCATGCCCGAGACGAACAGCTTGTTCTCGGCCTTGATCCCCAGATCGAGCTTCCAGTTGCTCGGTGCGGGGCCGGCGGCGGCGGCAACCTGCTGCGGCGTCGCGCCCTTGCGGCGGACGCCGGTGAGATCGGAGACGTCGGCCGCCTTCATCTTGGGGATCGCGTAGCGCAGCTCCTGCAGGGTGAGGTCGCCCTTGATCAGGCCGCCCGCCCCCTTGCTGTTGGCCACCGCGATCGAGCCCGAGACGGTCGCGCCGATCGAGTCCGAATGCGCGAGCTGCGCGTGATCGAGCGTCGCGGTGATATCGATCGGGAAGCCGCTGTCGGCGGCAAAGCCGACGCTGCCCGAGGCCTGCACCGTGCCCGGCCCGGCTTTCCCCGAGAAGCGGGCGAGCTGGAATTGCGACTGGGTGAAGCGCCCGTCGATGCCGATGTCGGTGATCGTCGTGCCGGTGGTGCTGTTCTCGTAGCGTAGCTGGTTGGCGCGGATCACGCCCGTCACCTGCGGCGCGCCGACATGGCCCGAGAAGTCTGCGCCGATCGCGATCGGGCCGGCGAGCGTCTGGCCGCCGATGCCGGTCAGCGTCCACAGCACTTCGGCGGGGCCGTTGTAGCGGATGCCGCCGCTGATCGAGGCCTGCAGCAAGGCGGACGTGCTCGCGACCGGGCCGATGCGGACCTGGATGCGGCCGATGTCGCCGCCGCCGCGCCGGATCAACGCGTTGACCGCGCCGCCGCCCGAGTTGAGCGTGCCGAGCATCGCGATGTCGACCGGATCGGAGACGACCAGCGCGCCGGTCCGCGTGAAGCCCGCGATGTCGAGCCGGACGCGCGCGTCGGGGATCGCCGTGCCGTGCATCGAGAGATCGACGGTGCCGGTGGCCCGGCCACCGAGACCCAATGTGGGCGCGAAGGCCTGCGCGATCGACAGGTCCATGCCGTTGAGCTTGGCGTGCGCTTCGATCGTCGCGCCGTAGCGGCCGGAGAGATCGACGCTGCCTTGCGGAAGCACGAGCGTCGCGGGTGCAAGGACATAGTCGCGGCCCTGCTTGGTCACGATCGCGGGCTGCGCGAGATGGAAGGCGATGCCGTTGGCTGATCCGCGCAGGTTGGCGAGGATGCGGTTCGGCGTGAACGCGGCTTGGGCTGCGACATCGAACGGCACGCCGCTGGTGCCCGACGCGGTCAGCGCCGCCTGTCCGCGCCCGCCGACGTAATCGATCTTGGCGCGCGCCGAGCGGAGCAGCAGCGCGCCAGAGCGCACGTCGACCAGCGCGGCCGATCCGTTGACCGAGACGCCGCCCGGCAGCATCACCAGCGTCACGCGGACCAGCCCCGATCCGATCGTGATCGGCGTCTTGCCGGGCAGCTTGGCGCCGTTCGCGGTGAGCGCGACGTCGGCCTTCTGGTTCTTGCCCGCCGCCGCCAGCGCGACCTGACCGTTCAGGCCGGAGCCCGCGACGAACAATGTCCCCGCGAACGGCCCCGCCGCGGTCTGGACGATGCTGCCGTGGACGCCGATGCCCGCGATCAGCAGTTTGTGGATATCGACCGCGAGCGGACCCTTACCGGCGCGCACGAGCACGTCGGCGGTGAAGGGGCCGTAATCCGATCCGCCGCTCGCGCGCACCAGATAGCCCGCCGCCGATCCGGTCAGCGTCGCGTTGAGATTGGCGAGCCCGATGCCGACGCCCGGATGCGCGGCCTTGAGCACGACGACGGGATTGGCGATCGTGCCGGTGGCGACGACGTTCGCCGGACCATAGGTGCGCGACCAGGCGTCCGCGCGGAAGCGGATCGCGCCGTTGGCGAGGTCGTAACTGCCCGCACCGTCGGTGATGCGCAGATCGGGAGCGGTCATCCGCAGATTGGCGACGGTCGCGCCGCCCTTGGGATAGTAGCCGACGTCGGCGGTGATCAGCGCGTTGCCGCCGAGCTGCTGCGCCAAGCTGGCGTTGGTGATCTTCTTGGTGACGACGCGGACATGGCCCTTGATCCCGAAGCCGCCGCCGGGCGCGGTGACCAGCTTGGCATCGGTGACAAGGTTGATCCGCCCCAGCCCGTTGACGTCGTAGTCGTTGACCCGGCCCTTGAGCGCACCCGTATAGGTCCCGCTCTTGAGATCTGCGAGGACGAGCGCGGTGGCGTCGATCCGGTCCGATCGCAGGTGGAGGTTGTCCGAGAAGACCTGGCCGTTCGAATAGGCGATGTCGCCGTCGACCTTGAGGTTGGTGACCAGCCCGCCGGCCGCCGCATTGAGTCCGGTGACTCGGAGCGCGGTCGCGTGGATCGGCACGAGGATCTTCTGGCCGATCGTCGCATTGCCCTCGGCGACCAGCCCCTCGATGCCGTTGGCGCCGAACGAGATCGCATCGGCGGAGAGCGTGTAGGCGATGCTCGGCGTCGCGAACGGGCCGTCGAGCGCGGCGGTGACCGCGACGTTGCGGCCCGCGAGATTGGGCGCGATCGCGCCGGGGGTGAGCAGCCGCGCCTGCAGCTTGAAATTGCCGAACCGGCTCTGCGCGAAGTCGAGCAGCCCCT
>CAXTVK010000210.1:0-2799 GCA_964247655.1 uncultured Sphingomonadaceae bacterium | reverse complement strand
CGCAGTTCAGCGAGATCGGCGGCAAGCTGCTCGGCGAGGCGCAGAAGGCGTTTCTGGAGCGCGCCGACCAGCGATTCCGGCAGGCCGACGAGAAGAGCGGCGAGCGCCTGAAGGCGCTGCTGTCGCCCGTCGAGACCACGCTCAAGCGCTACGAGGAGAGCGTCGGCAAGGTCGAGAAGGAGCGCACCGAGGCGTATGGCAACCTCACCGGGCTGATCTCGGCGATGCGCGACGGGCAGGAGGCGGTGCGCGGCGAGGCCGCCAAGCTGGTCAACGCGCTGCGTGCGGCCCCCAAGGCGCGCGGCCGCTGGGGCGAGCAGCAGCTGCGCAACGTGCTCGAAACCTGTGGGCTTGCCGAGCACACCGATTTCGCGATGGAGGTCTCGGTCGACACCGAGGACGGCCGGATGCGCCCCGACGCGGTGATCCGCGTGCCCGGCGGGCAGCGCTCGCTGGTGGTCGATGCCAAGGTGTCGCTCAACGCCTACCAGGACGCCTACGGCGCGGGCGACGAGGCCGAGCGCGCACGCTTCCTCGCGCTGCATGCGTCGGCGATGAAGGCGCATGTCACCGCACTGTCGGCCAAGGCCTATTGGAGCCAGTTCGCCGACGCGCCCGATTACGTCATCATGTTCGTCCCCGGCGAGCATTTCCTCGCCGCCGCGCTGGAGAGCGACCCGACGCTGTGGGATTACGCCTTCGAGCGCCGCGTGCTGCTCTCGACGCCGACCAATCTGGTGGCGATCGCGCGTACCGTGGCGGCGGTTTGGCGGCAGGAGAAGCTCGCCAAGCAGGCGCACCAGATCGCGACGCTGGGCAAGGAGATGTACGAGCGGCTCGCGGTCGCGGCGGGGCATCTCAAGCGCGTCGGCGGCGGGCTCAATTCGGCGGTCGAGAATTACAACAAGTTCGTCGGCTCGTTCGACCGCAATCTGGTGAGCACGGGCCGCAAGTTCCGCGATCTCAACATCGAGACCGGCGGGCGCGAGATCGAGGAGGTGCTGCCCGTCGAGGCGCTGGCGCGGGGCGGATCGGATGCGTTGCTGGCGGGGCCGGTGGCGGACGAGGTGGATGGGTCGGCGGGGTAGCTTGACGTTCCCCGGCGAAAGCCGGGGCCCAGGCCCGAGCCATGTGGCGCACGCGGCGCTCGGATAGCGCGCTGGGGCCTGGGCCCCGGCGTTCGCCGGGGAACGGGGAAAGCCTTATCCGCCTCGTTGCCCCGCCACCTCATACGCCATCACCGCGGTCGCGACCGCGGCGTTGAGGCTGTCGGCCTTGCCGCGCATCGGCAATTTGACCCGCAGGTCGCAGGCATCCTCATACTCGGCGGGCAGCCCGCGGGCTTCGTTGCCGACGAGCAAGAAGGTAGGCGAGGGATAGCGCGGCTCACGATAGTCGATCTCGGTGCGCAGGCTGAGCGCGACCAGCGAGCCCGGGCCGCTACGCAGCCAGTCGATGAACGCCGCCCAGTCCACCTGCGCGATCGTCTGCGTGAACAGCGCGCCCATCGAGGCGCGCACCGCCTCGACCGAGAAGGGATCGACGCAGTCGTCCACCAAGATCAGACCGCCCGCGCCGACCGCGTCGCCGGTGCGTAGGATCGTGCCGAGATTGCCCGGATCGCGCAGCGCCTGCGCGACGATCCAGATGCCGGCGGTCGATCGGTCGATCCGCGTCAGCGACGTGTCGAACTCGTGGTAGACGCCGAGCACGGTCTGCGGATTGTCCTTGCCCGAGAGCTTGTGGAGGATGTCGACATTGGTCTCGATCGCCTCGCCACCCGCCGCCTCGCACGCACCGGCGAGGCGCTGGACCAGCGGATGGTTGCGCATCTCGGCAGTGTAGAAGATCCACATCGGGATCCGGCCCGCGTCTTCGGCTTCGGTCAGGATGCGCAGGCCTTCGGCGATGAACAGCCCCTCTTCACGCCGATGGCGCTTGTCGCGCAGCGTGCGGACGCGCTTGACGAGCGGATTGGAGAAGGCGGTGATCTCGCGGGGCATGGCTATCCTAGGTGCGGTTCCTCGGCGAAAGCCAGGGTCCAGGCCTCAGCTCGATACTCTGGCGTAGCGCGCGCCACAGAGTACGGGCCTAGGCCCCGGCTTTCGCCGGGGAACGGGTCATTCCTCGCCGAACTTGTTCTCGACGAGCTCGACCAGCAGCACCAGCGCCTGCTCCGCGCCGTCGCCCGCGGTGCTGATCGTGACATGGTCGCCCATCGCGGCGCCGAGCATCATCAGCCCCATGATCGAGGTGCCGGCGACCTTCGAGCCCTCCTTCTCGACCTCGATCGCGCAGCTCTGGCCCGAGGCGAGCGTCACGAACTTGGCGCTGGCGCGCGCGTGCAGCCCGCGCTTGTTGGTAATCTTGACGACCTGGCTGAGCTGTTGCGCGGGGGGCGCCGGCGTATCGGTCACGCCGCCGCCTCGCCGAGCAGGTCGGAGGCGACCGAGATATATTTGCGGCCGGCATCGCGCGCCGCGGCGACAGCGGCCTTGATCTTCATCGTGCGCCGCGCGCTGGCGAGGCGGATCAGCATCGGCAGGTTGATCCCCGCGATCACCTCGACGCGCTCTGCCTTCATCAGCGAGATGGCGAGATTCGAGGGCGTGCCGCCGAACAGATCGGTGAGCAGGATCACCCCGTCGCCGGTATCGACCGTCTGGATCGCGGCGGCAATGTCATTGCGTCGACCTTCCATGTCATCCTCCGGTCCGATGCAGATCGGGACGACCGATTCCTGAGGCCCCACGACATGCTCCATCGCGGTAACGAATTCCGCCGCCAGACGTCCATGCG
>CAXTVK010000209.1:0-2831 GCA_964247655.1 uncultured Sphingomonadaceae bacterium | reverse complement strand
AGACGACGATCGGCAGGATGTCGTTGTTCGCCATCGCCTCGACGATCGAGGCGGGCACGATGTGGACGAAGAAGTCGTGGACGTTAAACGCGTGCGTATCGAGCGCGAGATTGTCGGTCGTCGGCAGCGTCAGCCCGCTGTGCGCGCCGGGCTGGAGCAAATTGACGAGCAGCAGCCCCAGCGTCAGCGACACCAGCGATGCGCCGACGAACCAGCCCAATGTCCTCGCGCCGATCCGGCCGAGCGCGGCGGTGTCGCCCATATGCGCGATGCCGGTCACCAGCGTGGCGAACACCAAAGGCGCGATGATCATCTTGATCAGCCGCAGGAACAGGTCGCTCGGGATCGTCAGATAGCCCGCGACGCTCGCCCGCGTCGGATCGACGAGCGCCGCGTGCAACACGAGGCCGACGATCGCGCCCGCGATCATCGCGATCAATATGGTGAGGGTCAGGCGTCTGGCCACGTCGGCTCCGGTGATGGGGTCGCGGCACAAGAGGCGAGCGTCGCGGCGCGGTCAAGGCGGGCCGCGCAAACCGATCCGTTCCCCGGCGAAGGCCGGGGCCCAGGCCCGTAATCTGTGGCGAGCGCGGCGTTCGACGAGGAGCGTGGGGCCTGGGCCCGGCCTTCGCCGGGGAACGCTTTGCCGCGACGGTAAACCCCGCGGAACCCAAGTCGCGTCATGGCGCGTTCACCAGCCTATCCGTAACGGAGACGATCCGAACTGGAGCGCCGATGATCCGACTTGCCGCCCTCGTCTCGCTCGTCGGCCTGATCGTCGCAGGCCCCGCGCCCGCGGCCGGGCCCGACGACAGCATGACGCGGATCAACGCGACCCCCGCACGCGACGGCTGGTTCGTCTGCGACAATGTCGGCGGCCCCACCGCGCTGTTCGCGGGGATGCCGGGCGAGAAAGGGGCGAGCGTGATCACGCTGCTCGATCGGCGGACCGGACGCTTCGATACGCAGACCTATCAGGTCGGCCCCGCCGATCCGGGTGTGGGGCAGGTCCACTGGTCGCTGTCGCAAAACGGCAAGGACGTCGGCAACGTCCACGGCGTCAATCCCGGGATGCTCGGCGACGGCCATGCCGCGACCACGCCGACGATCATGGGCGTGCAGTTGAACGGCACCGCGATCGATTGCCGCTGGCTGCAGCATACGCGCTTCATCGGTATCGATTCGCGGCGCAGCGTCACGGTCGTCGAGACGCCGCAGGGGTTGGTCTACCAAAGCTTCGATTTTTCCAGGCGCGGCGCCGTCACGCGTCTCCCCGGTGGCGAACAGACCAGCAAGCCGACGCTGCGGCTGACCGGCGGCTCGGAGATCGTCGGCACGCGCGGCGGCTTCCGCTTCGCCAACGCCGGCTATGTCTACGTGATCCAGCGGCCGCGCGCGAACGAGCCCGCGACGGTCGTCGTCACCAGGGGCGGGCGCGTGATCCACAGCGAGGTGCTGGTCGGCTTCACCTATGCGCCGCCGACCGGCGTTGCGCCCGAGAAGCTGACCGCCGCGCTCGGGCCCGAGGCGGTGTGGTCGGGCGCGGGGCTCGACGCGTGCCGCGGCAAGGCCGATGCGCACGCGGTGGACGATTGCCTAGTCGATCAAATGCGCAAGGGCGGCGCATCGGCGGGGTCGATCGCGTTCACGCAGCGGCTGATCGCGGCGGACAGCCCGGGCTATGTCTCGGGCTGGAAGCAGGCGGGGCCGGTCGGCATCGCGAGCATCGCCTATCCGTTCCGCGCCAACACCAATTTCGGCACGATGCTGGTGCCCGCGAGCGGCGATCCGATCGACGTCGACGCCTATCAGCTCACCACCGGCGACAAGAGCCGCGCCGATTACAAATCCATGATCGCCAACAATCCCGACGCGTTTCCGGTGCCGCCGGGCGATATCGCGCTGGGCAAGACGCCGGCGGGCAATCTCCGCGTGCTCGTCACCACGCCGACCGCGACCTGCCGCGCCTGCGCGCCCGCGGCGTCGATCGTAGTCGGCTATGATTTCGACGCGGGCGGCCATTTCCTGTTCGCGGGGGTGGTGGCGGTGGCGTAGCACGCCCGTCACCCCGGCCTCGAGCCGTGGCCCCGCTTCTACCTTTGCTGCGTCGAAGAAGAAGCGGGATCCCGGATCAAGTCCGGGATGACGAAACAGAGGAGGTCCGACTTGGGTTGCACGCCCGCACCGGGGCCGTACATAAGCGCGGCTTCCAACCCGTAGGAAATACCCAAACCCATGTCCGCGATGCTCAAGATCACGCTGCCCGACGGTTCCGTCCGCGAGGTAGCGCCCGGGACGACCCCGGCGGACATCGCGGCGGCCATAGGCCCGGGTCTCGCCAAGGCGGCGATCGCGGCGAAGGTCGACGGCGAACTGCGCGACATCATGCGCCCGCTCGACGCCGATGCGCAGCTCGCGCTGGTCACCGCGCGCGACGAGAAGGACGCGCTCGAACTCGTCCGTCACGATTATGCGCATATCCTGGCGGAGGCGGTGCAGAACCTGTTTCCCGCGACGCAGATCACCTTCGGTCCGTCCACGGACGACGGCTTCTATTACGACTTCGCGCCCAAGGACCGCCCGTTCACGGAAGAGGACTTGCCCGCGATCGAGGCCGAGATGCGCAGGATCATCGCGCGCGACGAGCCGCTCGTCCGCGAGGTGTGGGCGCGTGCCGACCTGATCGACGCGTGGCGCGAGCAGGGCGAGACGTTCAAGGCCGAATGGGCCGCCGAACTTCCCGAAGGCGAGCAGCTCACGGTCTACCGCGCGGGAAAATTCTTCGATATGTGCCGCGGCCCGCATCTGGCGTCGACGGGCAAGCTCGACCC
>CAXTVK010000208.1:0-2848 GCA_964247655.1 uncultured Sphingomonadaceae bacterium | reverse complement strand
ATCGCCTCGGTCGATACCACCTCGATCGCCTCGTCCTTGCCGCCGAAATCGATGCGCTCGCCCGCATAGCCACCGATCAGCGCGCGGGCGAGCGGGGCGGAGAAGGCGATGCGGCCCGCGGCGGGGTCGGCCTCGTCGTCGCCGACGATGTCGATCGTGCGCGTATCGCCGCCGAGCGTGAAGACGACGCGCGATCCGAACGCGACTTCGCCCGCGGGCGGCGGCGGGGCGGGCTGCGCGGTCGCAAGCCGCGTGCGCCAGTAGCGCAGCGTGCGCAGATGCTCGGCGCGATCGTCCTCGGCGAGCGGCGCGGCATCGATCGCCTCGAGCGCGGCGACCTTGGCCTCAATCGCGGCGAGGCCGCTGGGCGTCACCAGATTGGGGCCGCTGGGCAGCGGCAGTTCGAACTTGGGTTCCTTGACCTCTTCGTCGCTGTCGCGACGGAACGCTACGCTCACCGCATTCTCCTTCTGGCGACCCGATGTCGGGTGTCGCACAGCAGAGCACAACGCGGTAAGGGCCGGATCGGGCACCGGATGGAGCGACGAGTGGGCAAGACGCGGTTTTCCTCGATCCATACGCACGGGCTGGTGCGCGTCGCCGCCGCGACGCCGATCGCGACCGTGGGCGATCCCGCCGCCAATGCCGAGGCCGCGCTGGCGCTGGCGAGAGCGGCGCACGACGCGCATGTCGACCTGCTGGTCTATCCCGAGCTCAACCTCTCCTCCTACGCGGTCGACGATCTGCATCTGCAGGACGGGTTCCGCCACGCGGTCGAGGCGGCGCTGGCGCGCGTGGTGGCGGGGAGCGCCAGGCTGAGCCCCGTGCTCGTGCTCGGCGTGCCGCTGCTGCGCAATGGGCGGCTCTACAACACCGCGGTGATCGTCTCGCGCGGCACGGTGCTCGGCGTGATCCCGAAAAGCTTCCTGCCCAATTACCGCGAATATTACGAGAAGCGCTGGTTCGCGCCCGGCGCGGGGCTGACCGGGCTGACGATCGATGTCGCAGGCACGACCGTGCCGTTCGGGACCGACCTGATCTTCGCTGCGGACGACCTGCCCGATCTCCTCTTCGGCGTCGAGATCTGCGAGGATTATTGGGCGCCGACCCCGCCCTCGACGATGGCGGCGCTCGCCGGTGCGCTGATCCTGTGCAACCTCTCGGCCTCCAACATCGTCGTCGGCAAGGCGCGCGAGCGCGCGATGCTGGCGGCGGCGCAGTCGGCCCGGACCTGCTCGGCCTATGTCTTCGCCGCCGCCGGGCCGGGCGAGAGCACCACCGATCTCGCGTGGGACGGGCAGGCGTTCATCCACGAACTCGGCGACGAACTCGCAACCTCGCCGCGCTTCTCCAACGCCGCCGAACTGACGATCGCCGACGTCGACGTCGGGCGATTGCGCGCGGAAAGGATGCGCTTCGGCACGTTCAACGACGCCGCCGCCG
This sequence comes from uncultured Sphingomonadaceae bacterium, assembly GCA_964247655.1. Classification (GTDB taxonomy): domain Bacteria; phylum Pseudomonadota; class Alphaproteobacteria; order Sphingomonadales; family Sphingomonadaceae; genus Solisphingomonas. The sequence goes on along the minus strand of CAXTVK010000208.1, from coordinate 1,405 downwards.
CCGCCGGCCACCCCGAGACGCGGTTTCGGCGCATCGGTTTTGCGCACCAGCCGTCGCACGCCGACATTGGGCTCAGGCGCCCGGTCGCGCGCTTCCCGTTCGTGCCCGACGATCCGCGGCTGCTCGACGAGGATTGCTACGAGGCGTTCAACATCCAGGTCGAGGGGCTGTTGCGTCGCGTCTCGGCATCGGGGGCGAAGCGGCTGGTCGTCGGCGTCTCGGGCGGGCTCGATTCGACGCACGCGCTGATCGTCGCGGCCAAGGCGTTCGACCGGCTCGGGCGTCCGCGCACCGACATATTGGGCTTCACCATGCCCGGCTTCGCGACCGGCGCGGACACCAAGGCGAACGCGTGGGCGCTGATGGAGGCGCTGGGCGTCACCGCCGCCGAGATCGACATCCGTCCCGCCGCCCGCCAGATACTCGGCGACATGGGGCATCCCTTCGCAGCCGGCGAGCCCGCCTACGACGTCACCTTCGAGAATGTGCAGGCCGGGCTGCGCACCGACTATCTGTTCCGCCTCGCCAACCAGCGCGAGGGGCTCGTCGTCGGGACCGGCGACCTCTCCGAACTCGCGCTGGGCTGGTGCACCTACGGCGTCGGCGACCAGATGAGCCACTATGCCGTCAATGCGGGCGTGCCCAAGACGCTGATCCAGTTCCTGATCCGCTGGTGCATCCGGACGAGCCAATACGACACCGCCACCGACGCGGTGCTGACGCGCATCCTCGCCACCGAAATCTCGCCCGAGCTGGTGCCCGCCGATGCCTCCGGCGCGATCCAGTCGACCGAGGCGCGCATCGGCCCCTATGCGCTCAACGACTTCTTCCTCCACCACATCGTCCGCTGGGGGATGGACCCAGCGAAGATAGCGTTCCTGGCGCTGCACGCGTGGGGCGACGTCGAGGCGGGGGCGTGGCCGGTGGGCGTGCCGCATGCGCAACGCATCGCCTATGATCTGTCGACGATCCGGCATTGGCTGGCGTTGTTCCTGACGCGCTTCTTCCAGACGAGCCAGTTCAAGCGCTCGGCGATCCCCAATGGCCCGAAGGTCTCGACCGCGGGCGCGCTGTCGCCGAGGGGCGACTGGCGTGCGCCTTCGGACGGGACCGCGGCGCCGTGGCTCGCGGGGCTGGAGGAGGTGCCGAAGTGACATCTTCCCCTCCCTTCCAGGGAGGGGATCGAGGGGTGGGTGGTGGCTAGGTGATACGGCGGACCAGGCGCCGCGGTCACCGTATCGACCAGCCTCCACCCACCCCAACCCCTCCCTTGAAAGGGAGGGGCTTTATTCTTTCGTCTACTTCTTCTTCAGCGCCCCAGCCTTGTGCGCGGCCTTCTTCCCCTCGTCGGTCTCGACGATGAACTGCGGATCGTCCTTGGTCGCGGCCACGGTGTGGCCCTTGA
>CAXTVK010000207.1:0-2859 GCA_964247655.1 uncultured Sphingomonadaceae bacterium | reverse complement strand
CGGGCTGTGGGAGCTCAACGAGGCGTTCGCGGTGCAGGTGCTCTATTGCCAGGACAAGCTCGGCATCCCCGAGGATCGGCTCAACGTCGATGGCGGCGCGATCTCGATCGGCCATCCCTACGGCATGTCGGGTGCGCGGATGGTCGGCCATGCGCTGATCGCGGGCAAGAAGCGCGGCGCCAAGCATGTCGTGGTGACGATGTGCATCGGCGGCGGCATGGGCGCGGCAGGATTGTTCGAGGTGCTTTAGGGCGTATCGACATTCAGGCGAAACCCGAGAAATCCTCCCCCGCCAGGGGGAGGGGGACCATCCGAAGGATGGTGGAGGGGGAGGACGGCGATATCGTATCGAGAGAGCGCCGCCGTCCTCCCCCTCCGTCGCCTTCGGCGCCACCTCCCCCTGGCGGGGGAGGATTGTTGAATGTCGATACGCCCTAGCAGCGACCGCTTGGATCCGACCGGTTCGTCGTGAGCCTGTCGATGCCTGTCCTGAGCAACGCCGCAGGCGGCGTCGAAGGGGCCGTTTTTTCTTTTCGAACGCAAGAAGGATGAGAACGGTGCTTCGACAAGTTCAGCACGAACGGGAAGGGGGCGGGGGCACCTGTCGATCCTCTGGTGGTGCTACGTCAACGCGTGCCGCGCAGGCGGATCAGCCCTTCCTGAGCGATGCTCGCCACCAGCCGTCCGTCGCGCGAAAAGATCTGGCCGCGGTTGAAGCCGCGTGCATGCCCCGCCCACGGGCTGTCGGTGACGTAGAGCAGCCACTCGTCGACGCGGAAGGGTTCGTGGAGCCAGACCGCGTGATCGAGGCTGGCATTCTGCATCCGGTCCTTCACCACGCTGACGCCGTGCGGCAGCATCGACGTGCCGAGCATCATCATGTCGGACGCGTATACGAGCACCGCGCGGTGCAGATCGATATCGTCGCCCAACGGCGCAACCGCGCGGAACCAGCCCATCGCGCGCGGCGGGCGCTTCTCGGCATGCAGGATCGAGCGCGCGCCGATCGTGCGGATCTCGATCGGGCGGTGCCGCAGCAGGAAGGTGGCGATATCGTCGGGAATGCCGGCGCGGTCCTGCTCCATCAGCTCGCGATCGGCGGTCAGCGTCTCGGGATCGGGCGCGTCGGGCATCTCGGTCTGATGCGCAAGCCCCTCCTCGGGCAATTGGAACGAAGCAGCCATGTTGAGGATCGGCTCGCCCTTCTGCATCGCGATGATGCGGCGCGTGGCGAAGCTGCGCCCCTCGAAGTCGCGCACCACGCGGTAGACGATCGGCAATTGTTCGTCGCCCGGCCGCATGAAATAGGCGTGGAGCGAATGCGCGACGCGGCCTTCGCCGACCGAGCGCATCGCCGCGACCAGCGCCTGCGCGATCACCTGCCCGCCGAACACGCGGCCCTTGCCGCCCGGCAGGCGCGGCCCGCGGTAGAGATCGGTGTCGATCGTTTCGATATCGAGCAGCGTGCGCAGTTGCGCGACCAGCGCTTCGGGCGTCGGCACTTCGGAATCCATGACCAGCCCATTCTTCGTCGGTTGCCGGGTGGTGACTGTCCGAAGGGCGGGCGGAATGCAATCGCGATACGGGAGAAGACGGTATGAAGGCCTTGGTTTCGACGGCGCCCGGCGGCCCCGATACGCTGCAGCTGCTCGATCTGCCGATCGGCGAGCCCGGCAAGGGCGAACTGCGCGTCCGCGTCGAGGCGTGCGGGATCAACTATCCCGACGTGCTGATCATCGAGGATCTCTACCAGTTCAAGCCGCAGCGCCCGTTCGCGCCGGGCAGCGAGATCGCGGGCACCGTCGAGGCGGTGGGCGAGGGCGTCGAAGGCTGGGCGGCGGGCGACCGGATCATGGCGGTGATCGGCCATGGCGGTCTCGCCGAGCAGGTGATCGTCCCCGCGGTACGTGCGGTGCGGCTACCCGAGGGCCGCGACGCCGCGGAGGGCGCGGCGCTGCTGATGACCTATGCGACGAGCTATCATGCGTTGGTCGATCGCGGTCAGCTGAAGGCGGGCGAGACGCTGCTGGTGCTGGGGGCGGCGGGCGGCGTCGGGCTGGCGGCGATTGAGATCGGCAAGGCGCTGGGCGCGACCGTCGTCGCCGCGGTGTCGGACGAGGAGAAGGCGGCGGCGGCGAAGGAAGCCGGCGCCGATCGCACGATGATCTACGGCCGCGCACCGTTCGACAAGGAGGCGTCGAAGGCGCTCGCGACGGCGTTCAAGGAAGCGGTCGGCCGCGACGGTGCGCATGTCGTCTACGATCCGGTCGGCGGCGACTATGCCGAGCCCGCGCTGCGATCGATCGCGTGGGAGGGCCGCTATCTGGTCGTCGGCTTCCCCGCCGGCATCCCCAAGCTGCCGCTCAACCTGACATTGCTCAAGGCCTGCGACGTGCGCGGCGTGTTTTGGGGTGCGTTCGCCGCCCGCGCGCCCGAGCGCGAAGCCCGCAACGTCGCGCAGCTGCTCGCCTGGTGGCAGGAGGGCAAGATCAACCCCCGCATCGATCGCCGCTGGCCGCTGGCGGAAGGCGGCGAGGCGATCAGGTGGCTCGCGGGCAGGCGCGCGATCGGCAAGGTGATCGTGGTGCCGGGGGAAGGGTGAGGGGTTGGTGTTGAAGCTATTCGCGCCAATCCCAAAACCGTTCGTCCTGAGTAGGGACTGAGCGTAGTCGAAGGCCCGTATCGAAGGACTCGGCGGGCGCTCAGCCAGCATCCTTCGATACGCCATTTCGACAAGCTCAATGGCTACTCAGGACGAACGGGTATAAGTAGCACCCGCCTTAAGCGCTTCAGTTGTGCCGCAGCCGCATCGGGGTGCGCGTCACTTCGCCGGTGAGCAGCTTGGAGCCGTAGGCCTTG
>CAXTVK010000206.1:0-2903 GCA_964247655.1 uncultured Sphingomonadaceae bacterium | reverse complement strand
GCGATGACCCCCCAAGCCCGCGCGCAGGCCGCGATCGAGATACTCGACGACGTCGTCCGCGCCGCACGCGACGCCGGCGCCGCGGCCGATACGATCGTCCAGCGCTATTTCAAGACGCGGCGCTATGCCGGCTCCAAGGATCGGCGCGCGGTGCGCGAGCTGGTCTATGCCGCGATCCGCCGCGCAGGCGAACGCCCCGAAAGCGGGCGCGCCGCGCTGGTTGGCCTCGCATCCGAACGGCCCGAGCTTGCCGCGGCGTTCGACGGCGTCAACCACGGCCCCGCGCCGATCGCCGCGCACGAAGCGAGCGCACCTGCCGCCGAGATGCCCGCCTGGCTCGCCGATCGCCTCACCGGCCTCGGCCTCGCCGATCGCGCGCCGCTCGACCTTCGCGTCAACCGGCTCAAGGCGGCGCGCGGCGACATCCAGATCGACGGCGCCGAGCCGACCCCGCACGCGCCCGACGGCCTCCGCCTCCCCGAAGGCACGCAGGTCGAGACGCTGCCGGACTGGGCGGCGGGCGCGATCGAGGTGCAGGACGAGGGCAGCCAGCTCGTCACGCTCGCCTGTGGCGCGAAGCCCGGCATGACGGTAATCGACCTGTGCGCGGGGGCGGGCGGCAAGACGCTTGGACTTGCCGCGGCGATGGAGGATCGCGGACGGATCGTCGCCGCCGACACCGATCGCGCGCGGCTCTCGCGGCTGATGCCGCGCGCCGAGCGCGCCGGCGTGACGATCGTCGAGCCGATCCTGCTCGACAGCAACCGCGAGGCCGAGGCGCTCGCCGATTTTGCCGCGTCCGCCGATCTCGTCGTGATCGACGCGCCCTGTTCGGGCACCGGCACCTGGCGACGCAATCCCGAGGCGCGTTGGCGGCTGACCCCTGCGCGGATCGAGCGGCTGGTCGCGCTGCAGGCGCGGCTGCTGGATGTCGGCGCTGCGCTGGTCAAGCCCGGCGGCACGCTCGTCCACATCGTCTGCTCGCTGCTCGACGAGGAAGGCGCGGGGCAGGTCGCAGACTTCCTGGGTCGCCATCCCGGCTGGGTCGCCGAGCCGATTGCGCTGCCCGCTGGTCGCACGCACGGGCCGGGGCTTCGCCTGACCCCGATCGACGACGGCACCGACGGGTTTTTCGTCGCGAGGCTCAAGGCGCCGTGCTAGACCGGCCGGCGACACGATATTCGGAGAGACTGATGCGTTTCCTGCCTGTTGCCGCCGCCGCCTCGCTGGGTCTCCTCGCGGTTTCCAGCGGCAGCTTCGGCCAGAAGCCCGACGACCAGATCAATCCGACGTCGCTGGCCTTCCAGAAGCGCGGCGAGGCGGCGCTGGCGGCGGGCAATCTCCCAGCCGCCAACGATGCGCTCGAGACCGCGGTCGCCGCCGATCCGCGCAACCGTGCGGCGTTCGTGTCGCTCGGCCACGTTGCGCAGGCGCAGGCGCTGCCCGGCAAGGCGATCCGTTATTACAAGGACGCGCTGCTGCTCGAACCCACCGACGTCAATGCGCTGAGCGGCGAAGGCAATGCGCTCGTCCAGCGCGGCGCGGTCGACCGCGCGAAGGAAAATCTCGCGCGGATCAAGACGCTGTGCAAGGGCGACTGCCCGGCCTCGACCACTCTCGCCGCCGCGATCGCCAAAGGCCCGCCTCCGCTCGTGCAGACCGCGGCGACCGACAAGGTGCCGCCGAAGGGCCAGGAAACCACCGCGACGACGACGGGCAAAAACTGACGGTCGTCGTTCCCCGGCGAAAGCCGGGGCCAGAGTTGCAAACGCAACGTGTGAAGCCCTGGGCCCCGGCTTTCGCCGGGGAACGGTTAGGACAGCATTCTCGCCACCGCGACGAACTCGTCGACCGACAGCGTCTCCGGCCGACGATCGCTCGCTATCCCCAGCGTCGCCAGCGCATCGAGCGCATTCGGCATCCCCTTCAAGCTTTGCCGCAGCATCTTGCGCCGTTGCCCGAACGCGGCGGCGGTGAGCGCCGACAGCGTCGCGGGGTCGACGCCTTCGGGCGCTTCGCGGGGCAGGATGTGGACGACCGCCGACATCACCTTGGGCGGCGGCACGAACGCCGAGCGGTGGACATTGAGCGCGAGCGTCGCGGTCGTCCGCCACTGCGCGAGCACCGACAGCCGCCCGAATGCATCGCTGCCGGGCTTGGCGACGATGCGCTCGGCGACCTCCTTCTGAAACATCAGGCTGAGCGATGCCCACCACGGCAGCCAGACGTCCGGCTCGAGCCAGCGCACCAGCAGCGCGGTGCCGACATTGTACGGCAGGTTGGCGACGATGTGCGCGCCCTGGCCGGCTTCGGCGGCGGCATCGATCGCCATCGCGTCGCCTTCGATCACGCGCAGCTTGCCGTCGGCGGCATCGGCGAGTTCGGCGAGCGCGGGCAGGCAGCGCCGGTCGCGCTCGACCGCGACGACCTCGGCGCCGGCACGCAGCAGGGCTCGCGTCAGACCGCCGGGGCCGGGGCCGACCTCGTAGACGCGCTGCCCCTGCAGGTCGCCAGCCACCCGCGCGATGCGGTCAAGCAATTGCGGGTCGAGCAGGAAATTCTGGCCCAGCGCCTTCGAGGCGGCGAGCCCGTGCCGCGCAATCACTTCGCGCAGAGGGGGAAGGTCGGCCAGCGAGGTCATGCCGAGACTAGGCGACGGATCACGCCGTCCGCGCGCGGCGCTCGGCGCATTCCCCGGCCATGCGGATCGCGGCGATCGTCGCGCCCGGCTCGGCGCGGTTTTCGCCGGCGATCTCGAACGCAGTGCCGTGATCGGGCGCGACGCGGACGATCGGCAGACCCAGCGTCATGTTGACGCCCTCGTCGAAATGCAGCGTCTTGAGCGGGATCAGCGCCTGGTCGTGATAGGTGCACAAAGCCGCATCGTAGCGCGCGCGGGCGCG
>CAXTVK010000205.1:0-2944 GCA_964247655.1 uncultured Sphingomonadaceae bacterium | reverse complement strand
CAGGCCAGCGTCCTTCGATACGCCATTTCGACAGGCTCAATGGCTACTCAGGACGAACGGCGTAGAGATCGTATTATCGAAACGCCGCGCCCATCGTCGAGACGTTGTGCGATCCGCTTCCGCCCGCCAGCAGGTCGGGGCGCGCAGAGACCGGCGTGGTGCGGGTCGCCACTTCGACCGAGCCGACGCCGATCGGGAATGGCCGCGTCGTCACCGCGAACCCCGGTAGCGCCACCGCTTCCCGCAGGAGCGCGCTGTGCGGATAGGCAAGCGCCCCACGCTCGGCGACCGAGACCACGCCGCGCACTCCCAGCCGATCGAGCATCGCGCGCGCCTCGGCCGGGCTGTGGACCGAGAGCGCATAGCCGCGCCCCATGAAGTCGCTGGTCGAAAGCCATTGCGACGCGCGCGCCACCCAGATCGTCCGCGCGCCATCGTCTGCATAGGCCGCCGCCGCGATCACCGCGCCTTCGCCCCCGGCGCGGCCATCGACCAGCCAGATGCTGGGCCGTTGCGCCATGCTCGCGGCGATGGCGGGCGCGCCGCTGTCGGGCTTGGGGGCGCTATGGAGCACGTCGACCATGGCGGGCCCGACGATCGCCACCGCGAGCAGCGCCGCGCCGATCCTCGCCGTCCGCGCCTGCCGTGCGATGCCGAACAGCCCGAGCGCGATCAGCACGACCAGCCACGGCACCCCGGGCAGCACGTAGCGATCCTCGAGCGCGACCGGGATCGCCGCCTGGAACAGCAAGGTTGCAGCGATCACCGCGACCGACAGCCGCGCGAACGGTCGCGTCGCCGGATCGCGCCACGCCCGCACCGCGCCGACGAGCGCCGCTACGATTCCGGCCCAACCGACCGTCGCCTCCAGCGCGGCGGCGTCTGTCTTCAACGAGAGCCACGCATAGGCCGGCCCGGGCGCATAGTTGAACCCGCCCGCCGAAATCCTGAACGAGACATAATACCAGGGCGCGACCACCAGCAGCGTCGCCGCTGCGGCCATCCAAAGCCGAGTATCGGCCAGTTGCCGCCACCGCGCCGCCATCAGGATGTCGAGCGCGGGCACGAGCATGATCAGCGCGCCGTTGCCCTTGACCAGCGTTGCGAACGCCGCGAGCGCGCCGAACAGCAGATAACGCCACGATCCCGGCCGCTCGGTGGCACGCCACCACGCGATCGTCGCAAGCCCGACGACCAGCGCGACCGGCTGATCGAGCCGGAAATAGCGCGCCTCCTCCGCGACCAGCGGCAGCAGCAGATAGGCGAACGCCGCGACGATACCCCAGCGGCGCTGTCCGACGTGATCGAGCGCCCACAGCACGATCGCCGCCGGTAGCCCCGCAACGAACGCGCCCAGGATCGTCGCGGCGAGCGGCGAGGGGCGGGCAATCACGAAGATCGGCGCAAGCAAACCATACCAGCCCGGTGGCCAATGCCCGATCGAGAGCTTGGGGAAATGCGCGTAATAGTCCCGCGCATACGCCATCGGCGAAGGCAGTCCCGCGCGCAGCCAATCGCCAAGGAACAGCGTGTTGACGTAATGCGCGGACTCGTCGGGATCGAGGAAGCTCGGCGAGAGCCCGTGGGTCGCCGCCGACAGCGCCAACGCGGCCAATCCGAAGACCGGCGCCCAAAGCGCCGTCACAGGGATGGTTTTCGATCGGGCCATGTGCCCTTCTGTAGCCGCCGCGCGTTAAGAAAACCCAGACCCACCGGCGTTTTGCGAATCATTCTCACGGGCCTCGCCTGTTGCTTCGCAGGTGCGGCAGGCCTAGAGACGCCCCCAACAAAGTCGCGCGTTTTCGTGCGCCCTCGGCGGAGAAGTTCATGGCGTCGGTCGCCGCACAATATCTCCCGATCCTGCTGTTCCTCGGGGTCGCGCTCGTGCTGTCGACGGCGTTCGTAGTGCTGCCGATGGTGGTGTCGCGGCTCACCGGATCGCACAAGCCGTCGGTCGCGAAGCTCTCCGAATATGAGTGCGGTTTCCCCGCTTTCGAGGATAGCCGCATGCAGTTCGACGTGCGTTTCTATCTGGTGGCGATCCTGTTCATCATCTTCGATCTCGAAGCCGCGTTCCTCTATCCGTGGGCAGTGTCGCTGCGCGAGATCGGCTGGACGGGCTGGTTCGCGATGATGGGCTTCCTGGCAGAGTTGATCCTCGGCTTCGCCTATGCGTGGAAGAAGGGAGCGCTCGAGTGGGAGTAGAAGTCGCCCGCGATCCGGCTGCGCCGTTCGCACCCGAGAAGCTTCCGCCCGACAAGGCGTTCTTCGACGATCTGTCGTCCGAAGTGCAGGACAAGGGTTTCCTCGTCACCACGACCGAGGATCTGTTTCACTGGGCGCGCACCGGCTCGCTGTGGTGGATGACGTTCGGGCTCGCCTGCTGCGCGGTCGAGATGATCCACGTCAACATGCCGCGCTACGATCTCGAGCGCTTCGGCGCCGCGCCGCGCGCAAGCCCGCGCCAGAGCGACGTGATGATCGTCGCGGGCACGCTGTGCAACAAGATGGCGCCCGCGCTCCGCAAGGTCTACGACCAGATGTCGGAGCCGAAATACGTCATCTCGATGGGGTCGTGCGCTAATGGCGGCGGCTATTACCACTATAGCTATTCGGTGGTGCGCGGCTGCGATCGGATCGTGCCCGTCGACGTCTACGTGCCGGGTTGCCCGCCGACCGCAGAGGCGCTTCTCTACGGCATCATGCAGCTGCAGCGGAAGATCCGCCGCGTCGGCACGATCGAGCGGTGAGCGCGATGCGTAACGATGAAATATCTCCGTTCGTCCTGAGCGCAGTCGAAGGATGTGTTGCGGGCGCTGCGTTTGAAGCATGTCCTTCGACTTCGCTCAGGACGAACGGGGTGGGTGTGGTGGCCGCGATGGGTGGGGAGTTCTGATGCCCAGTAGCTACCCCCGCTTCGCCGCCAACGACGGCGTGATCGACG
>CAXTVK010000204.1:0-2954 GCA_964247655.1 uncultured Sphingomonadaceae bacterium | reverse complement strand
CGGCCGCGCGCTGCTCTCGGGCCCGCGCTTCCTGCTGATGGACGAGCCGCTCGCCTCGCTCGATCTCGCCCGGCGCGGCGAGGTGATGGCGCTGATCGAGCGCGTCCGCGACGAACTGGCGCTGCCGATCCTCTACGTCAGCCACGATCGCGGCGAGGTCGATCGGCTCGCGGCGACGGTGGTGGAGATGGGATGAGCCATTCCTTGCTGTTCCCCGGCGAAGGCCGGGGCCCAGGCCCGTACTCCATGGCGAGTGCGACATTTCATCGATAGGTGGGGCCTGGGCCCCGGCCTTCGCCGGGGAACGGCTCCTCAAAATCTAACGCGCGCCTTGCCCGAACAATATCTTCCGCTCTTCCTCGCCCATCGGCTTGGCGTTGGGGTTGATCGTCTCGCTCAGCGCATAGGCGCGCCGGGTCGCGGGGCGCTCGGCGATCGCGTCGTACCAGCGCTTGAGGTTCGGAAAGTCGTTCAGGTCCTGCGCCTGCCGCTCGTGCGGGACGATCCAGGGATAGCTCGCCATATCCGCGATCGAATAGGCGTCGCCCGCCAGGAACGGCCGGTCGGCAAGCCTTTTGTCCATCACCCCGTAGAGTCGCGCGGTCTCGCGGACGTAGCGGTCGATCGCATAGGGGATCTTCTCCGGCGCATAGCCCGAGAAATGATGGTTCTGCCCCGCCATCGGCCCAAGCCCGCCCATCTGCCAGAACAGCCATTGCAGCACCTCGGCGCGGCCGTGCAGCTCGCCCGGGATGAAGCGCCCGGTCTTCTCGGCGAGATAGAGCAGGATCGCGCCGCTCTCGAACAACGCGATCGGATCGCCGCCGCCGACCGGCTGATGATCGACGACCGCGGGCATGCGGTTGTTGGGCGCGATCTCGAGGAAGGCCGGATCGAACTGCTCGCCCTTGCCGATGTTCACCGGCTTGATCGTGTAGGGCAGCCCCGCTTCCTCGACGAACAATGTGATCTTGTGACCATTGGGGGTGGGCCAATAATAGAGATCGATCATAGGGTGCTCCTGAAGCCGTCTTCGGCGCGCAGATGGGGAGCGGACGGTCGCGGCGCCAGACCGTCGCCGTAATGTTTCGACGACGGGTTCACCGGGTTCGACGAGGCGGCTAAGGGGGGCGGATCAGGCGCCGCCCGGGAAAAAAATATGGACGAGACGTTTCGCCAGTCGGCGCTGGATTACCATCGGCTTCCCCGCGCGGGAAAACTGACGATCGAGCCGACCAAGCGGATGGAGACGCAGCGCGATCTCGCGCTCGCCTATTCGCCGGGCGTCGCCGCACCCTGTCTCGAGATCGCCGCCGACCCCGACAAGGCGCGAGACTATACCGCGCGCGCCAATCTGGTTGCGGTGATCACCAACGGCACCGCGGTGCTAGGCCTTGGCAATATCGGCGCGCTCGCCTCCAAGCCGGTGATGGAAGGCAAGGCGGTGCTCTTCAAGAAATTCGCCGGGATCGACGTGTTCGACATCGAGGTCGATGCCCGCGACCCCGATCATTTCGTCGAGGTGGTCGCCGCGCTCGAGCCGACTTTCGGGGCGATCAACCTCGAGGACATCAAGGCGCCCGAATGCTTCGCGATCGAGGAGAAGCTGCGCGCGCGGATGAACATCCCCGTGTTCCACGACGACCAGCACGGCACCGCGATCGTCTGCGCCGCCGCGGTCCGCAACGGGCTGCTGCTGCAGGGCAAGAGGCTCGCCGACGTCAAGGTCGTGACCAGTGGCGCCGGCGCGGCGGCGATGGCCTGCGTGCGGCTGATGATCGCGATGGGCCTGCCCCACGACAATGTCACGCTCACCGACATCAACGGCGTCGTCCACAAGGGCCGCGAAGGCCTCACCCCGGAGCTCGAGCCGTTCGCGCGCGACACCAATGCGCGGACGCTGGGCGACGTGCTGGCGGGCGCCGACGTGTTCCTCGGCCTGTCGGCACCGCGCGTGCTGAAGGAGGAGTGGCTGCCGCTGCTCGCCGACAAGCCGCTGATCCTGGCGCTCGCCAATCCCGAGCCCGAGGTGCTGCCCGAGGTGGTCGCGCGCATCCGCCCCGATGCGATCATCGCCACCGGCCGGTCGGACTATCCCAACCAGGTCAACAACGTCCTTTGCTTCCCCTACATCTTCCGCGGCGCGCTCGATTGCGGCGCGACCGAGATCAACGCGGCGATGGAGCTCGCCTGCGTCGAGGCGATCGCCGAGCTCGCGCGGATCGAGCCCGACGAGACGGTGGCGCGCGCCTATGGCGGCGCGCAATTGCTGTTCGGGCCCGAGCATATCATCCCCAAGCCCTTCGATCCGCGGCTCGCGCTGCTGATCGCACCCGCGGTCGCCCGCGCGGCGATGGCGACGGGCGTCGCGCGCCACCCGATCGACGATTTCCCCGCCTATGAGCAGCAGCTCCAGCGCTTCGCCTATCGCTCGGGCCAGCTGATGCACCCGGTGTTCGAGCAGGCGCGCTCGACGCTGAAGCGCGTCGCCTATGCCGAGGGCGAGGACGAGCGCGTGCTGCGCGCCGCGCAGGTCGTGATCGACGAGCGGCTGGCGCGGCCGGTGCTGATCGCGCGGCGCGACATGGTGTCGGCGCGGATCGCCAAGCTGGGCCTGCGCATGAAGATCGACGAGGATTTCGAGATCGTCGACCCGCTCGCCGACGAGACGATCCTGCCGCGCCTGATGGAGAGCTATGCCGCGCTCGTCGATCGCCGCGGCGTGACGCCGGGGGCGGCGCGGATGCGCGTGCGCCGTCGTCCCGCGATCGCCGCCGCCATGCTGCTGCACGAGGGACTGGTGGACGCCGCGCTCTGCGGGGGCACCGCCGACTGGTGGCAGCAGACCGGCGACATCTTGCCGATCATCCCGCGTCTGCCCAGGCTCAAGCGAGTCTACGCGCTGTCGGTGCTGATCGTCGGCGAGCAGACCCTGTTCTTCTGCGACACGCACA
>CAXTVK010000203.1:0-2963 GCA_964247655.1 uncultured Sphingomonadaceae bacterium | reverse complement strand
GACGCTCGACGACATCGGCGATCTCGCCACCGACGAGCTCGTCCAGAAGAAGCGCGTCGAGCCGCGCCGCCGCGCCGAGGGTGCCGCGCCGATCAAGCAGCGCGCCGAGGACAAGGGCGGCGTGCTCGCCGAATATGGCCTCAGCGAAGAGCAGGGCAACGAGATCATCATGGCCGCGCGCCATGCCGCCGGCTGGTTCGACGACGAGCCCACCGCTGCGAAATCCGCGGAGGACGCTGGCGCGGATGGCGAGCAATGAGACCCCGAGCGCGGTAACGCCTGACGAAGACGAGCCCCTCCCTCTCGAGGGAGGGGTTGGGGTGGATGCCGGCGGTCGCGACGCGGCCACCGGAAGCGAACTCGCGTCCGCCACCACCCACCTCCCTACGCCCTCCCTCGAGAGGGAGGGGGAGCCTTCCCACATTCCCGAGCGTCGCTGCATTCTCACCGGCGCGCACGACGCGCGCGATACCCTCATCCGTCTCGCCATTTCCCCCGATGGCGACCTGCTGCCCGACGTGCGCGCCAAGGCGCCGGGTCGCGGCGCGTGGATCGGGGTCGATCGCAAGACGCTGGAGACGGCGCAGGCCAAGGGCAAGCTCAAGGGCGCGCTGGCGCGGTCGTTCAAGGGCAAGCCGCTGACCGTGCCCGACGATCTCGGCCAGCGTATCGAGACCGCGCTCGAACGCGTCTTCCTCGATCGGCTCGGCCTCGAATCGCGCTCGGGCGCGCTCGTGCTCGGATCGGACCGGATTGAGGAGGCGGCGCGCAAGGGTCGCGTCCGGCTGCTGATGCACGCAGCGGATGCGGGCACCGATGGCTCGCGCAAGCTCGACCAGGCGCTGCGGGTCGGGCGGGACGAGGAGGGCTCGGGGCTGCGGGGGGTGGCATTGCCCGTCTCGCGCACCATATTGGCGATGGCGCTGGGGCGCGAGAATGTGGTACATATCGCCCTCATAGACCGGGCTGCCGCTCAGCGCGTCTCGCACGCGCTCGCACGTTGGCGCGGATTTATCGGACTGGATGGTGAGGCCGAGCCTCGCGACTCTTCGCGGGGCCTTCCGGTTTCGACCATGACGAACGATGCCGTTGGCGACGCGCCGTCGGGGCCAAACGACATCGAGGGCGGCGACGTCGTCGAGCTGAATGACACCGGTGGCGATGCCGCTGGCGATAAATACCCCGGCGGCGATGCCGCCGGACAGGACCGTAGGGATTAGAATAGTCGATGAGCGATCAGGACAAGCCGAAACTGGGTATGCGCGCGCCGCTGGGCCTCACGCGCACGGTCGAGACGGGCAAGGTGAAGCAGAGCTTCAGCCATGGCCGTTCGAACACCGTGGTCGTCGAGGTGAAGCGTCGCCGTATCCTCAGCCGACCGGGTGAGGAACCGCAGGTCGTCGAGGCTCCCGTCGAGGCCGCACCCGCGCCCGAACCCGAGGTGCAGAAGGTCGCGGCGCCCGTCGCCGCGCCGGTTGCGCCGACGCCTGCCCCGACGCCGCGTCCTGCCGCCCCCGCGCCGGCCGCGCGCGCACCGCAGGTCAACACGCGCCCGCTGACCCCGCTCGAGCGTCGCGAGCAGCAGGAACGCCTGCTCCGCGAGGCCGAAGAAGCACGGATGGCCGCCAACGAGGAGAATCGCCGCCGCGACGATCGCCTCAAGGTCGAAGCCGTCGAGAACGAGAAGATCCGCATCGAGACGGCGAAGAACCCGCCGATCGTCGACAAGGCTGCGCCAGAGCCGGCGCCTGCCGCCGTCGAGGCGCCCGCTGCCGAGCCCGAAACCACTGCCGCCGAAGCCGGCGCCGAGCCCGAGGCGCGTCCTGCAAACGGTGCGCCGCCGCCGCGTCGTTTCACGCCCGTCGCCTCGCCCGAGCGCCCCAAGATGCCGCCCAAGCCAGCGCGCAGCGGCCGCCCCGGTGCGGACGATCGCCGCCAGTCGGGCAAGCTCACCGTCACCAAGGCATTGGACGACGAGGGTGGCGCACGCGCCCGCTCGCTCGCCGCGCTCAAGCGCTCGCGCGAAAAGGACAAGCGTTCGCACGCCTCGGGCGGCCAGCAGACCAAGCAGGTCCGCGACGTCGTCGTCCCCGAGACGATCACCGTCGGCGAACTCGCCAACCGCATGGCCGAACGCGCCGCGGATCTGGTGAAGGCGCTGTTCAAGATGGGCATGCCCGTCACCGTCAACCAGACGATCGACCAGGACACCGCCGAGCTGCTCGTCACCGAGTTCGGTCACAATCTCAAGCGCGTGTCCGACAGCGACATCGACATCGTCGCTTCGGCCGATACCGATGCCGACGAGGGCGCGGTATCGCGTTCGCCGGTGGTCACGATCATGGGCCATGTCGATCACGGCAAGACCTCGCTGCTCGACGCGCTGCGCGGCACCGATGTCGCCGCGGGCGAAGCGGGCGGGATCACCCAGCATATCGGCGCCTATCAGGTGACGGTGAAGTCGGGCGAGAAGGTCACCTTCCTCGACACGCCGGGCCACGAGGCCTTTTCCGACATGCGCGCGCGCGGTGCCAACATCACCGACATCGTCATCATCGTGGTGGCCGCCGACGACGGCATCCGCCCGCAGACGATCGAGGCGATCAACCACACCAAGGCGGCCGGCGTGCCGATGATCGTGGCGATCAACAAGATCGACAAGCCCGGCGGCAATGCGCAGAAGGTCCGCGAGGCGCTGCTACAATACGACGTCCAGGTCGAGAGCATGGGCGGCGACGTGCAGGACGTCGAGGTCTCCGCGACCGCCAGGACCGGGCTCGACGAGCTGATCGAGAAGATCCTGCTCCAGGCCGAGTTCCTCGAGCTCAAGGCCAATCCCGACGTCCCCGCCGAGGCGACCGTGGTCGAGGCCAAGCTCGATACCGGCCGCGGCGCTGTCGCGACGGTGCTGATCCGCAAGGGCACGCTCAAGGTCGGCGACATCTTCGTCGTCGGCGCCGAGA
>CAXTVK010000202.1:0-3065 GCA_964247655.1 uncultured Sphingomonadaceae bacterium | reverse complement strand
AGATCAGCCAGCACGATTTCCGCAACCTCGCGCGCGCCGCCGCCGATCTCGAGCAATTGCCGCTCTATATCGACGATACGCCCGGCCTCACGATCGCCGCGCTGCGGACGCGTGCGCGGCGCTTGAAGCGGCAGCGCGGGATCGACCTGATCATCGTCGATTATCTGCAATTGCTGTCGGGCTCGGGCCGGTCGAGCGAGGCCAACCGCGTGCAGGAGATTTCGGAAATCTCGCGGGGGCTCAAGCAGCTCGCCAAGGAGCTCAACGTGCCCGTGATGGCGCTGTCGCAGCTCAGCCGGCAGGTCGAAAGCCGCGAGAACAAGCGGCCGATCCTGTCCGATCTGCGCGAATCGGGATCGATCGAGCAGGACGCCGACCTCGTGCTGTTCGTGTACCGCGAAGAATATTACGTCAATTTCCAGAAACCGACGGAGCCGGACGCCAACGCCTCCGAGTTCGATCCGACCAACGTCGCCTTCCGCGAGTGGCAGAGTTCGATGGAGCGCGTGCACGGGGTGGCGGAAGTGGTCGTCGCCAAGTCGCGGCACGGTTCGACGGGGACGATCCCGGTGCGGTTCGACGCGAAGGTCACGCGCTTCTCGGATCTGGCGGATTCGAGTTATGTGGTGCCGGATACGGAGTAGGCTTGACCACCAACCACCGTTCGTCCTGAGTAGCCATTGAGCTTGTCGAAATGGCGTATCGAAGGATGGTGGCCTGGCGGAGCCCTCCTTCGATACGGGCCTTCGACTTCGCTCAGTCCCTACTCAGGACGAACGGCGTTGGGATGTAGCGCAGCCGTCAGGCGACCTTGTCGACCGCGTGGAGTGCGAGGCCGGCGATACCGACGCCAGAGCCGTAACTCGCCGCGAGCTTGCCCACCGAACGCGCGGCGGAGGCCGCCGACATCGTGCCGTCGAGCACCGAGCGCAGCCCCGAGACGAGGCCGGTGACGACGTCGTGCTTGGTCGCGGGGGTGGCGGCGGCGGTCGTCGTCGTTGCGGTGGACGTGGTCGATGTCGAGGCGATCGCGTCCATGTGCAGCTTGGCGAACAGCGATTGCAGCTCGTCCGACGCCTTGGTCGTGATCGAGCTGGCGGAAAAGGCGCCGCCCGCGCTCGATACGATGCTCGAAAGACTGGTCATGCCGGTTGATTCCCCATTGCCGGATCGGTCTGCCCGAAAAGCGTAAAGTTTCGGTTGATCCGGTCGTTACCGTTTATTGGCTCGCAGTTCCCCGGCGAACGCCGGGGCCCAGGCCCGTAGCATAGGGCGGGCGCGGCGCCCGGACAGAGAAGTAGGGCCTGGACCCCGGCTTTCGCCGGGGAACACCTTCGTCCGCTCAAAAGCTCGGCAGGTCCGCTTCGCCGCCTGGCGTGTGGATGCCGCATTCGATCTTGTCCCACCCGCGCCAGCGGCCCGAGCGCGCGTCCTCGCCGGGCTGGACGCGGCTGGTGCAGGGCGAGCAGCCGATCGAGGGATAGCCCTGCGCCTCGAGCGGATGGCGCGGAAGATCGTGCGCCGCGAAATAAGCGTCGAGTGCCGCCTTGTCCCAGCCGGCGAGCGGGTTGAGCTTGAGCTTGCTGCCGCCCGGATGATTGGCGTCGATCTCAAACAGCGGGATCGTCGCGCGCGTCTTCGACTGGAAGCCCTTGCGGCCCGAGATCCAGGCGTCGAAGGGGGCCAGCGCGCGCTGCAGCGGCTCGACCTTGCGGATCGCGCAGCAGCCGTCGGGATCGTAGGACCAGCGCAGCCCGGTCGCATCCTTTGCAGCAAGCAGACGTGGGTCGGGGCGATAGACGCGCAGGTCGGTCAGCCCCAGCGTCTCGGCAAGCGTGTCGCGGTACGCCAGCGTCTCGCCGAACATCTTCTGCGTGTTGGTGAAGATCACCGGCACGTCGCGATCGATCTGCGCGATCATGTGCAGCAGCACCGCCGACTCCGCGCCGAACGACGACACCGCGGCGACGCGGCCCTTGAGCGGACCGGCAAGCAGGTCGGCGAGCATCGCCTCGGTCGGCATATCCGCATAGCGCGCGCCGAATTCGTCCGCGTCGCCTTGCGTGAAGGGCGGCGTGGTGTCGATGACGTCGCGGATGCGCGCGGCCTCAGCCATGCCGCAACGCCCAGACGGGCGTCCGTCCGTCCGCGGCCTTCTGGTAGACGTCGGCGTAGCGGCCGAGCGCGCGCTCGACCGCGGCGGCATCGAGCGGCCTGTCGGGCACGAAGCTGTCGAAGCCGCAGCGGCGCATCGGCCAGATCTGATCGACAAGGACGTCGCCCTGTGCGCGGAGCTCGCCCTGGTAGCCGGCCTCGCGGAGGATGCGGGCGGCGCTGTAGCCGCGGCCGTCGCGGAATGTCGGGAACGACACCTCGATCAGCGCCAGCCGATCCAGATGCGGGATCAGCGCGCGCGCGTCCTCGCCCGGCACGAGGCGCACGGCGGTGGCGTTGGTCTGGCCGAGGAACGCGTCGAGCGTGACGGCGGGTTCGTCGTGCGCGGCGTCGGTGCGGAAGCGGAGCGTCATCTAAAGCCCCTCCCGGTAAGCGAGGGGTTGGGGTGGGTGGTGGCGGTCGATACGGTTGCCGACCGCGCTCGGGTCGGCCGTATCACCAAGCCAAGACCCACCCCCGGCCCCTCCCTGTCAGGGAGGGGAGAAGAATTGCGCTCACTCATAGATCGCCTCCTTGAACGGACCCATGCCGACGCGGCGATAGGTGTCGAGGAAGCGCTCGCCCTGCTCACGGACCGCGCGGTATTTTTCGACGGTGCGCTCGATCGCGTCGACGATGCCGTCCTCGTCGAAGCCGGGGCCGGTGATCTTGCCGAGGCTGACGTCCTCCGCGCCCGATCCGCCGAGCGAGAGCTGGTAGTTCTCGGTGCCCTTCCGGTCGACGCCGAGGATGCCGATGTGGCCGGCGTGATGATGCCCGCAGGCGTTGATGCAGCCCGATATTTTGAGCTTCAACTCGCCCAGATCGCGCTGCCGCTCGAGGCTAGAGAAGCGGGTCGCGATCTTCTGCGCGAGCGGGATCGAGCGCGCATTGGCGAGGCTGCAATAATC
>CAXTVK010000201.1:0-3087 GCA_964247655.1 uncultured Sphingomonadaceae bacterium | reverse complement strand
AAGATGAAGGACTCGAAGACCAACGAGGATTTCTTCGACTCGATGAACAGCTGAGGCGGGCACTGCGCTCGCCCCCTTCCCGTTCGTGCTGAGCTTGTCGAAGCACGTGTTGCAGGCGCCGTGGCGCGAAGCACGTCCTTCGACAGGCTCAGGACGAACGGAGTATGGGGTCGTCGGTGGCTGATCCGATGACCTACCTCGCCGACATATTCTCCGCAGGCGGACTCGCCGCGCTGGCACAGGTGCTGGCGATCGACCTGATGCTCGCGGGCGACAATGTCGTCGTGCTGGGCACGCTCGCCGCCGGGCTGCCGGCGGACCAGCGCCGCCGCGTGCTCGGCATCGGCGTGGGTATCGCGCTGGTCTTTCTGATCGGCTTCGCGCTGATCGCGACGCAGCTGCTCAAGGTGGTCGGGCTGCTGCTCGCGGGTGGGTTGCTGTTGCTGTGGGTCGCGTGGAAGCTGTTCCGCGAGCTGCGCGAGGCGGACCATGCCGCGCATGTCGCCGACGGTATCGTGATTCCGAAAAGCTTCGGCCGCGCGGTGCTGCAGGTGGCGCTCGCCGATCTGTCGATGAGTCTCGACAATGTGCTCGCGGTGGCGGGTGCGGCGCGCGCGCATCCCGCGGTGCTGCTGATCGGGCTCGCCACCTCGGTGACGCTGATGGCGGTCGCCGCCAACCTGATCGCGCGCTTCATCGAGCGGCATCGCTGGATCGCCTATGTCGGGCTGTGCGTGATCCTGTTCGTCGCCGGGCGGATGGTGTGGCAGGGGCTGCTCGACGAGGATGTCGGGGTGCTGGGGGTGGTGCGCGCCTATCTCTAGCGTTCTCCCGCGTAGGCGGGAGCCCAGGTGACGAGCCATGGCGTCTGCAACTCTGGACTCCCGCCTGCGCGGGAGAACAAGGCGGTTATGCGGAGTGTCGCCCCCCGAACAGCGCCGTCCCCACGCGCACATATGTCGCGCCGAGCATCGCTGCGGTTTCGTAGTCGCCCGACATGCCCATGCTGAGCTGCGCCAGGCCATTGTCCTTCGCGAGCTTGGCGAGCAGCGCGAAATAGGGCGCGGCTTCGGTGTCGGCGGGGGGCACTGCCATCAGCCCGACCACCGGTAGCCCCGCGTCGCGCGCCTCGACGAGCAAGGCGGGCAGATCGCCGATCGCGCAGCCGCCCTTTTGCGGCTCGTCGCCGATATTGACCTGGAGGAAGCAATCGGGGCTGCGTCCGGCGGCCACTATCGCCTTGCCCAGCGCCTGGACCAGCGACGAGCGATCGATCGAGTGGATCGCATCGAAGATCGCGACCGCGTCGGCGGCCTTGTTCGACTGGAGCTGGCCGACGAGGTGCAGCGTCACGCCGTCGTAGCGCTCGCGCAGCGCGGGCCATTTCGCCTGCGCCTCCTGCACGCGGTTCTCGCCGAACGCGCGCTGGCCGGCGTCGAGCAGCGGGACGATGCCTTCGGCGGGAATCGTCTTCGAGATCGCGATCAGCGTCACCGCATCGGCGGGGCGACCCGCAAGCGCCGCGGCGTGCGCGATCGAGTCGCGGACGGTGGCGAGCCGCGTCGCGGCGTCGAAGGCTTCGGTTTGGGGCATGGCGCGCTATAGAAGCCGCGATGCCCCGCCGCCAACCCCGTCCGCTGCCTAGCGTCTTCCTGATGACCGACGAACGCTTGGGCGAGGCGCTGTGGGATGCGATCGCGAGACTGCCGCGCGGCGCCGGCGTCGTGTTCCGCCATTACACGCTGGCGCCGGCCGAGCGGCGCGCGCTGTTCGAACGCGTTCGGCGGATTACGCGGCGGTGCGGGCTGGTGCTGCTGCTCGCGGGATCGCCGCGGCTTGCCGTCGCCTGGAAGGCGGACGGTGCGCATGGCCGCTCGCCGCATCGCCGTGCCTCCCGCACGCTGCTGCGCACCGCGCCCGCGCACGACCGGGCGGAATGGATCGCGGCGCGGCGGCGAGGTTGCGACCTGGCGTTCGTCTCGCCGATCTACGCGACGCGCTCGCATCTGGGCCAACGGCCAATCGGCGCGCTTCGGGCGAGGCTGATGATTCGCCACGATCGCGATCGCGTGGTGCTGCTCGGCGGCATGACCGCCGTTCGTTCGCGCGCGCTGCGATCGATAGGGTTCGAGCGTTGGGCGGCGATCGATGCATGGAGTTTCCCGTCGAAAGCCGGGGTCCAGGGCTACGAGCGTGGCGCGTGAAACACTGGGCCCCGGCTTTCGCCGGGGAACGGTTCAAGCGGCTCTCGCCGTCAGAAGCGGAAGGCGGTGCCCACATAGACCGCCTGGCTGTCGCGACGATCGTCGGACAGCTCCATCAGCCGGTCCTTCTCGGTGCGGTAGCGGACGCCGCCGGTGACATCGAGGCGGTTGCTGATCGAATAGGAGCCGCCGAGATCGACCGCGACGCTGGCGCGATCCGAATCGACGAGGCGATCGGTGTCGCCGATGCTGCGATCCGCGGCGAGCGCGAGGCGCGTGCTCCAGCGGCGACCCGCGAAGCTGACCGCGATATCCGCGGCCTCACGGCTGCCCGGCACGTTGCCGAGATCGACCTTGCTGTAATCCGAGGTGACCGCGAAGCGCTTCCAGCCGACCGCGACGCCCAGATTATAGGCGTAGGGCGTCAGACCGCCGAGCGATCCGGCGAACGCGCTGCGCTCGGCCTGCTCGGGCGTCGAGGCGCGCGCGCGGACCGCGACGGTGACGCGGCGCGAACCGCCCGGAGTCAGCGACGGCGTGAAGCGGAAGCCCGACGAGGCGCCCATCCCGGCGCGGCCGAAGCTCGATCCGAAATGCGGGTCGGCGGCGGCGGGGGTGAACGAGCCGATCGCGTTGGAGGTGAGCGGCGCGACGTGCACCAGCCGCTTCTTGTGGATCGACTGGGTCTGCGCCGCATGCGCCAGCGCGGGCACGAGCAACAGCGCGAGCGTCGCCACGGCGAGCCCCTTGCGCTTGTGCATCGTTGTCCGACTCGTCTGCATGCCGTCTTCTTGTGTCCCTGTTGGCGCCGCGTAGCATGGGGGAAACGCGGATGTCATCGGAAGGATCGGGTCCGTAACCGAATTGGTCGGGCTGTTGCACG
>CAXTVK010000200.1:0-3167 GCA_964247655.1 uncultured Sphingomonadaceae bacterium | reverse complement strand
AGGCGGTGCAGGACGGCGCGGACTTCATCGAGCCCGATCTGGTGATCAGCAAGGACGGCGTGCTGATCATCCGTCACGAGAACAACATCGCCGAAACCACGGATATCGCGCGACATCAGGAGTTCGCGGGCCGCAAGACCGAGAAGATCGTCGACGGCGAGAAGCAGGTCGGCTGGTTCGTCGAGGATTTCACGCTCGCCGAACTCAAGACGCTGCGCGCGGTCGAGCGGCTGCCCAAGCTGCGCCCGCAGAACGCCGCGCTCGACGGTCGCTTCGATCTCGTGACGTGGCAGGAGATGATCGACTTCGCCGCTGCCGAGAGCCTCGCGCGCGGCCGCAAGATCGGGCTGGTGCCCGAGATCAAGCATTCGACCTATTTCGCGGGGATCGGCATGCCGATGGAGGACCGCTTCCTCGCGACGCTCGCCGCGCACGACTATACCCGCCGCGCGCCGCTGGTGATCCAGTCGTTCGAGATCGCCAATCTCAAATATATCCGCGCCAAGCTCGGTCGCCCCGCGAACACGCGGTTGATGCAATTGACGATCGGTGCCGACGCCAAGCCCGCCGACGTCGTCAAGGCGGGCGGCACGCTCACCTTCCGCCAGATGATGGCGCCCCCCGGCCTCGCCGAGATCGCGACCTATGCCGACATCCTCGCGCCCGACACGCGCACGATCATCCCGCTCGGGCCCGATGGCCGGCTGGCGGCGGTGGCGCCGGTGACCGCGGACGCGCACAAGTCCGGGCTGGTCGTGATGCCGTGGACGTTCCGCCCGGAGAATTTTTTTCTCGCCAAGGACTTCCAGAACGACGCCGGCCCCGCCGCGCGCAATCCCGCGGGCTCGGTCGCCGAGATCCGCGCCTGCGTCGCCGCGGGGATCGACGGCTTCTTCACCGACGATCCCGCGCTCGGGCGGCTCGCGCTCGGTACCAGGGGCTTTGCCGGCGAACCATTATGATCGCATATGATCGCGACGGAACCCTCGGCGTAAAACATACGTTTCCGAAACAATCCTCTCCGGCGCCGCTCTGGCAAGCCGGGCGATTGCTAGGAGCCTTCAGATGCTGGGAATCATCGCTGCCATACTCGTCGTCCTGTGGCTGCTGGGCTTCTTCGCCTTCCACATTGCCGGCGGCCTGATCCACATCCTGCTGGTCATCGCGGTGATCATGATCGTGCTGCACTTCGTCACCGGCCGCCGCGCGATATAGCGCGGACGCGCACCGCATGTCGGTGACCGACACGACGCGGGACCTGCCGCCGCTCCCCTCGCCGGAGCGGCTGCAGGAACTGTGGTTCGACGCCGCGCGATCGGGCCGCGACGACATGATCCCCGCGCTGCTCCAGGCGGGCGTGGATATCGAGGCGCGCGACGCGCGGGGTCACAGCGCGCTGGTGTTGGCGAGCTACAACGACCAGCCTTCGACGACGGCGCTGCTGCTCGCCGAGGGCGCCGCGGTCGACGGCACCGACGAGGCGCGCGTCAACACCGCGCTGATGGGCGTCGCATTCAAGGGCTATGATCACCTCGCCGCTTTGCTGATCGAGGCGGGCGCCGAGGTCGATCGTCGCAACGGCGTCGGGCAGACCGCGCTGATGATGGCCGCGCTGTTCGGCAAGACGGCGATCGTCGACAGGCTGATCGCGGCGGGCGCCGATGCGGCCGCGACCGACGCGGCAGGTAACGACGCGAGAAGCGTCGCGGCGTCGCAGGGCAACGCGGCGATGGTCGAGCACCTCGATCGCGTCGCGCCACGTTAACAATCCGACATTCAAGCTGGAGACAGGCGCGCCGGCCGATAGGGCTGGGCTTCTTCGGTCGTCCAGGTGATTCCATGATCAAGCGTATCTCCGCCGCACTCGCCGTCGGCTTCCTGTTCGCCATTCCCGCTTTCGCCCAGGGTGCCGATCCGCTCCCCGATCGCCCGATCTTGCGCGCGGAAGTGATCGGCGTCGTCAGGAAGCAGTTCGCCGCGATGGACGCCAACCATGACGGCATCGTCAGCAATGCCGAGTTCGAGGCGTATCGTGCGCGGCAGGAACCGGGATCGGGCGGCGCGTTCGGGCACGTCGGCGGTCACTGGTTCGAGCATGCCGATGCGCAGGGCAACGGCCGCGTCACGCTGGCCGAGGCCGAAGCGCATCCGCTGCAGATGTTCGACATGGCCGACACCAACCATGACGGCATCGTCGATCTGCAGGAGCGCAAGATGGCGATGATGATGATGAGCTTTTCGGGCCGGTGAATCTCGGCGATATCGTCGGCAGGGAGGCGCGCAGGGAACCCCGACGCCGCCACTTCATTCGTCCGGCGAGATCAGCTTGAAAGGAATGCCCGCATGAAGACCGCGATCGTCACAGGCGCGACCTCGGGAATCGGCGAGGCGGCGGTGCGCGCGTTCGCGGGCGCGGGGTGGCGCGTGATCGGCACCGGCCGCCGCGCCGATCGGCTCGATGCGCTCGCGGGCGAGATCGGCCGCGACACGCTCCACACGATCGCCTTCGACATCCGCGACGAGGCGGCGCGCGAGAAGGCGGTGAGCGAATTGCCCGCGGGCTTTCGCGACATCGATCTGCTGATCAACAATGCCGGGCTCGCGCTCGGCACCTCGCCCGCGCAGGAGGCGAAACTCGACGACTGGACGACGATGATCGACACCAACGTGGTCGCGCTCGTCGCGATGACGCGGCTGTTGCTTCCGGGTCTGGTGTCGCGCAAGGGGGCGATCATCAACCTGTCGTCGGTCGCGGCGACCTATCCCTATGCGGGCGGCAACGTCTACGGCGCGACCAAGGCGTTCGCGCGGCAGTTCAGCCTGGGGCTGCGTTCCGATCTCGCAGGCACAGGCGTGCGCGTCACCTCGATCGAGCCGGGCATGGTCGAAACCGAATTCACCACGGTGCGCACCGGCGACAGGGCGGCATCGGACAAGCTCTATGCCGGCGCCGACCCTATGACCGGCGAGGACATCGCGAATACAATGCTCTGGGTCGCGACCCTGCCGCCGCATCTCAACATCAATACGCTCGAGTTGATGCCCGTCAGCCAGTCCTTCGCGGGCTTCCAGGTCGCGCGACAGAGTTGACGCAGACGGCGTAAAACTCGCCGGCGTATCGACATTCAAAAGTCCTCCCCCGCCAGGGGGAGGTGGCGCCGAAGGCG
>CAXTVK010000199.1:0-3186 GCA_964247655.1 uncultured Sphingomonadaceae bacterium | reverse complement strand
GCGCGCATATGGCGGGTCGCGGGTCGCGGGGCCAGAGCGGCGCACGACGCACTACGCGAATCGCCATCGTCCGCGTGCGGCGGCGCGCATGTCCGGTCTCCGATCGGAAAAACGAACGACCCAGCTATGCGATGAAATCCTACAGTGGAAGAGGCGGATTTCGCGCGGGCGGGCGATGGCCGCGAGCGCCCGCCGCTACAGCCAATCCCGCCATTTGAACCACAGCACCGGCAGTACCGTCGAGGCGACCATCGCCGCGATCGCGTACGGATAGCCCCACTGCCAAGCGAGTTCGGGCATGTGCTGGAAATTCATCCCGTAGACGCCCGCGATCAGCACCGGCGGCACGCCCGCGACCGATACGACGGTGAGCACCTTGACCACCTCGTTCTGCTCGATCGAGATGAAGCCGGTCGCGGCATCGAGCAGCAATTGCACGCGGCCGGTGAGCGAGCTTTCGAATTCGTCGAGCGATTCGATGTCGTGGCGCACCGCCGCGAGCCGCTCGCGCAGCTCGGTCTCGATCTTGGGCTCGCAGCGATCGGTGACGAAGGTGGCGATCCGCCCGATCGCGAGGAAGGCGTGGCGCACCTTGACCATCTGCTCGCTCGATCGGCCGATGCTGATCATCAGCGCGCGGAGCCGCTTGGTCTCGTGCGCGAGGCGGTGCTTGGGGCTGTCCTTCTCGGGCTCGGCGAAGATCTCGTGGCTGGCCTTGGTGAGTTCCTCGGCGACGCGCTCGAGCCGGTCGGCCGAGCGATCGACGATCTCCTCGAGCAACTGCACGAACACCTCGCGCCCGCTCGCCGGCTTGTCCGCCTTGGCGATCGCCTCGTGCACCGAATCGAACGCCGCCATCTCCAGGAAGCGGATCGTGATCAGTGCGGTCTCGAGCAGCAGAAAGCCCGTCGGCGAGAGCATCCCGATCTCGCCGTGCCGCGCGATCAGCGGCGCGCTCATGATCAGCCGCCCGCGATCGGCACGCAACCGGCTCGACGCCTCGATCTCGGCGAGATGCTCGCGGTTGGGGATCGCGATGTCGAACGCCTTCTCGACACGCGCGATCTCCTCGTCGGTCGGGCTGCACAGATCGATCCAGACCGCGCGATCGAGCGCGGCATCGTCGTCTTCGATCGTATCGCCCGCCTTGTCGACCTTCTTCAGCATGCCGTCCGCCTACGCCGCATCACCCACTCCTCGTCTTGCCATCCGCTTCGGCCGTCGGCTCCGGCCGTCAGCGCGGGCGCTCGCCGCGATTGGCCTCGCTAGCATGCGGCGGTGCGACATGGGGAGCCTCGTGCGGTGCCTCGACATGCGGCGCCGGGCGCTGCGGCTCGGCATGCGGGATCGCGTGTTCGGGGATCGCACGCGGCGCTTCGATATGCGGCTGCGGCCGTTCGGGGGTGGCGCGAGGGGCCTCGATATGCGGCGTCGGCCGCGCCGCCACCGGCGCCCGCTCGATCGGATCACGCACGATCGGATCGCGCGTGATCGGCGCGCGGCGTTCGCCGTAGGAGACGCGCGGCACGGTGCGCGCGGGCAAGGTGCGGGCGGGTTCGATGCGCGCGGGCTCGACGCGTGCTTCGGCGCGCTGCGGCTCGTGCAGCGGCGCTTCGAGCGGGCGACCGCCGCGCTCGCGCATGCGCTGCGGATCGCTGCCGAGCATCGGCCGACGCGCCGTTTCGGGCGGGGCGACGCGGCGGTTCGGCACCGGCGCAGGGGCCGGCGTCGATGCGGGGCGCGCGGCGGGTTCGGCACGCTCGGGTGGCGCGCGACGGTCGGCTGCGGGCGACGTTGCGGCCAGGCGACCGTTCGCGACCTGCGGGCGATCCTCGCGGCGATCGGGCGTAGGTGCCACGATCGGGCGTCCGGGCGGCAGCCGGGTCTCGGGCGGGTGATCCGGCGCACGGCGCGCGGAAGGCGCCGGGCGGGCATAGGGCGCGGGGCCGCGATAGCCCTGCTGGTGCCAATCGTCGAACTGCCGCGCGGCGACCGCGCGCTGCTGGCGATCCTGCGCCCAATGATCCTGTTCCGCGGCGGCATGCTCGCGGTGGTACGACGCCCAATCCGCCTGCCGCGCGCGATCCGCCGCCCAGCTGTCGCGCTGCTGCGCGACCTGCCGGCGCCGCGCCGCCCAATCCGCCGCGACCACACCGCGCCGATCGTCGCGCGAGGCACGGTAGAGATTTTCGGCACGGTCGCGGTAGCCCGCCGCATAGCGCGCGCGGTCGCCCCATTCCTCGTGGCGCAAAAGCCGCCCGCCGAGATAGATCGCGACCAATGCGGCACCCGCATAGGCGTAGCTGTAATCGCCGTCGCGGACGAGATAGGGCTGATCCTGCCCGGGCTCGTAATAATAGGAGCGGTAGCCGCCATCGACGGGCTCGGCATATTCGGTCGAGCCGTCGCCCGCCTGCCACGCCCACGGGCTGACGCCGTCATAGTCGAAGGCGTAATCGGGCGGCGCGTCGCCATAGGCGTCGGACTGGCCGACGGCGCGATCGAGATAGGCATAAGCATCGCCCGGCGACGGCAGCGCGGCGACCTGCACGGGTGCATTCGCCCGCAGCGCGCTCGCCGGGGGCGCCGTGGCGAGCACGCCGGCGGCGCCCGCCTGCATCGGTAGGGCCTGCGGCAGTGCGGGCAGGGCCGCGGCGGTGACTGCGTCGTTCGCCGCCGTCTGGCTGTCGGGTGCCCTGTTGCAGCCCGCGAGCAACCCCGCCAAGGCCAGCGCCGTCGCCGATCCGGTCCACAGCCGCATATCGTCTCTCCCGTCTACGATCGCGAGATCGTTTCACCTGCGCCACAACGCACGATGTCGGCGGCGGAGCCATGTTCGATAAAGTCGAACAGTGTGCGCAATCTTATCCTGGTTTTCTCGATAGCGCGTATCACCTATCTCCGATCTCGACAGCGGCCGTCCGACGACGCGCCGCCCGGGAGACCCACGATGATCGAACTGCGTCCCTTCGCTTCGCTCGGCGGCGAGAACCATGGCTGGCTCGATGCCAAGCATCATTTTTCCTTCGCCAACTATCAGGACCCGGCGCGTATGAACTGGGGCAATCTGCGCGTCTGGAACGACGACGTGATCGCGCCCAAATCGGGCTTCCCGCCGCACCCGCACCGCGACATGGAGATCATCACCTATGTCCGCACCGGCGCGATCACGCACCGCGACAGCCT
>CAXTVK010000198.1:0-3305 GCA_964247655.1 uncultured Sphingomonadaceae bacterium | reverse complement strand
CAGGTGAAGCCTGCCGCGACGCTCGATTGGATCGCGCGCGGCGGCTACAAGCTGAGCTATACCGACAAGCCCGGCAGCTACTGGAAATCGAACGAGAAGCGCCGCAAGATCACCGATCTGAGCTATTCGATCGGCCTCGTGATGGGCAAGGAGGGCGCGATCTCGGGCGTCTCCTGGGGCGGGCCGGCGTTCGCCGCGGGGATCACGCCGGGATCGAAACTGGTCGCGGTGGACGGCCGCGATTACGATTCGGACACGCTCAAGGCCGCGATCACCAGCGCCAAGGGCGGCACCGCACCGATCCACCTGCTGATCAAGCAATCCGACCAGTATCGCGACGTGCCCGTCACCTGGAACGGCGGCCTGCGCTACCCGACGCTCGAGAAGGTCGGCAAGGGCGAGACGGGTATCGACAAGCTGCTGGCGGCGCGGAAGTAGGAAAGAGACGCACCGCCACTTCCCCCGTTCGTCCTGAGCGAAGTCGAAGGACGTGTTTCAGGCGCCGCGCTTGAAGCACATCCTTCGACAGGCTCAGGACGAACGGAATTCTGTTTCGGCACTTACTGACTGACCAGCTTCAACCCCGCCACGCAACCGACCAGCCCGAAGATCAGCACCACCCGCGCCAAGCCCAGCGGCTCGTCGAAGAAGGCGATCCCGACCACCACCGTGCCAAGCGCGCCGATCCCGCCCCACACCGCATAGGCGGTGCCCATCGGGATGCTGCGCGACGCTAGCTCGAGCAGCCCCATGCTCAGCGTCACCGACGCCAAAAAGCCCGCGGTCCAGCCGATGTTGCGGAAGCCGTCGACGAAGCGCAGGCAGGTGGTGAAGCCGACCTCGCCGAGACCGCCGAGCAGCAGCCAGATCCACGCCATGTCGTTCCCTTCGAAATTTTCACGCGGCAATCGCGGCAAAGCCTGTCTATGCTCGCGTCATGGCCATCAAACTGCACCTCGGCAACCGCGTCGCGCCCGTCCGCTTCCTCGCCTTTTTGGGTCTCCTGATCGTCGGCGGCGCGATCCTGATGCCGTCGATCGGCTGGCGGCACGGCGTGATGGCGAGCTTCGACATCGCCGCGGTCATCTTCCTGATCTCGCTCAAGCCCGTGATCGAGACGCCGCATGCGCAGGGCATGCGCGAGCATGCCGCGCGCAACGACGCCAACCGCGCGCTGCTGCTCGTGATCACCGCGGCGGTGATGCTCGTCGTGCTGGTCTCGGTCGGTTCGGAGCTGGTCGAGAAGGGATCGCCCAAGCCCGGCGCGATCGTGCTGATCGTCGGCACGCTCGTGCTTTCCTGGCTGTTCACCAACACCGCCTACGCGCTGCATTATGCGCACCTGTTCTACAGCCAGGGCGATACCGACGGCGACGGCACCGAGGAGGATCAGCAGGGCCTCTGCTTCCCCAAGACCGACGAACCCAATTATTGGGACTTCATCTACTACAGCTTCACGCTGGGGATGACCTTCCAGACCTCCGACGTCGACACCACCAACACGCGGATGCGGATCGTGACGATCTTCCACTGCCTCGCGGCGTTCGTGTTCAACATCGGCGTGCTGGCGTTCACGATCAACGTGCTGGGGGGTGGGTAACGACATCAACAAACCGTTCGCCCTGAGTAGGGGCTGAGCTTGTCGAAAGCCCGTATCGAAGGGTCGCGCCAAGCTAACTGTCCTTCGATACGCCATTTCGACAAGCTCAATGCCTGTCCTGAGCGCCTGCCTTGGCAGGCAGTCGAAGGGGCTACTCAGGACGAACGGGGTTGGGTGGAGAGCGCCGCGATCGCCGCCCCCGTCCGCCGTCGATACTCCCCCGTCGAATAACGGTGCGTGCCGACGAAGTGGAGGAAGGCGGCACCCGCGGCCGGCTCCTCGTTCCAATAGTTGAGATAGCGCGCATAGGGCAACAGCACCGGGTCCGCGCTGTTGGCGACGAGGAAGTTCGAGGCGACCTGCTCGCTGCCCCAGCGCTTCCATTTCTCCGCGCCGACGATGCCTGCCGCCGAGCGGCTGAACGCGGCGGCGCTCTGCGGGCTGGCAACGCCGCCCCGCGCAAAACCAGCAAAGCCCGCACTGCCGCGGACGTAACGGTGCGCCGCGGCGTCGGGATAGCGATCCCAATGCCCCTCGATCGAGGCCTGGACATGCGCGGGGCCCGCCGGATCGATCCCGCTGCCGTTCGGGTGATAGGCCGTCATGAAATCCGGCAGCGACAGGATGCCGTTGGCGTCCGCGGTCGGATCGCCGAGCAATGTGAAGCTGCGATTGGCGGCGATCGCCGCGGCGACTTCGGGGACGGCGCCGATCGTCACCGTGTCCGAATCGAGCTGGATGACATAGTCGTCCGCGGTCATGTCGAGCAGGGTGAGCAGCCGCTCCCAGCAGCCGCCGGTCGGGCAGTCGCCGGTCGCGACGTCGGCGATCGCGCGGATCGCCGGATCGCCGCAATGTTCGCCGAGCACCGCCTTGTCGGCGGCGGTCAGCGTGCCGTCGTCGAGGATCGCGATCCGCCCGATGCCGAGCTGCGCGCGCAGCGACTTCACCGCGACCAGATAGGGCAGCAGCACGCGCGTACCGATCATCGAGAAGATCACGACGCGGTCCGCGGTCGGCACGATCGGCGGCGTCGCCAGCACCGCGCGCGCGGTGCGCAGGTGGTGCGCCTCGCGGGCCAAGCGCTGGATACGGTCGATCATCGTTCCTCCCGTCCCTTTGCTGTTCCCCCGCGCAGGCGGGGGCCCAGGCCGGCACTCGCTATCATGCGCGACGCTTTACACCGGCGCCGGCCTGGACCCCCGCCTGCGCGGGGGAACAGCTTAGCGCCGACCCGTTAACGCCAGCTTGGCGATCGCATCGCCCTCCAGCCGCCACGGCTGCCAGCCCTCGGCCCGCCGCGCGCCGATCCGCTCGTAGAAGCGCATAGCGTCGGTGTTCCAATCGAGCACCGCCCAGTCCATCCGCGCGCAGCCCCGCGCCATCGCCTCCTCGGCGAGCGCGACCATCAGCGCCTGCGCGACGCCCGAGCGCCGCTCATCAGGATCGACGAACAGGTCTTCGAGGTAGAGGCCGGGCCGCCCCGTCCAGGTCGAATAGTTGAGGAACCACAGCGCCATTCCGACCGCCCGGCCGTCGCGCTCGGCGATCTGCGCGTGGACGTGCCCGCCCTCGCCGAACAGGTTTTCCGCCAGCATCGCCTCGGTCGCGACCACCGCATCGGGTTCGCGCTCGAACGCGGCGAGCGCGCGGATCATGCGCAGGATCTCGGCTTCGTCGCCGGGGGACGCGGGGCGGATCGCGA
>CAXTVK010000197.1:0-3322 GCA_964247655.1 uncultured Sphingomonadaceae bacterium | reverse complement strand
TGAGGATGAAGACCTTGATCGGCAGCCGATATTGCGTCGCGGTCGACATCTCCTGAATGTTCATCATCACTGAGGCGTCGCCCGATATACCGATCACCAGCCGACCCGGATAGGCGACCTGCGCCCCGATCGAGGCGGGCAGGCCGTAGCCCATCGTGCCCAGGCCGCCGCTGGTCAGCCAACGATTGGGTGCCTCGAAGCCGAAATGCTGCGCGGCCCACATCTGGTGCTGGCCGACCTCGGTGGTGATCACCGGATCGAGATGCCGCGTTAGCTCGTACAACCGCTTGACCGCTTGCTGCGGCATGATCTCGTGATCGGAGGCGGGGAAGGACAGCGATTTGCGCGCGCGCCAGCCGGCGATGCGGCTCCGCCACTCGCCGGTGTCCGCCGCCTTGTGACCGTTCGCCTTCCACGCCGCGAGAATGTCGTCGATCGCGCTGCCGACGTCGGCGACGATGCCGAGATCGACGCGGACATTCTTGTTGATCGACGAGCGATCGATGTCGACGTGGATCTTCTTCGACAGCGGCGAGAAGGCGTCGAGCCGCCCGGTCACGCGATCGTCGAAGCGTGCGCCCAGGCAGAGGATCAGGTCGGCCTGGTTCATCGCCATATTGGCTTCGTAGGTGCCGTGCATCCCGAGCATGCCGAGCCACGCCTCGCCGGTCGCCGGATAGGCCCCGAGCCCCATCAGCGTCGAGGTCACCGGCGCGCCGGTCAGCGCCTGCAATTCGCGCAAGGCTTCGGAGGCCGCCGGCCCGGCGTTGATGATGCCGCCGCCGGTGTAGAGGATCGGGCGCTCGGCGGCGGCGAGCATCGCCACCGCCTCTGCGATCTGCGCGGCGTCCGCCTTGGTCTGCGGACGATAGGTCTTGTGCTGGAGCGGTGCGGTCGGCTTCTCGTAGCGCGCCGAGGCGATCTGCACGTCCTTGGGCAGATCGATCACGACCGGGCCGGGGCGGCCCGAGGTCGCGATGTGGAACGCCTCGTGGACGATCGCGCCTAGCTTCGACGGGTCCTGCACCAGATAATTATGCTTGGTGCAGTGGCGCGTGATGCCGACGGTGTCCGCCTCCTGGAACGCGTCGGTGCCGATCAGCTGCGTCGGCACTTGGCCGGTGATCACGACGATCGGGATCGAGTCCATCAGCGCGTCGGCGAGGCCGGTGACGACGTTGGTCGCGCCCGGGCCGGAGGTGACGAGCACGACGCCCGGCTTGCCGGTGGAGCGCGCATAGCCTTCGGCGGCGTGCGCCGCGCCGCCCTCCTGGCGGACGAGGATGTGGCGGATCTTGGACTGGCGAAAAATCGCGTCGTAGATCGGGAGCACGGCGCCGCCGGGATAGCCGAACACGATCTCGACGCCGAGATCGGTCAGCGCCTGCACCAATATGTCCGCGCCGCTCTTTTCGCTGCTCATCACGCTTGCCTTCATTGCGATTCCGCGCGCCTAGCAGACAATGCGGAGCGGCGCAGCTAGTCGTAAGAAACTAGCGTGTCAACGCTCACGGCTGGAATAAACTAACAACCTCGGCATCCGAAACATCATAAGATTGCGAGATGCGCGTCCAGCTGGCGGGAGGCTGGTGTCGAAACCAGGTTCGCTGGCGCTTGGCGTAGCGGCGACTAGCAGCCTGCGCGGTCGCGACCATGACGTCATGCGCCAGCGTGCCGGCGCGCCATGCGGCGATCTCGCGCACGCCGATCGCGTGCATCGCTGGGAGCGCAGGGTCAAGATGCCGCGCCATGAGCGTATCGACCTCCTCGATCGCGCCTTGCCCGAGCATCGCGACGAAGCGCGCGTCGATCCGTTCGGCGAGCCATCGCGCCTCGGGAATCAGCAGCAGCGGCGCGAGGCGCACGCTATCGCCTATCCCGCCGACGCGCTCGGTCTGCCAGTGGCCAAGCGTGCGGCCCGTCGAGCGCACCACCTCGAGCGCGCGGGCGATGCGCGTGGTGTCGCCGGGGCGCAGGCGGGCGGCGGCTTCGGCGTCTTCCGTGGCGAGTGCCGCGTAGGCGTCGGCGGTCGCGAGCGCGCGGACCTCGGCGCGGACCTCCGCCTCGATCGCGGGCACCGGCGCGATGCCGTCGAGCAGCGTGCGGATGTAGAGCCCGGTCCCGCCGACGAGGATCGGGACGCCGCCCTCGGCGTGGACCGCGTCGATCGCGGCCTTCGCCTCCGCCGCCCACGCCGCGGCATTGTGCGCGATCGCCGCATCGACATGCCCGAACAGCCGGTGCGGCGCGCGCGCCTCGTCTTCGGAAGACGGGCGCGCCGACAACACACGCAGATCGGCATAGACCTGGCTCGCGTCGGCGTTGACGATCGTGCCGCCGATCCGCTCGGCGAGCATCAGCGCCAGCGCGCTCTTGCCGCTCGCGGTCGGCCCTGCGATGAGCGCGAGCGGCGGCAGATCGGGCCGAAGTTCGGGAGGCTTCATGTTCACGGCGACGCTGATAGCAGCGGGAAAGCTCTCGCGCGGGGATATTTCGAGCGGGATCGATGCGCTGGCGCAGGCCGGCTGCCGCCCCGCGCAAGGTGCGTGGCTCGACGAGGGCGACGCCGCCGACCTGATCTTCGCGACCGGGCCGGAGGACGGACGCGTTGCGCTCGAAGCGCTCGCCGGGATCGACGTGGTCGTGCAGCCGTCATTGGGTCGCGCGAAAAAGCTGCTCGTCGCCGACATGGATTCGACGATGATCACCGTCGAGTGCATCGACGAACTCGCCGACTATGCCGGGATCAAGGCCGAGATCGCCGCGGTCACCGAGGCGGCGATGCGCGGCGAGCTCGATTTCGAGGCCGCGCTCGACGCGCGCGTAGCGTTGCTGCGAGGGCTCGATGCCTCGGCGATCGATCGCTGTCGCGCGGAGCGGGTGCGGCTGATGCCCGGCGCCAAGGCGCTGGTCCGCACGATGAAGGCGCACGGGGCGCGCGCTGTGCTCGTTTCGGGCGGTTTCACAGTGTTCGCCGAGCCGGTCGCGGCCGAAATCGGCTTCGACGTGGCTATCGCCAACGTGCTGGGGATCGCCGGCGGCAAGCTCGACGGGACGGTCGCCAAGCCGATCGTCGATGCGGCGACCAAGCTCGCGACGATCGACGCGGAGCGCGCGGCGCTCGGGCTGTCGGTGGACGAGACGCTCGCGGTCGGCGACGGTGCCAACGATATCCCGATGATCCAGGCGGCGGGGCTGGGCGTCGCCTACCACGCCAAACCCAAGACCGCGGCGGCGGCGGGGGCGCGGATCGATCATGGCGACCTGACCGCGCTGCTCTGGGCGCAGGGCTATCCGCGATCGAGCTGGGCGATCTAGCTGT
>CAXTVK010000196.1:0-3323 GCA_964247655.1 uncultured Sphingomonadaceae bacterium | reverse complement strand
GCTCGAGCAGCTCCTTGGGCGGATCGAATTGCGGGCGGATGCCGAGATTGGCGGCGCCCTCCAGCACGCGTCCATCGCCCAGCCGACCGCGCACCGCATAGATGCCGTAGGCGGGGCGCAGATAGTCGCCGAGCGCCAAGTTGGCGGTGGGGTAGCCGATCGTGCGGCCGATCTTGTCGCCGTGCTGCACGGTGCCCGCGATCGTATAGGGCCGGGTGAGCAGGCGCTGCGCCGCGTCCATCTCGCCGGCCTTGAGGTGCGCACGCACGCGCGTCGAGGAGGCGATCGCGCCGCCCTGCTCGACGGGTGCGATCGTCTCGGCGTCCATGCCGTTCGCGCGCGCCAATTGCTGGAGCAGCGCGGTGTTGCCCTCGCGGTCCTTGCCGAAGGTGAAGTCCTCGCCGGTGACGAGCGCGGCGGCGCCGATGCGCTGCTGGATCCACTCGGTCATGAAACGCTCGGCGCCGAGCGCGGCCAGCGCATGATCGAAGGGCAGCGCGAGCGCGCCGTCCATCCCGAACGCCTCGAACAGATCGAAGCGCTGCGCGATCGAGGTGAGCAGGAAGGGCGGCGCGTCGGGGCGGAACAGGCGCGCGGGATGCGGATCGAAGGTCGCGACCAGCGCCGGGCGTCCGCTCGCGCGGGCGAGCGCCAGCGCGCGGCCCACCACCGCCTGGTGGCCGACATGGAACCCATCGAAGTTGCCGAGCGCCACGACCGCGCCGCGCAGGTCCGCGGGCACGGGGCGATCCCCGGGAAGCCGTTTCATGCGCGGCGCTATAGCAGAGGGAGGCACGGTGCCAATGGGGCACGCGGGACCTCTTCTCAGTTCCCCGGCGCAGGCCGGGGCCCAGGCCCGGAGCATGTGGTGGGCGCGGCGTTCGACTACGGACGTGAGGCCTGGGCCCCGGCCTGCGCCGGGGAACGGCGAGGCTTCGAGCGTTACGGAGCTATAGGGCGGCCGAGCATGTGGCGGGCGGCGTTCGACTACGGACGTGGGGCCTGGGCCCCGGCCTTCGCCGGGGAACGGTTACGCTCGCACCAGCGTCACGAAGCTGTAGGCCGGGCGGGGGCCCTCGGCTGCGACATCCTCGCGGAACGTCTCGCGCCAGGCGGCGCCCAGATCGGGCATGTGCGTGTCGCCCTCGGGTGCGGCATGCACCTCGGTCAGTTCGATGCGGTGGGCGAGCGGCAGGAACAGCCGGTAGATTTCCGCGCCGCCGATCACCGCCACCACCGGACCGCCGGCGAGCGCCAGCGCCGCCTCGACGCCGTCGGCCACCTCCGCGCCCGGCCTCGCCCAGCCCGCATCGCGCGTCAGCACGATGTGGCGGCGGCCGACGAGCAGGTCGGGAAAGCTCTCGAAGGTCTTGCGGCCCATGATCATCGGGAGGCCGCCGGTCATCGCCTTGAAGCGCCTGAGGTCGGCGGGGATGCGCCACGGCAGCCCGCCCTCGATGCCGATCACGCCATTGTCCGCGCGCGCGGCGAAGAAGACGATTTCGGGCTGGACCATCAGCTCATCCACCCCGTTCGTCCTGAGCCTGTCGAAGGACGTGCTTCACGCGCGGCGTTTGTGGCACGCACTTCGACAGGCTCAGTGCGAACGGTGATGGGTCGGGTCAAACCGCCACCGCGCCCTTGATGTGCGGGTGCGCGTCATAGCCTTCGATGACGAAGTCGTCGGGCGCATAGCCGTCGATCGCGTCGGGGTGGCGCAGGATGCGCAGCGTCGGCAGTGCGCGGGGCTCCCGCCCGAGCTGCAGCCGCGCCTGCTCGAGATGGTTGGAATAGAGGTGGCAGTCGCCGCCGGTCCATACGAAGGTGCCGGGCTCGAGCCCGCATTGCGCCGCGAGGATGTGCGTCAGCAGCGCATAGCTCGCGATGTTGAACGGCACCCCCAGGAAGACGTCGGCGGAGCGCTGGTACAGCTGCAGGTCGAGGCGCCCATTGGCGACGCGCGTCTGGAACAGGCAGTGGCACGGCGCCAGCGCCATCTGCGGGATGTCCGCCGGGTTCCACGCCGAGACGATCTGGCGGCGCGACGCCGGCTTTTCGCGGATCTCGCGGACCAGCTCGGCGATCTGGTCGATGTGGCGGCCGTCGGGCGTCGTCCAGTCGCGCCACTGCTTGCCGTAGACGGGGCCGAGATCGCCGTCGGACGCCGCCCATTCGTCCCAGATGCGGACCTTGTGCTCGTGCAGCCACGCGACGTTGGTGTCGCCGCGCAGGAACCACAGCAGCTCGACGATGATCGAGCGCAGATGCAGCTTCTTGGTGGTGACGACCGGGAAACCTTGTCGAAGATCGAAGCGCATCTGGTGGCCGAACACGCTCAGCGTGCCGACGCCGGTGCGGTCCTGCTGCTCGACGCCCTCGTCGAGGATGCGCTGCATCAACTCGAGATAGGGCTTCACGAGGTGCCCCCCGCGGCATCGCACGGCCGGATCGCCTGCGGGAGCGGGCGCGGCCCCACCGCCTTGAACACCGCGAGATAGCCGCCCGCCGAGGGCATCGTCTGCTGGCTCACGCGCTGGAAGCCGACCGCGCGCAGTTCGCAGTCGAGCAGGATCGGCGGCGTGCCGTGGCGGTTGGTCGGGCGATCGGCGTCGACGACGACCAGCGTGCCGTCGGGCTTGAGCGCGGGCCGCACGTTCCACAGGAATTCATAGGGCTGCTGAATCTCGTGATACATGTGGACCATCAGCACGCGGTCGAAGCTGCCCGGCGGCAGGCGCGGATTGGCGGGGTCCCCCAGCCGGACGCTGACATTGTCGAGCTGTTCACGCGCGACGCGTTCCGCCAGCCCATCACGCACCGCGGGGATGATGTCCTCCGCCAGCACCCGACCTTCGTCGCCGACGCGCTTGGCGAGGCGGACCGTATAATAGCCTTCGCCCGCGCCGATGTCGGCGACGGTCATGCCGGGCTTCACGCCCGCCTTGTCCATCACCGCACGCGCCTCGTCGAGCTTGTCGCGCGCGCCTTCGGTCGACCAGCCGTCCGAGATGATCGTCGCGACCGGACGCGAGGGCAGCGGGAAGCCGTCCTTGTTGCGCACCGGCGCGGCGGCGGTGTGCGCGGTCGATCCGCACGCCGACAGCGCGATCAGCAGCGCCAGACAGACGGGGGCAGCCGCTCGCCTCAATCGACGTCCTCGACCTCGACCGCCTCGCCGGTGACGCGCTGCGAGAGGGCGGCCGCCATGAACGGATCGAGCGCGCCGTCGAGCACGTCGTCGGGCGCGGTCGATGTGACGCCGGTGCGCAGATCCTTCACCAGCTGATAGGGCTGGAGCACGTAGGAGCGGATCTGGTGGCCCC
>CAXTVK010000195.1:0-3367 GCA_964247655.1 uncultured Sphingomonadaceae bacterium | reverse complement strand
TCGATGCGATCTTCATCGAGGGGCATACCGACAGCGATCCGATGGCCGGCCAGGGCCTGATCCGCGACAATCTCGATCTCTCGGTGATCCGCGCGACCAACACATTCCGTGCGCTGGTCGCCGCGACGCCGGCGCTGGGGGCGATGGAAAACGAACTGCCGGGGCAGGGGACGCCGCAGCCGATCCTCAGCGTCAGCGGCTACGGCGCGGACCGTCCCGTCGATCCGAGCGGCACGCCCGACGCCAAGCGCCGCAACCGCCGCATCGACCTTCGCTTCCTGATGGCGACGCCGCAAACGCCCCGGGTTTCGCCGGTCGTGGCACGGTGAGCGTCCTGCGCGAAACCTCCGCGGCGTTCGCGCGC
Organism: uncultured Sphingomonadaceae bacterium; assembly: GCA_964247655.1. GTDB lineage: Bacteria > Pseudomonadota > Alphaproteobacteria > Sphingomonadales > Sphingomonadaceae > Solisphingomonas. The sequence continues at coordinate 3,003 of CAXTVK010000195.1, read as the reverse complement.
ACCGCGGCGCACCCGGTGCTGTCGGTCGAGCGGCTGCTCGCGACCGAGCGCGTTGCGGCGGCGCTCGAGGCGCGGCGGATGAAGCGCGCGACGCGGATCGATCGCGCCTCGCCCGATACGCCGACCGGACGCCGCAGCGTCGATCGCGCGACCATCGAGGCGTATCTGCTGAATTATCCCGTCGATCGCCCGAACTTCGCCGCGCTCCAGGCCGACGCCGCCGGCGCCGCCGATCGTCGCGATTGGCGCTGGCGCGAGGCGGGCAGGCGGTGGCGGCTTTGGGAAGGACATGCCGGGCTTGCCGAAGCGCTCGCGTCCGCGCCCGATCCCGCAGCGCTGCTCCGCGAAGCCGGCTTCGTCGGCCGCCTCGCCGAGGGTGCGTTCGTCAGCGCGGCGCGCGCAGATGCGGTTCGATCAGCGCGATGATCTCCGGCGCGCGCTCATCGATCAGCCAGTGCGATCCGCCCTCGACGATCTCGAACCGATACGGCCCCTCGACGCAGCGCGCGGTATCGAGCGCGGCGGTGCGCCCCAGAGCCTGATCCTCGTCGCCCCACACGAACAGGGTGGGCACGATGATCTGGCCGACGCGCGGATTGTCACCCATCGCCCGATACCAGGCGAGCGCCGCGGTCAGCGCGCCCGGCTCGCGCAACCGCGCGACGATCGCGTCGACCTGATCGGGCGCGACCTTGCCCTTGTAGACCGCGCGTAGATTGGCGGCGTCGTTGCCCGACAGATAGGTTTCGGCGACGCCCTCGGCCGCACGGAACAGCAGCATGTAGGCGGAGCGCGTCTGTTGATCGGGATCGCTGCGGATCGCGGCGGTCAGCGCCTCCGGATGCGGCGTCGAGAGCACCGTCAGCGACGCCAGCCGATCGGCATGCGCGCCCGCCACCGCCCACGCCACCGCGCCGCCCCAGTCGTGCCCGATCAGGTGGAAGCGGTCCGCGCCGAGGCCGTCGGCCACCGCGATCGCGTCCGCGACGAGATGCGGCATCGCATAATCCGCGACATCCGCGGGCCGTGCGCCGGGCGAATAGCCGCGCTGGTCGAACGCGACGGCGCGATAGCCGTTGGCGCCCAGAGTCTCTAGCAATGGCGTCCAGGCATCGGCGAACTGCGGGAAGCCGTGGAGGCACAGCACGAGTTCGCCGTCGCTCGGCCCGGTCGCCAGCGCGTCGAAGCGGTGGCCGTTGGCGTCGATGACGATCCCGTCCATGACATCCTCCCTCTATCGTCATCCCTAACCCGGTTCGGGATCCAGACGCGCTGCGTTTCGAGATCGAGCGTTGCGTGTCGGGATCCCGACCTTCGTCAGGATGACGAGTTCATCCTCTCAGGCGTCGCCCGTTCACGCGATCGTCGGTACGATACCACCTTCCGCGCGGATCGCCGCCCCGTTGGTGACCGAAGCGAGCGGGCTCGCGAGGAAGGCGACGATGCTGCCGATCTCCTCCGCCTCGGTCAACCGGCCGAGCAACGACGACGGCCGCGCATGCTGGACGAAATCCTTGCCCAGCTCCTCGTCGGACAGGCTCTTGTCCTTGGCGCTGCTGCGGATGAAATCGACGATCCCCTCCGATCGCGTCGGCCCCGGCAGCACCGAATTGACCGTCACGCCGGTGCCCTTGGTCTGCACCGCAAGGCCGCGTGCGATCGCGAGCTGTGCGGTCTTGGTGGTGCCGTAGTGGACCATCTCCTCGGGGATCATCAGCGCGCTTTCGCTGGCGATGAAGATGATGCGGCCCCAATCCTTGGCAATCATTCGCGGGAAATAATGCCGGCAGAGCCGCGCGCCGCTGACGACGTTGACTTCGAACAGGCGGTGCCAATCCGCGTCGGTGATCTCGGCGAAGGTTTTCAGCTCGTAGATGCCCAGGTTGTTGATTAGGATGTCGACGTCGGGGACGGCCGCGATCAGCGCTTGGGCGCCCTCGGCGGTGCCGGGATCGGCGAGGACCGGTCGCACCTTGCCCAGCTTGCCGATCCGGTCGGCGGCGGCGTCGAGCTTGTCCTGCGATCGGCCGCAGATGATCGTCTCGGCACCCTCCTGCGCGAGGCGCTCGGCGATGGCGAGGCCGATGCCGGCGGTCGATCCGGTGACGAGCGCGGTCTTGCCGCTCAACTGCAGGTCCATGTGCGAAGCTCCTTGGATTGAGCGACGCAGATGGGGACGCGACGCCGCGACGGGAAGGTCAGCGCGGGTAGGGCGTCGTCGAAAAAGGCCGATCCGCCGCCGCGCTCGCCCAGGCCTTGTTCGGCGTCGCCTGCATCGCGAAACGCAGCTCGCCGCCTGCCATGATCTCGGCGTGGGTGACGAAGCCCCTGGCGAGCGGCTTGCCGTTGAGCGACACGCCGCCGACGTAGCGGTTGGCGTCGCTCAGGCCCTCGGCGACGACGGCGAAGCGCTTGCCGTCGGGCAGGTTGAGCGTCGCGTGGGCCACGAACGGGCGCCCGATGACATATTCGAGGCTGCCCGGCGTCACCGGATAGAAGCCGAGGCCGGTGAACACCAGCCACGCCGACATCTGCCCCAGATCGTCGTTGCCCGCGAGGCCGTCGGGCGTCGGCTTGTACTGGCTGTCGACGATCTGCTTGAGCCGCTCCTGCGTCCGCCACGGCGCGCCCGCATAGCTGTAAAGATAGGCGACGCTGTGGCTGGGCTCGTTGCCGTGGATATATTGGCCGATCAGCCCGGCGATATCCTCCGAGTTCGAATAATCGAGCTTGCTGTCGTCGTAATCGAACATCGCGTCGAGCTTGGCGACGGTCTTCGCGTCGCCGCCGAGCGCGGTGACGAGCCCGCCCTCGTCCTGCGGCATGAACCAGCTATATTGCCACGCATTGCCCTCGGTGTAGTCGGAACCGTATTTGATCGAGACCGGGTCGAAGGGTTCGCGGAACGCGCCCGTCGAAAGCCGCGCGCGGACCCAGCCGGTCTTGAAGTCGAAGCCGTTGCGCCAGTTCTGCGCGCGCTTCTCGAAGGTGGCGGCGATGTCG
>CAXTVK010000194.1:0-3437 GCA_964247655.1 uncultured Sphingomonadaceae bacterium | reverse complement strand
GCTCGCGCAGGCCGACACCGTCGTCCACGATCCCGCGGTGCCCCGCGCCATCCTCGACCGCGCACGCGCCGATGCGACCCGCCTGCCCGCGCCGCCGCCCGATCCCCTGCCTGCCGGACTGACTATATTCATCCGCGATGCGGTTAATTCGTAACTCAAGCGTCTAGTCGATGCGGAGTAGCGTGCGTTCCGCGACGGAGTAGTCATGCAGACCCAGGCGTATATCAATCGCATCGGCACCGCGTTGCCGCCGCACGAAGCGCACGAGGCGTTTCTCGGCTGGGCGCAGAGCCGGATCACCGATCGCCGCGACGGCGCGCTGTTCAAGCGGATGGCGTCGCGATCAGGGATCGAGCGGCGCTGGACGGTGTTGCCCCCCGCGCACGAAGGCGACCAGACGTCGCCCGGCGCCTTCTACACCGATGTCGATCCGGACGTCGTGATGCCGCCCACCTCGGCACGGATGGCGATCTATGCCGAGGAGGCGCCAGATCTGTGCATCGCCGCGGTCGAGGCGCTGGGCCGGCCCGAGGGCATCACGCATCTGGTGGTGGCGAGCTGCACCGGCTTCATCGCGCCGGGGATCGACCAGATCGTCGCGCGCCGGCTCGGCCTGCCCGCGACCGTCGAGCGCGTGCTGATCGGCTTCATGGGCTGCTATGCCGCGGTCTCCGCGCTGCGCACCGCGCATCATATCGTCCGCTCGCAACCCGAGGCGCGCGTGCTCGTGATCACCGTCGAGCTGTGCACGCTGCATCTGCAGCCTGATACCGCGCTCGAGCCGATCCTCGCGATGCTGCTGTTCGGCGACGGCGCCGCGGCGGCGCTGGTCACCGCCGATCCGGTCGGGCTCGCCATCTCGGACCCGTTCGCGATGACGCTGCCCGACAGCGAGACGCTGATCCGCTGGACCGTCGGCGACATGGGCTTCGCGATGCACCTGTCGGGCTCGGTGCCCGCCAAGATCGGCGAAGCCATCGCCGATCCCGCGTTCCGCGCGTCGCTGGGCGACATCGCCGCGATCGACGGCTGGGCGGTGCATGCGGGCGGGCGCACCGTGCTCGATGCGGTCGAGCAGGGATTCTCGCTCGACCCGGACGCGCTCGCCGATTCGCGCGCAGTGCTGCGCGATTGCGGAAACATGAGCTCGGCGACGTTGATGTTCGTGTTCGCGCGGATATTGGCGGACACCAAGCCGATCGATCGGGGTCTGGCGATCGCCTTCGGCCCGGGGCTCGCGGCGGAGGGTTTCCGCTTCCGGCGCGCCGCATGACTGATTTGTCGGCCCGTACCATCGCCGAGGAGCAGATGGACGCGGCCGACCTGCCGGCGGACGCCTACGCCGCGCTGCTGGCGGACCTGGCGCGTGTAAACGGCTGGACGATGGCGGCGCGGCCGACGCTCGCCTTCCTCGATCGCGCGATCCCGCGCGGCGGCACGCTCAAGCTGCTCGACGTCGGCTATGGGCATGGCGACATGCTGCGACGGATCGCGGCCTGGGCGAAGCGGCGCGGCGTCACCGCCAGGCTGGTCGGCATCGACCTCAATCCGCGCTCGGCCGAAGTGGCGAGCGCCGCGACCGATCCGCTGCTGCCGATCCGTTTCCGCGCGGGCGACTATGCCGATTGCGCGGGGGAGGGCTGGGACGTCGTGACATCGAGCCTCGTCGCGCACCATATGGATCACGCCCAGCTGATCGCCTTCCTGCGCTTCATGGAGGCGGAAAGCGCGCGCGGCTGGCTGGTCAACGATCTCCACCGCCACCGCCTGCCCTATCTCGGCTATCCGCTGCTCGCGCGGGCGATGCGCTGGCACAGGATCGTGCGCGAGGACGGCACGCTGTCGATCGCGCGATCCTACCGCCCCGCCGAGTGGCCGCCGATGCTTGCGGAAGCCGGTATCACCCAAGCGCAGGTCAGGCGCGTCTTCCCGTTCCGGCTGTGCGTCGAACGCCTATGCTCCGAACAACTGCACTGATCGTCGGCGGCGGGCCGGCGGGCTCGGCGGCGGCGATCGGCCTGGCGCGCGGCGGAGGGACGCCGCTGCTGATCGAGCGCGATGCCGAGACACGCGACGCGCTGTGCGGCGGGTTCCTCAGCTGGGCGACGATCGCGCGGCTGGCGAAGCTTGGCGTCGATCCGTTCGCGCTCGGCGCGCACCGGATCGAGCGCGTCGTGCTGCTCCACGGCGAACGCCGAGCCGAAGCGCGGCTGCCTGCGCCCGCGGCGGCGCTCTCGCGACGTGCGCTCGATACCGCGATGCTGGCGAACGCCGAGCGAGCCGGTGCGCGGATCGAGCGCGGCGTCGGTGCGCGTGCGTTCGAGGATGGCGCGCTGCGCCTCGACGACGGCGCCGAGATCATCGGCGAGCGAACCATCCTCGCGACCGGCAAGCATGAGCTTCGCGGACTGGCGCGACCCAAGGCAGGCGCCAACGCCGCGATCGGTCTGCGCTGGCGGCTCGCGCCGAGTCCCGCGCTGACCCGGCTGGTCGAGGGCCGGATCGAGCTGCATTTGTTTCGCGGCGGCTATGCCGGGCTCAATCTGCAGGAGGATGGCGGCGCGAACCTGTGCCTCGCGGTCCGCCCCGCGCGCTTCGCCGAGGCCGGGCACCGCCCCGAGACGCTGCTCGCAGAGCTCGAAGCCGAAGCCCCCGCGCTCGCCGCGCGCATCGCCGCCGCCGCCGCGATCGGCCCGGCGCAGGCGATCGCGAACGTCCCCTATGGCTGGCGCGCCACTGGAGGCGAGGCGGGGCTCTACCGCATCGGCGATCAGTGCGGCGTGATCCCCTCGCTCGCGGGCGAGGGCATGGCGATCGCGATCGGCAGCGGGTGCGCCGTGGCCGAGGCGATCCTGCGCGGCGAGCCCGCGACCGCTTTCCAGCCGCGTTTCGCGCGCCGCTTGCATCGCCCGATCTCGCTCGCCACCGCCTTGTGGCACGCCGCCGAGCATCCCGCCGGTGCACGCGCGCTGATCGCCGCCGTCCGCATCGCGCCGGGGCTCGCGGGCCTTGCCGCGCGGCTCACTCGGCTGGGCTGACGCGGCGCTTGTGAGCGGCCGTGCGACCCGCTAATCGCCGGACCATCCCATGGCCCGCCCGATCCGCCAGACCCCGCGACAGGCTCCCCCGCCCCCGCCGCCCGAGCCGCCCCGCCGCGAGAGGAGCGGTTTCGTGAGACTGTTGCTTGCCGCGATCAAGATCGGCGGCGCCGCGCTGCTGCTGCTGGTAATCGCGCTGGTCGTCGCGGTCGGCGTCTCGATGTCGTCGCTGCCCGGCTTCGATTCGCTCAAGTCGTCGCCCAACGGCCAGATGATCCGCGTCCACGCTGTCGACGGCACGGTGCTTGTCTCGATCGGGCCGAGCTACGGCCAGTGGCTGCGCTCCGACCAGATCCCGCAGGTGATGAAGGACGCGATGGTCTCGGTCGAGGACCGGCG
>CAXTVK010000193.1:1222-3440 GCA_964247655.1 uncultured Sphingomonadaceae bacterium | reverse complement strand
CCGAGGACATCGAGGGCGAGGCGCTCGCCACGCTCGTCGTCAACAAGCTGCGCGGGGGCCTCAAGGTCGCCGCGGTCAAGGCACCGGGCTTCGGCGATCGTCGCAAGGCGATGCTCGAGGACATCGCGATCCTCACCAAGGGCGAGCTGATCTCGGAAGATCTCGGCATCAAGCTCGAGAACGTCACGCTCGAGATGCTGGGGTCTGCCAAGCGCGTCACGCTCGACAAGGATGCGACGACGATCGTCGACGGTGCCGGTGCGGCCGATGCGATCAAGGGTCGCGTCGAGGCGATCCGCGCGCAGATCGAGAACACCACCAGCGATTACGACAAGGAGAAGCTCCAGGAGCGCCTTGCCAAGCTCGCCGGCGGCGTCGCGATCATCAAGGTCGGCGGCTCGACCGAGGTCGAGGTCAAGGAGCGCAAGGACCGCGTCGACGACGCGCTGCACGCGACCCGCGCCGCAGTCGAGGAGGGTATCGTCCCCGGTGGCGGCACCGCCTTGCTCTATGCCTCGAAGGCGCTCGACGATCTCAAGGGCGCCAATGACGACCAGACGCGCGGCATCGACATCGTCCGCAAGGCGCTGCAGGCACCGCTGCGCCAGATCGCGCAGAATGCCGGGCACGACGGCGCGGTCGTCGCGGGCCGCCTGATCGACGGCAACGATCAGAACATCGGCTTCAACGCGCAGACCGAGCAGTATGAGAATCTCGTCCAGTCGGGCGTGATCGATCCGACCAAGGTCGTGCGCTCGGCGCTGCAGGATGCGGCTTCGGTCGCCGGCCTGCTGATCACCACCGAAGCGGCCGTCGCCGACGTCGCCGAGGACAAGTCGGCGGCGCCCGCGATGGGCGGCGGCGGCATGGGTGGCATGGGCGGGATGGATTTCTGATCCGCACCTAAGCCATTGTAGAGCGTCGACCGCCGGGTCCGGAGCGCAAGCTTCGGGCCCGGTGGCGTTTCGGGCGAACCGCGTCCGCTCGGCGACGACCGCCGCCGTGTCGGCACGATCCACCTTGTAATCGCCGCGCGAACATGACCATGCGTGATGCGATCGGGGCTTCGCCCCGTCCCGGCCGATATGGCCGCCGATTTCCCTGTGACAGGATCCTCCATGTGTCGATTGCGTACCGCGGATCAGCCGATGATCGCGCTATCGTCTTGCTGAGCGCCACCCGCCGGCGATCCGCGACCCGGCATCCCCTTCCCAAGGCGTCGTTCTGATTTCCGCGAGCGAGCCGGCGATCGGCCTCCCCTTCGACGACGACGACGATCTCGCCTTCCTCGTCGAGACCGCGCGACTGCCCGACGGCGGCCAGTTGCGGCTGATGCGGCACGGCGACGATTTCGCGATCATGTACGGCCGCGAGCAATTGATGGGCAGCTGGGACAGCGGATCGGAAGAGGCGCTCGCGCGGCTGGTCTGCGATCGGCTGGCGCTGCCCGATGCGCATCTGCTGATCGGCGGCCTGGGCATGGGCTTCACGCTGGCGGCCGCGCTGCGGGCGACCACCGCGGATGCGACGATCGTCGTGGCGGAGCTGGTTCCGGAGGTCGTAAGCTGGGCGAAAGGCCATCTGGCGCACATCTTCGGCGACAGCCTCGCCGATCCGCGCGTCTCGCTCGAGATCGGCGACGTGCACGACGTCATCATCCGCAATCCCGACCGCTTCGACGGCATATTGCTCGACGTCGACAACGGCCCCGACGGGCTGATCGATCTCGCCAACGATCGTCTCTATTGCAATTGGGGCCTGCGCGCCGCCTATGCCGCGCTGCGGCCGGGCGGCATCCTGGGGATCTGGTCGGCCTATCACGACGACGCGTTCCACGCGCGGCTCGAGACCGCCGGCTTTGCGGTCGACGCGATCGACATCGACGTCGACGGCGATCCTTCGGCGCAACGCCATCTCGTCTGGCTCGCGCGCAAGCCCGACGCGCGCTCGGCGACGTAACGATGACCACCGGCAGGGACGAGACGAGCGGCATGGCCGAGCGCGCCGCGATCGATATCCGCGCGCTGTCGAAGGCGATGGCGCGGTTCCGCGTGCCCGACAACCGCCGCGCCGCGATCGAGCTGACGATCACCGTGGTTCCGCTCGTCGCGCTCTGGATCGCGGTGCTATGGCTCGTCCATGCCGAAATCTGGCTTGGGCTGATCCTGACGATACCCGCGGGCGCCTTCCTGCTCAGGCTCTTCCTGATCCAGCATGA
>CAXTVK010000193.1:0-1122 GCA_964247655.1 uncultured Sphingomonadaceae bacterium | reverse complement strand
GTCCTGTTCGGGCTCGGGCCGGCCTATCAGTTCCTGCTGCGCCACCGCTTCCCGGCAGGCATGAAGGGCGCGGGATGGCGGCCCTGGATCAGCGTGATGGCGACCAACCTCGCGGTCGGGCTCGTCTGGTTCGGCATGATCTACCTGCTGGGCGCCAGGCTGTTCCTGCTCGTCCAGCTGCCGATCACGCTGGTCGCGGCGACGCTGGGCGTCTGGCTGTTCTACATCCAGCACCAGTTCGAGCGCACGGTGTGGCAGACCGACGAGGACTGGAGTTTCCACGAGGCCGCGCTGCACGGCAGTTCCTATTACGACCTGCCCGCGATCCTGCGCTGGCTGAGCGCGGACATCGGCGTGCACCATGTCCATCACCTGTGCAGCACCATCCCCTTCTATCGGATGCAGACGGTGCTGCGCGCCTTTCCGCAATTGCGCGGCGTCGGTCGGCTCGGTTTGCGCGAGAGCTTCGGGACGATCCGCCTCGCGCTGTGGGACGATCAGCAGCGCCGCATGATCTCGTTCCGGGATGCGCGGCCCGCCTGACGCGGCTCGCGCCGGCGATCGCGCACCTCGCAAAGCTGACGCTGATCGTTCTTAGCCCGCCGCGTCTCCCGACGCGGCGAGCGCGCTCATGTTGACGATGCCGCGCGCGGTCGCGCTCGCGGTGAGAACGTGGATCGGCTTGGACATGCCGAGCAGCATCGGCCCCACGGGCAAGGCGTTGGTCGCCGCCGCAAGCAGCGTGAAGGCGATGTTGGCGGCATCCAGCGTCGGCATGACGAGCAGGTTCGCCGCGCCTTCGAGCCGGCTCGATCCGACCATCAGCTCGCGCAGGCCCGGCATCAGTGCGGCGTCGGCGTGCATCTCGCCGTCGATCTCGAGTTCGGGCGCGTCCGATCGCACCAGCCGCAGCGCGTGCCGCATCTTCTTGGCCGAGGGCGAGTTCGAGGCGCCGAAGTTGCTGTGGCTGAGCAGCGCCGCCTTGGGCACGATCCCGAAGCGCCGCACCGCATCGGCGGCGAGCAGCGTCATCTCGGCGACCTCCTCCGCGGTCGGATCGACGTTCATGTGCGTGTCGCAGAAGAACAGGGTCTGCTCGCCGACGATCAGCACCGACAGCGC
>CAXTVK010000192.1:0-3560 GCA_964247655.1 uncultured Sphingomonadaceae bacterium | reverse complement strand
CCATGATGTCGATGCGCTGCGCCGGGTCGCTGTACGGGCCCGAGGTGTCGTAGACGCGCAGCGGCGCCTCATTGGCGGAAGGCTCGAGCGCGATCTCGCGCATCGCGACGCGCAAGGGCCCGACGTGGATTTTGCGCGAGCCACGGATGGCGCCTGTCGTGACCTTCATTTCGGTGCGCGCTGGAATATCGGCCATCGAAAAAAATCTCCTAGGGAAGGGCGTCGGCGCGGCCGGTGAAGCCCGCGAGGAAGAGGATGAGGCCGGCGACGATCGCGGCGATCGCGCAGAGGCGCTCGGCGGCAAGCACGCGTGTCGCGACGGCGAGGATGAGCGTGGGGGCGGCGAGCAGCAGCAGGCCTTCGAGCGCGACGACGACGGCGATCAGCGTCACCACCAGCGCGAGCCAGTCGTAGGTGACGTGGTGCGGGATCAGGATCGCGACGCCGATCGCGAAGGCGCCGATCCCGAACAGCGTGGCGAGGCCGGGCGAGCGCTCGATATCCGCGACGATCGCGGCCATCCGCCCCGGCGCCGCCAGCAGGCCGATACCCGCGGCGAGCAGATAGAGGCCGATCGCCTGCGCGAGCTGGAGCGTCAGGACGGTGAGCGTGTGGGCCGTGGCGTCCTCCTCTCGTCTCGGGCGAAAAGGAGAACCAGTGGCCGCGGCCACTCCCTCCCTACGCCGGCATCAACCGGATCAGGTTCGACGGGTCGCGGCTCTCGGCCGCCTCTCAACCCTGACAGGGTTCCCCGGGGAAGCGATCACTCTAAACCATCGCGGGGCGTCCGCCAAGACGCGTGCTGCGGCGTCCGGCCGCGTCCGGCGATGTTCAGGGCACAGACAGAGATGCTGCGGCGTTATGCGCGCAATAACCTCGAGGAGATGCCCGATGCCGACCATCACCGCCAGAGGGCTTCGCCGCCCGTTGCTGACGATCGCGACCGCCGCGATGCTGCTGCCGCTCGCCGCCTGCTACGACGACGGGCCGCAGGGCTACGGCCCGCCGCCGCCACCCCCGCCGCCGCACGGCCAGGGCTATTATCAGGATGGCCCGCCGCCGCAGCAGGGCGGCTATTACGACAATCGCAACGCGCCCCCGCCCCCGCCGCAGGGCGGATATTACGGCGGCAACCGCGCGCCGCACGGCGACTATTACGATCGCGACGCACCGCCGCCGCCGCAGGGCTACGATCCCGCGCGCGATTACCGCGAGCAGCCGGGCGGCGAACGCCCGCTGACACGCGACGACCGCGTCTATCGCGGGCATGACGGGCGCTATTACTGCAAGCGGTCGGACGGCACGACGGGCACCGTCGTCGGTGCGATCGCGGGTGGTGCGCTCGGCGCCATCCTTGGCGGCGGCGGCGCACTCGGCACCCTGCTGGGCGCCGGCGGCGGTGCGCTGCTCGGCCATTCGGTCGATCAGGGGCAGGTGCACTGCCGCTGACCGGCGGCGTCGAAGCTTGCCGTTCCCCGGCGAAAGCCGGGGCCCAGGCCCGGAGCGCATGGCGGGCGCTGCGATCGAGCGGATAGGTAGGGCCTGGGCCCCGGCGTTCGCCGGGGAACGGGTAGGTCATCCCGCGTTAGGTCGGCGCCTCCGTCGAGGCTGCGCGCTTTCGTCCGGGCGGGCGGTTCAGAGGAAATATCTGAGCTTGACCGTCTCGCCCACCGGCTGGTTGGTCACCGCGAAGCGCGCCGCCGAGAAGCTCGGCGGGCCGAACCACATGCGCGGGTTGTTCGAGAAGCCGACGCCCTCGGTCGGGATGCCGAAGCGCGTGTCGATCCGGCCATTGCCGTTCTCGTCGTGGAACAGCGCGATCGCGTAGCTGCCCGATGGCAGGTCGGCGAAGTGCAGGTCGCCCGGCCGGTCCGCCGCGACGGTCATGTGGCGCGCGGCGGGATCGCCCTCACAGCCGGGGAAATGCGCCGGATCGGTCGTCACGCAGACCTGGATCAGCCCGTGCGTCGAGCGCAGCCCAGCGACCGCGAGGTCAACGCTCGCCAGCGGCGACGCGCCCAGAGTGCCCACGGATGCGGCGAGCAGCGTCGCCGAACGTGCCCAGCCCCCTGTCGGTGCCGCAGAGCCGGTCCCAGAAACGGAAATAGAGGCCATAATTGCACCTGTAGTCGGCATGATGGCGCTGATGGTGCGTGGCGGTGATCAGCCAGCCGCCGGCGCGCCCCTGCACCATCCTGCGCGGGAACAGCTCCCACCCCATGTGATTCGTTACACCCATGACCGTCATGATCGTCAGCACCAAGCCCAAAGCGGCGACATGCAGCGGAATAATGATCACCAGTGCCGGAATGACCACAGCCCCGGTCAGCGCTTCCCATGGGTGGAAGCTCATCGCCGCCCACGCGGTCGGCGGGCGGCTGGCGTGGTGAACGGCGTGCGCGATGCGGAACGGCCGCGGCCGGTGCATCCAGCGGTGCGTCCAGTAGAACCACGTATCGTGCGCGAACAGGCAGAGCGCGACCGAGATCGGCCACCACCACACAGGGTAGGCATGCAGATCGGTATAGACGCGCGTCCAGCCGTGGGTACGCCAGCCCCACGCAAGAATGCCCGCGGGCACGCCGTAGATCGCGGCGGAGGCGAGGCTCCAGCCGATCTCGCGGCGCATCTGCCCGTCGAGGCCGACATAGAGGCCGGGATGCCGCCGTGTCGTCGCCCACGCGAACCCGCCCGAGACCGCGAGATACCGCACGCCGACGATCAGCGTCATCGCGAGCGCGGAAAGGAGGAGGGCGGCGAGCGGGGACATGCGGAGCGCCTTAGCCGAGATCGAGGGTCAGGGCGAGGCGCGACCAAAACATCCTCCCCGGTTTTCGCCGGGGAGGGGGACCGCTCGCGAAGCGAGTGGTGGAGGGGGGTCTCCATGCGCGCCGCGCTGGTAGCACCGCCCCTCCACCACCGCCTGCGGCGGCGGTCCCCCTCCCCCCGCTTCGCGCGGGGAGGATGTTTTGGAACTCCGCGCGTCCGCAACCGCTACGCTTCCGCCCCTGTCGGAGACCAGTCATGAAGATCGCCCCGTTCGCCCTCGTCGCAGCGCTCGCCGCCAGCTCGGCTTTCGCCGCGACCGCCACACCCGCGGATCGCGCGTTCGTCTCCAAGGTGTCGCAGGGCGGCATGTTCGAGGTCGATGCCGGCAAACTCGCCGCGACGAAGGGCAGCACGCAGGACGTGCGCGATTTCGCCGCCGCCGAGGTCCACGACCACATGCTCGTCGGCGCCAAGCTCAAGGCGATCTCGTCCAGCGAAGGCGTGACCTTCGCCTCGACCCCCAATGCCGAGTTCGCGGGCAAGATGGCGACGCTGAAAGGCCTGTCGGGCGCCGCGTTCGACGCGCAATATATGAGCGACATGGCCGCGCTCCACGATGCCGACGGCGCCGCCTTCCTCAAGGAATCGACCGAGGGCGGCAGCGCGGCCTACCGCGCCTTCGGCGCCGAGACGCACCGGATCGTTGAGCGTCACATCGGCGCGATCCACGGGACGGAGACGCGGTGACCGATCAAAGCCCCTCCCTTTCAAGGGAGGGGTTGGGGTGGGTG
>CAXTVK010000191.1:0-3562 GCA_964247655.1 uncultured Sphingomonadaceae bacterium | reverse complement strand
GCATGATCGGTGCGCGGCAGATCGGCCTCGCGCACCCAGATGCCGAGCTCGACCGACTTGCCCGACATCGTCGTGAAGCGGTCGCGATTGGCCTGCAGGTCGCCCGCGACCATCGCGAACAGGTAGCAGGGCTTGGGGAACGGATCGGACCATTCCGCCCAATGCCGCCCGTCGCCCGCATCGCCCTCGCCGATCAGATCGCCATTGGCGAGCAGCACCGGATAGGCTGCGCGGTCCGCGGTCATCCGCACGGTGTAGGTGCTGAGCACATCGGGGCGATCGGGGAAGAAGGTGATGCGCCGGAAGCCCTGCGCCTCGCACTGCGTGCACAGCAGCCCGCCCGAGGCGTAGAGCCCCATCAGCTGTGTGTTCTTGTCGGGGGCGAGCAGCACCTCGGTCTCGACGACATGCGCGGCGCCGGGCAGATCGAGGTGAAGCTGGTCGTCCGAGATCGACCAATCGTCGTCGCCCAGAGCCCGTCCATCGACGAGCACCGCGACCGGCCGCATCCCCGGCCCCGCGTCGAGCAGCAGCGGACCGCCCGGCGCATCGGCGGCACCGTTGCGGACGACCTCGAGCCTGGCGCGCACCCGCGTCGCGGCGGGATCGAGATCGACGTCGAGACGGACGGTCGGCACGAGCCAGGCGGGCGGACGGTAGTCGCGGCGCAGGGTCGGGGCGGGCGGGGTCGCGATGGCGGCGTGCTGGTCCATGGGGGCCTTCTAGGGAGAGGGATGCACGGTTACAACGAACGGCATGGCGACAATGCTCATCTTCGGTCTCGGTTATACAGCGACGCGGCTTGCGGACCGACTGCGCGCGGAAGGCTGGCAGGTGATCGCGACGCGACGCGCGGCGGGGCCGGACGTGCTGGCGTTCGACGATGCGGGCGGCGTGCGCGCCGCGATCGCCTCGGCGACGCATATCCTGTCGTCGGTGCCCCCCGATGCCGAAGGCCGCGATCCGGTGCTGGAGCGCTATGGCCCGCTGGTCACCGGCGCCCCGGCGCGCTGGATCGGCTACCTGTCCTCGACCGGCGTCTATGGCGACACGCAGAGCGCGTGGGTCGACGAGACCGCACCGACCGGCACCGGCCGTCGTTCGGCCCGCGCGCAGGCCGATGCGGCGTGGCTGGCGTTGCGCGCGGACGTATCGGTGTTCCGGCTGCCCGGCATCTACGGCCCCGGCCGCTCGGCGCTCGATCGCGTCCGCGACGGCAAGGCGCACCGCATCGACTTGGCCGACCAGATATTCAGCCGCGTCCATGTCGACGACATCGTCGCGGGCGTGATCGCGTCGTTCGAGGGCCCGCCCGGCGCGTACAATATCGCCGACGATCGGCCGACGAGCCAAAACGCCGTGATCGAGGAGGCGTGCCGCCTGCTCCGCCTGCCCCCGCCACCGCTGTTATCGCTCGACGACGCCGGGCTCTCGCCGATGGCGCGCGGCTTCTATGCCGAGAACCGCCGCGTCGCGAACGGCAAGGCGAAGCGGCTGCTCGGCTGGGCGCCGCGCTTCGCCGACTATCGTGCGGGGCTCGCCGATTGCTTCGCCTGCAGCGCGACGAACAGCCCGGCGAGCGTGAGCAGCCCGCCGACGACCGCCTCGGGCGACCAGCGATAATGTTCGAACAGCGTCGAAAGCCCCATCGCGAGCACCGGGATCAGCACGCTCGAATAGGCGGCACGCGCGGGCCCGATCGCGCGGATGACGTGGAAATAGGCGGTGAACGCCAGCGCCGATCCGATCAGCCCGAGATATAGCGTGCCCAGCCAATAGCTCGGATAGCGATCGAACACCGGCGGCCCGTCGACGATCAGCGCGACGCCGATGTTGAACAGCGTGCCCCACGCCATTCCCCACACCACCAGGCTGACGACCGGGATCGCCTTGGCCGCCTTGGTCGCCTGCATCACGTTGGCGACCGAGGCGGCGAGCACCGCGACCAGCGACCAGCCGACCCCGCTCAGGATCAGGCTGCCGCCCGCGGGGGCGCCCGCGATCTCGTGCCAGAACATCAGCACCAGCCCCGCGCCCGCCACCGCGGAGCCCAACAGGAAAGCGCGCGACACGCCCTGCTTGAGGAATATCCACGCCAGCAGCGCATTGGGGACGATGAGCAGCGCGAACAGCAGCGCCACCAGCCCCGACGTCACCGTCTGCTCCGCGACGTACACCGCCTCGTAGTTGAACGCATATTGCGCGATGCCGTAGATCGCAGCGAAGCCGTGCTGACGCGGCGTGAGCCGCAGCGGCGTCTTCGTCCAGCGCGCATAAGCGAGCATCGCTATCGCGGCGATCAGGAAGCGGTACGCGATCGACCAGGCGGGCGGCACGACGCCGAGCTGGTGACGGATCACCAGCCAGGTCGACGACCAGATCAGCGTGCACAGGATGAACGGCAGCGCGACCGACGCGCGGCGGCCGGCATCGAGCGGGCGGGTGCCGGTGAGCTGTTCGGTCACCCCAGATCCCCGTTCGCATCCAGCCGGCGCTTGTTTGCGCCGTATCCCCTGCTCCCGTTCGTGCTGAGCGCAGTCGAAGCACAGCCCCCAGCTGCGCGTGGCCGTCGACTGCGCTCAGGCCGAACGGAGGAGGGCAGAGGCATTTAGGAAAGCCCGCGGATCGCCGCCGCGAGCGCTTCGATCTCGTGCGCCGGCTGATCCCACGACGTCACCAACCGCACCTCGCCGTCGCCCCAGTCGTAGAAGTCGAAACCTTGCGCACGCAGCGCCGCCGCCTCGTCCGCGGCAAGCCGCAGGAAGAGCTCGTTGGCCTCCACCGGATGGAGCAGCCGATCGCCCGCCGCCGCCGCGATCGTCGCCGCGGCACCATTGGCGGCGCGCGCATTGTACAGCCAGCGGTCCTGCTCGAGCAGCGCCAGGATCTGCGCGGCCTGATAGCGGCCCTTCGAATTGAGATGCCCCGCGCGCTTGCGGCGGATCTTCGCGACCTCGACGAGATCGGAGCGGAAGAAGACCAGCGCCTCCGCCGACAGCCCGCCATTCTTGACGAAGCCGAAGCTCAGCACCTCGACGCCCGCGCGCCACGTCACGTCGCCGGGATGGCAACCGAGCGTGGCGATCGCATTGGCGAAGCGCGCGCCGTCCATGTGCAACCCGAGCTTGTGATCGCGCGCCACCTCGCTCAGCGCGGCGACCTCGTCGGGGGTGTAGACGAGGCCATATTCGGTCGCGTTGGTGATCGACAAGGCGTGCGGCTGGACGCGGTGCACGTCCGCGCGGATATTTTTGCGCGCGGCCGCGACCGTATCCGGCGTCAGCTTCGCGCCCACACCATCCAATGGCAGCAGCTTGGCACCGTGCGTGTAGAATTCGGGGGCACCCGCCTCGTCCGAATTGATGTGCGCCTCGGCGTGGCAGAAGATTCCGCCATGCGGGGGCACCATCGCGGCGAGCGCGAGGCAGTTGGCAGCCGTTCCGGTCGATACCCACAGCGCCGCGCAATCGGTGCCGAACAGATCGGAGAAGGCGCCGTCGAGGCTCCGGCTCAGCGCATCGCCGTCATAGGCGGTGTCGACATGATTGGCGGCGGCCATCGC
>CAXTVK010000190.1:0-3624 GCA_964247655.1 uncultured Sphingomonadaceae bacterium | reverse complement strand
GCTTCGCCGATCTCGGCATGGAGGCGATCTACGAATTCGACGTCGTCGACATGCCGGTGACCGTCGCGGTCGATGCGACGGGAGAGAGTGTCCACCAGACCGGCCCGCTGGTGTGGCGCCGCAAGATCGCGGAAGAGAAGCTGCTCGAGACGGTGTGATGGCCTCCATTTCGCCTGACCGCGAAGCCGCAATTCGTGACACCTTGCGGGAAGTAAAACTGCTAGGAGCACGTTACTATGCGCTAACCGGCAAGCCGCTTGGCGTGACAGGTGAAATCGCGGAGTTGGAAGCCGCAGAAAAGATGGGCTTATCTCTCGCACAGGCGCGGACAACTGGTTTTGATGCTTTCCAGCGACGCGACAATAAGGATTGGCGAGTCCAGATCAAAGGGCGGGCGGTGGATCGGGGGAACCGCTACCGAGGAATGTGTCCCGCTATAAAATATGGTGATTTGTTCGACAGCGTCTTACTTGTGTTGCTTGATCGCCAAACGCTGGACGCCATCGAGATTTGGGAGGCGGATGAGGCATCGGTAGCAGCTAGGCTTTCCGCTCTGGGCGGAAAAGCCAGAACGGAACGCGGAGCTATGGCGATCACCCAATTCAAGAGCATCGCAACGAAAGTCTGGCCGGCTTAGTCATCGCGGTTCGCTTGCGGAACGCGCGCCGCCTGCCTAGCTCCTCTGCATGATGATCTGGATCGGGCGCGTCGGCGTCGGCTTGGCTGTATTCGCGATCGTGATCGGCGTCGCGCTGTGGCTCGCGCCGCGGTTTCTCGATCGGGTCTATTACCGCGGGCCGGTCTCCGATCATTTCGACGGCCAGCATTTCTTCAATCCCGACGACAAGCCGACCGCGGATCAGCGCAACACGCGCGTCACGCCGTTCCGCTTTCTGCGCTTCGCGTTCGGGATGGATCGTGCGCCCTGGCCGAAAAGCGTGCCCGTCGTGCAGACGATCCCGCCCGCGCGCGTCGAGGGGGATGCGATGCGCGTGACGTGGATCGGGCATTCGAGCGTGCTGATCCAGACGCAGGGGCTCAACATCCTGACCGATCCGATCTGGTCCGAACGCGCCTCGCCGCTGTCGTTCGCGGGGCCCAAGCGCGTCGCCGAGCCCGGCGTCGCGTTCGATCGTATGCCGAAGATCGATCTCGTGCTGGTCAGCCACAATCATTACGACCATCTCGATATCCCGACGCTGCAACGGCTGTGGCAGCGCGACAAGCCGACGATTGTCGTGCCGCTGGGCAACGACACGATCCTCGAGGCCAAGGGCATCGCATCGATCGCGCGCGACTGGGGGCAGCATGTCACGATCAAGCCGGGCATCGACGTGATCGTCGAGCGCGTCCATCATTGGGGCTCGCGCTTCGGCGCGGATCGCAACCGCGCCTTGTGGTCGGGCTTCACGCTGACGCTTCCCGGCGGCAATGTGTTCTTCGCGGGCGACACCGGCTGGGGCGACGGCAGCTGGGTCGCGCAGGCGGCGAAGGATGGCCCGTACCGGCTCGCGATCATTCCGATCGGCGCCTACCTGCCGACCGAACTCATGAAATCGAGCCATATCGGGCCCGACGAGGCTGCGGCGATCTTCAAGACGCTCGGCGCGGCCTACGGCCTCGCGGTGCATTGGGGCACGTTCCAGCTCTCGTCCGAAGCGATCGACGCGCCGCCCGCGCGGCTCGCGGTGGCGCTGGCAGTCGACGGCGTCGCGCCGAATCGCTTCCGCGCGACGGGGCGCGGCGAGGACTGGGCGATCCCGGCGCACTGAGCCGCGATCACACCCGCGCCTCCTCCTCGCCGTCTCCCCGCCATGATTGGTTCATCGTCCCGACAGGAACCGTGGCGCAGGGGCCACACCTCCCGACGACATCCCGACATGGATGCTTGTTCAGGGAACGATGCGCCCCGCCAGGGCATATCACCCAGCGTCGTCGCTTAGGCGAGACCGTCCGTACCAGTTGCTTACGAGGTTTTTTGATTATGAAGACGTTCCTGCTCGCCACCGGCGTGCTGTTCGCCGTGTCCGCTGCTCCCGCCTTCGCGCAGGATGCCGATACGTCCGCCCCCGTGATGTCCGCGCCTTCGGATGGCGCCAGCTTCACCGGCCCGCGCGCCGAAATCTTCGGCGGCTGGGATCGCGTCGGCACGCGCGCCCGCTTCGACGATGGCACGACGCGCGACACGACGCACGCGCACAAGTCGGCTTGGACCGGCGGTGGCCTGCTCGGTTACGACATGCCGATCGGCACCAAGCTGACCGTCGGCGTGCTCGGCAGCTACGCGATTTCGACCGCCAAGACCTGCAGCTATTCGGATAACGACGGCTCGTTCGGCGGCTGCGTCAAGTCGGGTCGCGAGATCGAAGGCGGCGCACGCGTCGGCTACAAGCTTGCACCCCGCACGCTGGTCTACGCCAAGGCGGCGTATGTGAACGGCCAGATCCGCAGCAAGTTCGGCAACGGCACCGATTATGTCGGCGGCCATGCCAATCGCGACGGCGGCCGTCTGGGCGCGGGCGCGGAATTCGCGCTCAACAACCACGCATACGTGAAGGCCGAGTACGACTACACGCGCTTCAAGTCGTTCCATGCGGACGATCTGGGCGTTGCCGACACCAGCCTGCGTTACGATCGCAATCAGGTGCTCGCCGGCTTCGGCGTCCACTTCTAAGCGATACGCTTTAGGTAGGCGAAGCGCCCCGTCGGCCACGTGCCGGCGGGGCGTTTCGTTTATTGCGATCCGTCAGAATGCGTTCGGGCCGTTTCCCGGCGAAAGCCGGGCCCCGGGATTGCAGGCACGACGCGTGCAGCTCTGGACTCCGGTTTTCGCCGGGGAACTGGGAAGCCTCAGCCCTTCGGGCTCGCGCATGCCCCGATCCGCCGCCCGCTGTCGCGCCCGCGGAAGGCGAGCTCGAGCTTGCCGGTCTGGCCTGTACCCGTGAAGTCGAAGTCGTAACCGGTCTGGCTGTAACGCCCCGTGCCCGCGACATGCATCGTCTGGCCGCGCCCGTCCGAACAATCGCCCACCGCCTCGATCTTGCCGCCTGTCATCGCGAAGCGGCCGAAATGGCAGCTCCCCTCGGCGCCGGCGAGGAACATCGTGCGCGGATCGGCGAGGTCGGCGGCGGAATAGCAGTCGCGGCGCGGCTGCGGCGAGGGCAGGCTGCCCTGCATATGCGCGCCGGCCTCTTCCGATCCGTTGACGCTGTCGAGCGCGTAGACCAGCGTTTCCTCCCACAGGCCGGGCGCAAGCGGCGGCGCGGGTGCCGCGGCGAGCAGCAGCGGGATGGCGGCGAGCAGTCTGGCGGTACGCATGGCAATCCTTCGATCGGTTCGGGTGTCAGCGCATGGACGCGGCCGATGTTCAAATCGTCGCACCGGGCCGATTGCGGCGTTCGCCTTTCGTCCCCATACTCGCCTTATGCCCATCCAGATCCGCACCAGCCTCGCCGAGCCCGAGGACCAGCAGGCGTTCACGCCGCACCGCCCCGCGCGGCCCGCGAAATCGGAAGGCGGCAAGGCGTTTCGGCTCGTCTCGGACTATGAGCCCGCAGGCGACCAGCCGAGCGCGATCGCCGATCTCGTCGCGGGCATGAACGACGACGACAAGACGCAGGTGCT
>CAXTVK010000189.1:0-3662 GCA_964247655.1 uncultured Sphingomonadaceae bacterium | reverse complement strand
GTGGTCCCCCTCCCCATCAAAGATGGGGAGGATATTCGATCGATCAGGGCCGCTTGAACACGTAGACGAACTGGTCGGTATGTCCCCTCATCGGCGGATCGAAGACCCGGGCGGTGTGCGGGTCGGCGGGGTTGCGCAGCGCATCGCTCTCGCCGACGAACTGGAAGCCCGCCGTCGCCATGTCGGCCTTGACCACCGCGGGATCGATGCGGTGCGTCGTATTGGTGGCCGTCAGCTTCGATCCGGCGGGCGCGACATGGTCGATCACGACGAACCGCCCGCCCGGCTTGAGCGCGGCGAACACCGCCTTGTTGAACGCGGGGACGTCGGCCGGCCCCATGAACGGATCGTAGAGATCGTGATAGTTCTGGCGGATCCAGATGATGTCCGCCTTGGTCGGCAGGCTGAACGTCGCCGCGTGCGTGACGACCGCGACGACGTTGGAATGGCCCGCCAGCGGCGTCGATCCGGCTTGCGGCGTCGTCATCTTGTCGTCGGCGTCCGCTTCGGGCAGATGCACCGCATAGACCTTGCCGGTCGGGCCGACGACGTCGGCGAACAGACGATCCCAATAGTCGCCGGGCCAGATATCGGCGATCGTCTCGCCGCGGTGGATGGTGAGGAAGCCGAGAATATCCGCGGGGTGACGCGCCGCATCGAGCGCGCGGTCCGTGTCCGGACGGCTCGGATCGGCGATGGCGGACGCGATATTGGCGCTGGTCGACGGCGCGGCGCCCGCCGATGTTGCAAGCAGCGCGGCTGCCGCTGCGATGGCGCCCATCATACCCTTGGTCTTCGGTGTCATCGCGTCGGTTCCTCTGTGCGTCCCCGCGTTCAGGCGGCGGACGTCCGCTCTATCGCGTCGCCGGGCCAACTCAACACGTCATCGAGCCACGGCAGCAGGCGCGTCAGCTCGGTGAGCCGGCTGCGGCGCAGGCTCTGCCCGGCGAGCGTCGCGATGTCGCGCGGCAGCAGCCCGAACTCGCCGCGCCGCGCGACGACCTGGATCGTCCGGCGGAATTGTGCGCGCAGGATCGGCGCGACGCGCAGCCTGGGCAGGATGTCGAGATGGCTGGCGAGGCACAGCGGCGTGGTGATGCTCCAGCCGACGCCGGCGGCGACCGCGGACATCTGCTGCTCGGTCGAATCGAGCTCGACCGTGTTGGGCAGGCTGAACCGCATCCGCGCCATCTGCCGCTCGATCCGCTGCCCCATCGCCGAGAGCAGCGAGAAGCGGATGAACGGCAGGTTCTGCAGCGACTCGATCGGATCGAGCGGGCCCGCGTGGCTGGCCGGCGCGATCAGGATGAACTCCTCGGTCATCACCGGGAAATGATCGACGTCGTCGGCATTTTCGAGCTGGCTGCTGCCGGTGATCAGCATGTCGATCTTGCGGCCGAGAAACTCGTGATGCTGGAGCAGCGAGATCCCCGATCGCAGCTGCCAGCGCAGCGCGCGGTTGCCCAGCCCGAGCAGCAGCGGCGCGGTGAGATGGTTGGCAAGACTTTCGGCCATCGCGATCGTGACGCAATCGACCGGGCGCTGGCTGCCCTCGCGCACCTCGATCGCGATGCTGCGCGCCGCCGCGAGCAGCCGTCCGCCCTCCTGCAACAGCAGCCTGCCGCTCGGGGTGAGCGCGAGCGGGCGCATCGTGCGATCGAACAGCTTGGCGCCCAGCGCCGCCTCGAGCTTGGAGATCGTCTGCGACACCGCGGACTGCGTCATGCCGAGATGCAGCCCGCTCTGCGTCATGCCGCCGCGCTCGGCGGTGAGCATGAAGACCTCGATCGAGCTCAGGTCGAAACCGGGCGGCAGCTTCATGGCAGTGCGAACACCTTTCGAAAGCCTCCGCATCCCCATCGTGACGGCCCGGTTTTGGCGGATCGGGTCACGATGGACGCATGCTAGCTCAACCCGAAGGGTTGTCCAGCCCGCGGCGGCGCGGAAGGGCAAGACGGAGCATCATCTCGATCGGCGGCGTGGGTTAGAGATATTGATGCAGCCGGCCGGCGCTCGCACGTTCCGCCGGCGCGCGGTAGGCCTGCTGCCATGACCCATGGCAGCCGCCAGTTCGTCCTCCTGTTCGCGTGCGAGGACCGCAAAGGCATCGTCGCCGCGGTCGCGAACTCGCTGGTCTCGCAGGACTGCAACATCGTCGAGAACGCGCAATATGGCGACGCCAGCACCGGCCGCTTCTTCATGCGCGTCAAGTTCACCGCACCCAACCGGCTGACCCGCCAGGCGTTCGGCGAGGCGTTCGCGCCGTGCTCGACATCGCGGTCGCGGAGGCGGCGCGCCAACGTCCATCCGCTGCGCAACACCGCGACGCTGGGGCTTGCCGGCGCCGACCTGGTCGAGGCGCTGACCGCGTGGCGTCATCCGCCGACGATCGTCGCGGTCCCGTCACCCGCATTGGATAAGCAAGACTAATCTCGCCAATCGACGCTCCGGCTTCGACACTGGCGACCGGCACGGCGATCGTTGCGGTGCCCGAACGGACGGTAGGTCGACCTTGAAAACCAGTGCGCGCGTAGTGGTGATCGGCGGCGGCGTGGTCGGCGTGGGAACGCTGTACCACCTCGCCAAGCTCGGCTGGACCGACGCGGTGCTGCTGGAGCGCAAGGAGCTGACCTCGGGATCGACCTGGCACGCCGCCGGCCTGCTGCCGCTGTTCAACCTGAGCTATTCGGTCGGCAAGATGCACCAATATTCGGTGGGCCTGTATCCCTCGCTCGAGGCCGAGACGGGGCTCAACGTCGGCTTCTCCAACGTCTCGAACATCCGCCTCGCCTGCACGCAGGATCGGCTCGACGAATATCTTTATTATATGGGCGTCGCGCGCACGATCGGCGTCGAGGTCGAGATGCTGACCCCCGACGAATTGAAGGCGATCTGGCCGCTCTGCGACACGACCGGCGTGCTCGGCGCGATCCGCCACCCTGCCGACGGCTATATTCAGCCCGCCGATCTCACGCAGTGCCTCGCCAAGGGCGCGCGGCAGATGGGGGCGGCGATCCACCGCAACACCGTCGTCACCGCGATCGTGCAGCAGCCGAGCGGCGAATGGCTGGTCTCGACCGACCAGTGCGACATATTGTGCGAGCATGTCGTGTCCGCAACCGGCAGCTTCGCGCGTCAGACCGGCGCGATGGTCGGGCTCGACGTGCCGGTGATCCCGGTCGAGCACCAATATATCGTCACCGAACAACATCCCGCGATCATGGAGCGCAAACGCCAGGGCCTGCCCGAAATGGGCGTGCTGCGCGAGAGCGACGCGAGCTATTACATGCGCGAGGAAGCAGGCGGGCTGCTGCTCGGCCCCTACGAGATCGGCGCGCCGATCTGCTATCCGCACGGCCCCGACGCGCAATCCGAATACGAACTCTTCCCCGAGGATCTCGAGCGGCTGATGCCCTATATCGAGGCCGCGATCGCGCGCGTGCCGGCGTTCGGCGAGGTCGGCATCAAGCGCGTCTACAACGGCGCGATCGCCTATACGCCCGACGGTAGCCCTATCGTCGGCCCCGCGCCCGGCCTCAAAAATTTCTGGCTCAACGAGGGCCACAGCTTCGGCATCACCGCGGCAGGCGGCGCCGGCTGGCAGCTTGCGCACTGGATCGTCGACGGCGAGCCGACGATCGACATGACCGGCGTCGATCCGC
>CAXTVK010000188.1:0-3707 GCA_964247655.1 uncultured Sphingomonadaceae bacterium | reverse complement strand
TTCAGCTCAGCGTCCCGAACGGCAGCAATTGCGCCGCGAGCTTGCTGGCGCCGGCGCCGTCGCCCGCCTGGAGCAGCGGGATCAGCCGTACCGCGGCGCGCTGGAGGATGCGGTCGATCGGCGTCGTGGCCTGATCGCCAGCCGAGCGCTTGGCGAGCTGGAGCGCGGTGGCGGTATCCGACGAATTGAGCTTGATCCGGATCAGCGCGGCATAGCCCGGGAAGAAGGCGTGGTTGCCGCCGAGCGCGACCGCCTGATCGAGCGAGGCGAGCCCCTGCGCGCGGCTCGCGCCGAGCACGGATCGTGCGAGGAAATTGCCGAGATCGCCGACCGCGGTCAGGTGCCAGCCGGCGATCGCGACCTGCGCTTCGGGATCGCGCGGATTGGCGGCCGCGAATGCGGCGAGCGCGGCATGGGCGGCCTTCGCGTCGCCCAGTGCGCGGCTGAGTTGCCCGCGATAGCCGATCGCCAGCGCCTGCTGCAGCTTCGCCTCGGCATCGCCCGGCGCCTGCGCGAGCGTCGCCTTGGTCTGTGCGTAGGCCTGGTTGACCAGGGTCAGCGCCTCGGCCTTGTCGTGCGTCATGAACGCGGCGCGGATCAGCGTTTCGCGCGGCGTGACGGCACCGACGCTGACGGGTACGACGAGGGTGATCGCGATGGCGGCGGCGCCGCGGTACAAAAGCTTCATCTGCACTCCTTATCGGCCGAGCGATGAAGCGGACATGAAGCGTTCCGGCCGTCGCATCGGGCCGTGATGACCTCGCCCCATTGGCCGCACCGTGCGGAAGCAACGGCGCGGCCGATGCGGTGCGCCGGGAGGCGCACGAGACACCAGTCCCAAGGGGGGCAGGACCGCTATATCAAACGCACGGCGCGTCGATTCGTCGCACCGCGGATCAATCGGCGCGCGCGCGCGCCTCGGCGATCAGCGCGCGTGTTTCGGAAAGCCCGTAGAGCGCCGCGAAGCTGCCCATGCGCGGACCCTGCGACGAGCCGAGCAGCGTCTCGTACAGCGCCTTGAACCAATCGCGCAGCGGCTCGAACCCCGCCGCCTTGCCGGCTTCGTAGACCTCGTTCTGGATCGTCTCGGCAGACGCGTCCGCCGGCAGCGCGGCGAAACGCGCATCGAGATCGGCGAGCGCTGCGCGTTCGCGCGCGTCCGGCGCGCGCCTGTGCAGCGTGGCGGCGACGAAATCGCGGAAATAGGCGATCGCATAGCCGAGCAGCTGGTCGATCGCGGGATGCGTCTCGGGGCTCACCTGCGGCGCATAGCGCTGGACGTAGCGCCACAGCAGCGCCTTGTCGTCGGTCATCGCCACCGAGACGAGGTTGAGCAGCAGCCCGAAGGTCAGCGGCATGTCGACAGTCGGCACCTTGCCCAGATGGACGTGATGCACCGGATTGCCGAGCTGCTGCTCGATCGGCTGCGTCGGGTAGCTCGCCAGAAACTGGTAATATTCGTCGACCGCGCGCGGGATCACCGAGAAGCTGAGCGCGCGCGCCCTCTTGGGCTCGCGGTAGATGTAGAAGGCGAGGCTCTCGATCGGCGCGTAGGTCAGCCATTGCTCGATCGTCAGGCCATTGCCCTTGGACTTGCTGATCTTCGCGCCGGCCTCGTCGAGGAACATCTCGTAGTTGAAGCCCTCGGGGGGCTTGGCACCGAGGACGCGCGCGATCTTGCCCGATTGCACGACCGAATCGATCAGGTCCTTGCCCGCCATCTCATAGTCGACGCCGAACGCGACCCAGCGCATCGCCCAGTCGACCTTCCACTGGCATTTGGCCCGGCCGCCGAGCACCGACTGTTCGCGGCGCGCGCCGGTTTCGGGATCGGTGTAGGAAATCAGGCCGGCGTCGGCGTCGACGACCTCGATCGGCACCTGCAGCACCTTGCCGGTCTCGGGATGGATCGGGAAGATCGGCGAATATGTCTTGCGGCGCTCCTCGCCGAGCGTCGGCAGCATCACCGCCATGATCGCGTCGTAGTGGCGCAGCACGCTCTTCAGCGCGTCGTCGAAGCGGCCGTCGGCATAGGCGTCGGAGGCGGCGATGAACGCGTAATCGAAGCCGAACTGGTCGAGGAAGGCGCGTAAGCGCGCATTGTTGTGCGCGGCGAAGCTCGGATGCGTGCCGAACGGATCGGGGACGACGCTCAAGGGGAGATCGAGATGCGCGCGCAGCATCGCCTGCTCGGGGAGGTTGTCGGGCACTTTCCGCAGCCCGTCCATGTCGTCCGAGAACGCGACGAGACGCGTCTCGGCGCCGGTCATCTCTTCGTACGCATTGCGGACCATCGAGGTGCGCGCGACTTCGGTGAAGGTGCCGATGTGCGGCAAACCCGAGGGGCCGTAGCCGGTCTGGAACAGCATCGCCCCCTGTCCGGACGGCTCCTTGCCGTCGGGCCAGCGCGTGATGAGCTTGCGCGCCTCTTCGTAGGGCCAGGCCTTGCTGGCGAGGGCTGCGGTACGGAGGGGTGAGGCGTCGGTCATGGTGGGCGCGGTCTTAGGGGGTGCGCGGGGTATTTTCCACCCGCCGCGCAAAGCCCTCTCCCGCGTGCGGGAGAGGGTTGGGTGAGGGTCTTCTCCTTCTTCGTCGGCGCGAAAGAAGAAGACCCTCACCCTCCCGCTTCGCGGGGCCCTCCCTCTCCCGCGAAGGCGGGAGAGGATCGAAGGCCGTTTCCCATCCGTTCCGCATCGCCTATATCGATCGCGTGAACCACTCGCTCCCCCCGCTCGCGCTGCACGCCACGCATGGCGGCACCTGGCTTGCCGAGCGCGGAGGCACCGTGCGTGGGCTGGCGCGCGGCGAGGCGATCGCGCTTGCCGCCGAGCGGCCGCTGGTGATGCTCAACGCGCCGCTCGTGGGCCAGCGGCTGGGCTATGCCGAGCTTGCCGGGCTCGACCTGCTCGAGCTGTTCGCCTTCGTCCACCCCGCGCGCTTCGCGGTGCCGACCCCGGCCGGGCTCGCCCGCGCGCTCGGCATCGATCCGCCGCAAGATGATTCGACCGCGACACGCACGCTGCTCGCCTGCGCCGACGCGCTGCTTGCCACCGTCGAGGGCGACTGGCCCGCCAGGCACGGCGCGTGGGACGTCGCGCACGCACTCGCGCGGCTGCGCTGGCCGTGGGGGCAGGCGATCGTCGCGCGGCTGACCGAGCCCGAGCGCACCGAACGCGGGCTGTTCGCCAAGCTGCCCGAATGGGAGGAGGTCGCGCCCCGCGCGCAGCCGCGCAGCGTCACGATCGGCGAGGCCGAGGCGGTCGCCAAGCTCGGCGAGCTTACCGGCGCGGGTGCCGAGACGCGCCCAGGCCAGCGCGCCTATGCCGCCGCCGCCGCGAAAGCCTTCGCGCCGCGCATGGCCGAGGGGCGGCCGCGCGTGATGCTGGCGGAGGCGGGCACCGGGATCGGCAAGACGCTCGGCTATCTCGCGCCCGCCGGCCTCTGGGCGGAGCAGGCGCAGGGCACCGTCTGGATCTCGACATACACGCGGGCTCTTCAACGCCAGCTCGATCGCGAGACCGAACGATTGTTCCCTGACCCGGAAGAACGGCGCCAGAAGGTCGCGGTGCGCAAGGGGCGCGAAAACTACCTGTGCCTGCTCAATCTCGAGGATGCGCTCTACGGCGGCTTCCAGAACCGCGCCGCGGTGCTCGCGCAGCTGGTCGCGCGCTGGGCGGCCTATACGCGCGACGGCGACATGGTCGGCG
>CAXTVK010000187.1:0-3735 GCA_964247655.1 uncultured Sphingomonadaceae bacterium | reverse complement strand
CCGCCGACGCCGGTCGCGGCACCCTGATAGGGCTCGATGTAGCTCGGGTGGTTGTGGCTCTCCATCTTGAAGATCGCCGCCTGTCCGTCACCGATGTCGATCACGCCGGCATTTTCGCCCGGGCCGCAGATCACCCACGGCGCCTCCGTGGGCAGCTTCTTCAAGTGGATGCGGCTCGACTTGTACGAGCAATGCTCGGACCACATCACCGAGAAGATGCCGAGCTCGGTCATGTTGGGCTCGCGCCCGAGCGCGTGCAGGACGCGCGCATATTCCTCTTCGGAGAGCCCGTGCTGGGCGACGATCTCGCCGGTGATCTTTTGGGGGGTGATGGCGGGGGCGTTCGTCATGCCGCGAGCCGATAGCGCGAGGGCGAGGATTAGGAAAGGGCGGCGCGCGCGGCCGCGCCTGAGGGAGAACGCGACGAGCGTGCCTTCCTTACCGTTCCCCGGCGAAAGCCGGGGCCCAGGCCCCACGACGAAGATCGCGCACCACGCCTGCCCCATAGTACGGGCCTGGGCCCCGGCCTTCGCCGGGGAACAGCTACCCCCAAGAAAAAGGCCGGCGGGGTGAGCCGCCGGCCTGGATGCTTCGGGAAAGTCGCGGCGCCTATTCGGTGTCGCAGCTCTGCGCGGACTTGCCCGGCAGCGTCACCTTGACCGACGAGGCGGTCTGCGAGCCGTCCAGCGCGTATCCGCCGTCGCCGGTCATCGGCTTACCCGCGGTATCCGCCTTGACGATCGTCGGCGGGCTGTCCTTCTTGAGGTGGATGCCGGCGCTCTTGCCGTCCGAATAATAGTCGACAAACACGACGCTGTTGTCCGCGCAGCGCAGCGACTTGGACGAGGCGATCATCGGCGGCAGTTCGACCGGCTTGGCGTTGGCCAGCTGGTTTTTCATGTCGTCGCTGTCGTCGGCGCCGATGTTGGTCGGCTGGTTGTTGCAACCGGCGAGCGAGAGGAGGAGGAATCCGGCGAGGACCGGGGCGGCGCGGAGCGTGAGGGGGGTTCGCATAGCGCTCTGCTGATCGACAACGCGCGACGCTACGTCAAGCGCGTTGTGCGCTGCATCATCATTTTCGTCGGCACGTGGCCACCAGGCGGTCGTGCCGTCGGTTGAACGGTCCCAAGCAAAGCTGCGTTGTCTGGCGGCGGGGCGTTCCCTATGTCGGATCGCATGACATCCATCGCGCGCGATGCGCTTTCGCTGATCGGCAACACGCCGCTCGTCCGCCTTGCCGGCCCGTCCGCGGAAACGGGCTGCGAGATATTGGCGAAGTGCGAGTTCATGAACCCCGGCGGATCGGTCAAGGATCGCGCCGCGCTCTACATCATCGAGGACGGCGAGGCGCGGGGCCTGCTCCAACCCGGCGGCACGATCGTCGAGGGGACGGCGGGCAATACCGGCATCGGGCTCGCCTTCGTCGCCAACGCCAAGGGCTACCGCACGATCATCGTCATCCCCGAGACGCAGAGTCAGGAGAAGAAGGACACGCTACGCGCGCTCGGCGCCGAACTGGTCGAGGTGCCGCCGACCGCCTATTCGAACCCCGCGCATTACGTTCACACTTCGCGGCGGATCGCCGAGGAGACGCCGGGCGGCTTCTGGTCCAACCAGTTCGACAACACCGCCAACCGCATGGCGCACATCCGCACCACCGCGCCCGAGATCTGGGCGCAGACCGGCGGCGCGGTCGACGGCTTCACCTGCGCCTGCGGGACGGGGGGCACGCTCGCGGGCGTGGGCCTCGGACTCAAGGCGGAGAAGGAGGGCGTGACGATCGCGCTCACCGATCCGCACGGCGCGGCGCTCTACAGCTATTATGCGTGCGGCGAGTTGGAAGCGGAGGGCAGTTCGGTCTCCGAAGGGATCGGGCAGAGCCGGATCACCGCCAATCTCGACGGCGCGCCGATCGACGCGCAGTTCCGCATCTCGGACGAGGAGGGGCTGGTCTGGGTGCATCGATTGCTCGCCGAAGAGGGGCTGCACGTCGGCCTGTCGAGCGGAATAAACGTCGCGGGCGCCGTGGCCCTGGCGAAAAAAATGGGGCCGGGCAGGACGATCGTCACCATTCTCTGCGATTCGGGGATGCGCTATCTCTCGACGCTGTCCAATCCGGCGTGGCTGCGATCCAAGGGGCTGACCGTGCCGCCTTGGCTGGAGCCGCGGGGATAGCTGCGCTAGGAGAGCGCGTGGCCGACGACAGCGACCTTCCCCCACGCGACCCGCGCGACGCTGCGATGCAACGCGTCCGCGTCGGGCTGACCGGGCTCGCCGCGGTGTTTCTGCTGACGCTGCTCGCCGCCTCGATCCTCGGCATGCTCGGGCAGGACGAGCCGCATGCTGTGCGTCTCGCCAACGGTGCGGTCGTCGCCAATGTCGAAGCGCCAAAGGAGCCGCTCGCCGAGCTCGGCGTCGCGCCCGGCGGCAACCAGCCCAAGACCGTGATGATCGCACCGCCGCCCGCCGCCAGGCCCGTCGTCACGATCGCACCGCCACCGGCGCCCCATTTGTCCGGACCGTCCCCCGCGCACCATTGATTCGGCGGACACGACCCGATCGGTCGTCGCCCGGTTGCGTCCGCCGCTCCGACCTGCTGTCGAACTCGTATAGAGGCGTGACCTCTTCAACACAGTTATCCACAGGCTCGCCCCAAGAACAAAATGGGAATAGTGCCCGTTTTAGGCGTTTTCGTTCGTCCGGTAGACCAAAGTCTTCCAAGAAACACACAGGGAAACCCATAGAAATCCATTGAAACCCATGTTGTACCCATGATACCCCCATGGGGTCCGCAAGGAGATCCCCGGGGCGGGGGTCTGGCATTGCGGAATGGCGACGGGGGCGTCGCCAATGGGGCAAGGCTTGAACATCGGCCATCTCTTTCAAGGCCATGCGCTCAACGCGGTGGACGCGAAGGGACGGGTGTCTGTGCCGGCCAGCTTCCGCGCGCTGATCGACAAGCGTGCCGAGGCGAACGGTCTCGGCAAGGACAACACCTTGATGATCGGCGAACATGCCGGCGGCGCTTGCCTGACCGCGCTCGACGCGGTCGCCTCGGACGAATTCGATCAGCAGCTGCGCGACGGTGTCGCCGAGATCGCCGCTGCCGAGCGGCTGAGCGCGCTCGAGGCGCTGCGGGTCGATGCGTTCGGCAGCCTTGAGCCGGTCAAGTTCGACGGCGCCGGCCGCATGGTGCTCTCGCCGATGCTGCGCGCGGTCGGCGAGATCGAGGACCTCGCCTTCTTCCTGGGGGCGGGCTCGACGATCCAGATCTGGAACCCGCTCAAGGCGCTCGCCGTCTTCGCCGAGGGCTCGCGCAACCGCAAGGTCCTCGCCTTCCTGCTCGCCGAGCGGGGGATCGGGGCATGAGCGACGTGATCGCAGCCGATGCACCGCACATCCCGGTGCTTCTCGACGAGGTGATGGCCGCGCTCGCCGTCCAGCCCGGCGAAACGCATGTCGATGGCACGTTCGGCGCCGGGGGCTACACGCGTGCGATCCTGGCAGCAGGCGCAGGCCGCGTGTTCGCGTTCGATCGCGACCCCGACGCCATCGCCGCGGGCCGCGTGCTCGAGGCGGAGAGCGAGGGGCGGCTCGTGCTCGTGTCCGAGCGTTTCTCGCGGATGGTCGAGGCGCTTGCAGCACTCGGCGTCGAGCAGGTCGACGGCGTCACGCTCGATATCGGCGTGTCGTCGATGCAGCTCGATCAGGCGGCGCGCGGCTTCTCCTTCCAGG
>CAXTVK010000186.1:0-3773 GCA_964247655.1 uncultured Sphingomonadaceae bacterium | reverse complement strand
CCCAGTCGAATAATTCGCCGTAGAAGGCGAGCGCGGCTTTGTGGTCGCTGGTGACCAACTCGTTCCAGCCACAATGCCCAGGCGCAGTGACATGGAACGCCTGTGAATCCTGTGAACCGTCTCCGCGCATGATGTAGAACACCATGCCCTGCGGGTCGGCGACCATCGCGAAGCGGCCCACGCCGGGAATATCCTGCGGGTCCACATGAACGCTGCCGCCGAGCGACCTGATCTTCTCGGCAGTGCTGTCGACGTCCTGAACGCCGAGGTAGCAAAACCAACCGGGCTTCATTGGCGCGCCCTCGGGCAGCGTCGTCAACCCGCCCACACCTTGGCCGTCGGGTCCGGTGAGAGTGCGGTAATCGCCAGCGCCCTCAATCCCAGAGGGGGCGATGCTCCAGTTGACAACATGGGCGTAGAATTCCTGCGCACCGTCGGCATCGGTGGTCATCAGTTCGTACCAGATTGGGGTGCCTTGAGGGTTGGCCATCTTCTCTCTCCATCAGCTGGATGATCACTGATCGATGATCGCGCGGAAGCCGCCGAAGATCATGCGCCCGCCGTCGAGCGGTATCGCCTCGCCACTTGGCTTCATCCGGGCGTCTTCCATGACTTTCTTCATGCCCGCGTCGCGCCTCGCCTTGTCGGGCCATTCTCCGGCACCGGGTCGGCGTAAAGAGCGAGCTGGTCGGCCATCGCCTGGCGGTGGGCAGGCCGCGCTTCGCCGCGTTCGACATAGGCGGTGAGCTTTGGGAAACGGTCCAGTTGCGCTGTGCCGCGCAAGCCGCCGAGCACAGAGATCAGCATCAGGTCGCCGACGGTGAACGGTTCTCCATCGATCCACTGGTTATCGCCGAGTGCATTCTCGAGATCCTGAAGACGGCCATGCAGATCTTCGACGATCTTGGCGTGGCGCGCCTTCGACCAGTCGCGATCGGCCTCGAAAATGTCGTTGACCGCGATTGCCATGACGAACGGCTCTATTGAATTGATCGCGGCGACGAGCCACTGGATCGCACGGATACGCGCCGCAGGTTCGGTCGGGATCAGCTTGCCCGCCCGTTCGGCGATGCGCAGCACGATCGCGCCAGATTCGAAGATTGCGACCTCGTCATCCCGATACGTCGGTATTTGTCCGAACGGCTGGGCCAGGCGATGCTCGGAACATTTCGGATCGGTCACCAGATCGACCTCGTAGGGCTGGCCTACCTCCTCGAAAGCCCAGCGCGGGCGGAGGTCGCGAACGAAACCGCGCGCGAAGTCAGGAACCCAGCGCAGCGTGGTGATGGTTGGCATGCTATGCTGCATGACCTGTCTCCCCCGCGAAATGCCGCTCGAGCTTATCCAACGCGCCGTTCCAACCCCACGCGTGGCTGTCTCGAGACGCCGTGGTCTGCAGCCGCTCATGGGTGAATGTCAGTTCCGTCCCGGTCGCAATGGGACGGAGGTCTACGACGACACACGACTCCTCTGCGGCCTCCGCGGCTTCGCCGCCACCGGTCCAGCGCCAGCTCATGACCAGGCGTGTCGGCCGCACGACCTCGATGTACTCGCCGCTGCTTTCATGCTCCGTGCCGTCGATCATGCGGAAGCGCACCCGGAAGCGACCGCCGACGCACACATCGGTCTCGGCGATCAGCACTGGACCATCGTCCGGCCCCCACCAGCATCGAATACCGTCCGGCGTCGTCAGTGCGTCGAACACGATGGAAGGACGGGCCGCGATGCGGCGCACAATGGTCAGGCTGGTCATAGATCCTCCGTCGGCCGTTCTGCCGCTCGGGCTTTCGTTTCCAATGACTCGGCGTGGGCAGCGAGGCGGTCTAGCCGAGCCGACCAGAACCGCTCGTACCGGCGCAACCACTGCATCGCTTCCTCCATCGGGCCGGCCGCGAGCTCGACGGCGACAGTGCGGCCCGTCTTGGTGCGGGTGATCAGCCCTGCATCGCCAAGGACATCGAGGTGCTTCATGACAGCCGGCAGTTTGATCGCGAACGGGCGCGACAGCTCGCTGATTGCCATGCTGCCCTCCTGTTCCAGGCGCGCCAGGATCGCCCTGCGCGTAGGATCGACAAGCGCGGCGAAGGTACGATCGAGGTCTGATGCTGGACACTTCACCATGTGGTGAACTGTTAAGATCCAGATGGGGCTCCTGTCAACAATGACCGCGTGTGACGATGCCCGACGTGCGACTCTGGTGCATGGATCACCGCCGCGCTGGCTGGGGTAGGATGAGGTCGGGGGCGCTTTGGTCGCTGTCTGGGGTGTCTGTCGTGCCGTTCAAAGCAAATGCCGATCGTCGCCATCACATCCCAAAGCAGCGGCAACGCGGCAGCCTGACGGTGTGGTTCACTGACACTGCAATCGCGGCATGGCGGGCTGAGCCGCGACCCTCGCGGGGCGGTCAGTCGTGCTACTCGGCTCTGGCCATCGCGACGGCGCTGACGCTGCGGTCGGTCTTCCGTCTGGCCCTACGCCAGACCGAAGGGCTGATCGGCTCCATCATCGCCCTTCTCGGCCTCGACGTTGCCGTGCCGGACCATACAACGCTCAGTCGCCGAGCCGAGAGCCTGGACTTGGTGTGCCCTCGGCCAGGTCCCGGTCCGGTGCACCTGTTGGTAGACAGCACGGGGCTCAAACTACACGGCTCGGGCGAATGGCTGCTCGAGAAGCACGGCACGAAGACCCGGCGGTCATGGCGCAAGCTGCACATCGCCGTAGACGCCGACACCGGACAGATTGCGGCGGCGACAGTGACGACCAGCGATGTCGACGATGCTTCGCAGGTTGCGGCGTTGCTCGACCAGGTCGATGGCCCGGTCGCGTCGTTCACCGCTGACGGTGCTTACGATCAGGACGGCGTCTATGGCCAGGTCGCTGCTCGCCATCCCGAGGCGTCCGTCGTCGTCCCGCCACGCTCCAGCGGCGTGCCAAGTGAGACAGCCCAGACGGCACCCACGATGCGAGACCGTCACCTGCAGATGATTACCGAGCGCGGCTGCATGGCTTGGGAAAAGACTTCTGGCTACAACTGGCGTGCTCTGGTTGAGGCGGACATCAGCCGCTTCAAGCAGGTTATTGGTGATGGTCTACGATCGCGCACCGATCAGCGTCGAGCGACCGAGGTCGCGATCGCCGTGAGCGCACTGAACCGGATGCTCGAACTTGGGCGTCCAGAGTACGTCCGTCTCCCGTAACGATGGAGCGATATGAGCAAACCGCGGCCGCCCACTGACCCGTGCAACACAGTCACGGTGCGCTCGACTGCCCTCCGCGGCGAGGCGGTTCGGCTGATCGTGCTGAAGCGGGCAAGGCTAGCTGGCATCAAGGGCACGTAGCTCGAGCCGATCTCGCCGCACGGCTTGCGCGCTGGTTTCGTGACGTCCGCTTACCGGAACCAGGTGCCGGACGAGGAAATCATGGGGCATAGCCGCCACCGCAGCTTGACGACGATGCGCAGCTACGTCCGTCGCTCCAAGCTAAGCCATGCCAGTGCGTCCGGTAAAGTTGGGCTGTAAGTGCGCTCGTCATGTCGACTCGGATGGCGCTCGGGTTCGTCGATGAGCTCGGTGTCATCGAGGTGAAAAGCCGGCCGGCGCGATGGGCCGTAATCCAGCAGTCGGTGAGGCCACTCAGATCAAGGCCAGCAAGAAGGTCCCGTCGCGAAGGATCTCAACCACGCCATACAAAAGCCCAGGGTGCCGAGCGAGCTCTGCTCGGCACCCCCATCATTAGGCAGCGGCTGGCACCTCAGCGGGCTTGCGCCCACGGCG
>CAXTVK010000185.1:0-3791 GCA_964247655.1 uncultured Sphingomonadaceae bacterium | reverse complement strand
CGGTGGCGGCGCACCCCGAATGCCCGGCGTTCATCCTCGATCATGCCGACGAGGTCGGCTCGACGCGCGCGATCCTCGACTTCGCGCTGAGCAGCCCGGCGCAGACGATCATCGTCGCTACCGAACCGCACATCATCCACCAGATGCAGAAGGCGGCGCCGCACAAGACCTTCATCGGCGCGCCGGGTGCGGACGGCAACTGCAACTGCAACATGTGCCCGTACATGGCGATGAACACGATGGAGAAGCTCTACGTCGCGCTGCGTGACATGGCGCCGCAGATCGAGCTCGACGAGGCGACGCGGATCGCGGCAAAGCGCCCGCTCGATCGGATGCTCGAGATGGCGGGCAAGACGGTCGGGCAGGGGGATGTGGGGCGGCCGGGCTGACGCCTGTCTCCCCTCCCTGAAAGGGAGGGGTCGGGGGTGGGTGGTGGCGTGCGTTACGGCGAACTCAAGCTCCGATCCAACCGTACCGACCAGCCGACACCCACCCCAACCCCTCCCTTGAACGGGAGGGGCTTTAGGAGGAGCAGCCCATGACCTTCGACCTGCCCGGCTTCGATCTCGACGCCTTCCTCGCCGCGACCCTTGCCGAGGACCTCGGCGACGGTGGCGACATCACCTCCGCCGCCGTCATCCCCGCCGACGCGCGATTCCACGGCGTGCTGGTCAGCCGCGACGATATCGCGGTCGCAGGCCTGCCGATCGTCGAGGCGTTCTTCCGCCGCCTCGATCCCGACGTCGCGATCGAGGCGCTCGTCGACGACGGCGACCGCGTCGTGCGCGGCACCACGCTGATGCGCATCGACGGCACCGCGCGTGCGATGCTCACCGCCGAGCGCTCGGCGCTCAACACGCTGCAGCATCTCTCGGGCGTCGCGACGCTGGCGCGCGCCTATGCCGATGCGATCGCGGGCAGCGGTGCCATCCTGCTCGACACGCGCAAGACGATCCCCGGCCTGCGCGCGCTCGAAAAATATGCGACGCGGATGGGTGGCGCGACCAACCACCGCATGGGGTTGTGGGACGCCGCGATGATCAAGGACAATCACGTCGCGGTCGCCGGCGGCGTCGGCGAAGCGGTGGCGCGTGCCAAGGCGGCGGGGATCGAACGGATCATCGTCGAGGTCGATCGGATCGACCAGATCGAGCCCGCGCTCGCCGCCGGCGCGACGCACCTGCTGCTCGACAATATGGAGCCCTCGACGCTGCGCGGCGCGGTGACGCTGGTCGGCGGGCGCGTGCCGACCGAAGCCTCGGGCGGGGTGCGGCTCGATACGATCCGCGCGATCGCCGAGACGGGGGTCACCTATATCTCGGTCGGGCGGCTTACCCAGTCGGCGCCGGCCGCAGACATCGGGCTCGATCTCGCGCTTGCCTGA
The DNA here is from genome assembly GCA_964247655.1 of uncultured Sphingomonadaceae bacterium. Taxonomy (GTDB): domain Bacteria; phylum Pseudomonadota; class Alphaproteobacteria; order Sphingomonadales; family Sphingomonadaceae; genus Solisphingomonas. The sequence goes on along the minus strand of CAXTVK010000185.1, from coordinate 2,407 downwards.
AAGGACCTTGCGCGGCGACGGCTATGTGTTATGTTCACACTATGTTCCGATTCGGAGGACGGTCGATGCGTCTTTTTCTGATCTGGCTTGCGGCATCGTTGCTGCCTTCGACCGCCATGGCGCAGACCGCGCACGTTCATGCCGAACTCGCCAGCGCCGAGCAGCCCGTACGCCGCGTGCCGACCACGGGCTACACGCTGTCGCTGATCTGGACGCCCGAACATTGCTATGCGGGCAAGGGTCGTCGGCAGGATGGCGGCGACCCCGAATGCGCGGGTGCGAGCGCGCACGGCTTCACGCTACACGGTCTGTGGCCCGATGGCGACGGCCCCAATCGCTGGCCGCAATATTGCCACCCCGTCGCGTTGCTCACCGATGCGCAGATCGCCGTCGGCGTTCGTGCGACACCCGCGCCGCAGCTGCTCCAGCACGAATGGGCCAAGCATGGCAGCTGCGTGACGAACGATCCGGCGAGCTATTTCGCGCTGGAGGACCGGCTCTACGACGGCATCCACGCGCCCGACATGGCGATGCTGTCGCACCGGCGCGGGATGACCGTCGGCGATTTCCAGAGTACGTTCGCCGCCGCCAATCCGGGGATGACCGCCGACATGCTGCGGCTGAACCTCAACAAGAATGGCTGGCTGGAAGAGGTGTGGATCTGCCTCGGGCTCGACAAGCGACCGCGCGCCTGTCCGGCGGCGCAGGGTGGCGCGCAGCCGGGGGACAGGGTGAAGGTTTCCAATCCGTAGGCGCCAATGCGCGGCGCGACGGCGTTTCTTCCTCGTGTTCCCCGGCGAAAGCCGGGGCCCAGGCCCCACGTCTTTGTTGGAACGCGGCGCGCGCCGCACGCTCCGGGCCTGGACCCCGGCCTTCGCCGGGGAACGGCCGAGCCGAACGTCCCGACGGGCCGTCATCTGGGGGAACGGTGGCGACCCGGCCTAACGACTGACCGCGCTCCCTTCGATCGTCGCCAGCGCCGGATGGTGGCGATCGAGGTGGCGCTTGATCATTTTGAGGTTCATCGTGTTCGAGCGGAAGAAGAAGTCTGGGATCGCGCCGACTACCGGGATCAGGCCCAGCACGAAGTCGATCCCGACATTGCCCGCCATCCGGCTCATCTGCCATTTGGACATGCCGAGATTGCGCGCTTCCCAGATGATCCAGCCGCCCATCGCCGCGGCGATCGCGTCGCCCGCGAACGGCAGCGCGTCGAGGATCACGTCGAGCCCGATGCGGCGGTTGATCACCGGGATGACGAACAGTCCTTCGAGCAGATGCTCGGCATGTTCCAGCCGCCGCCGCACCGAAGCGGGATCGCGGCCCATGCCGGGGACCTTGTCGGCCAGTTCGTCGAGACGGTCGGATATCGGCATCGTGGCACACTCCCTCTTTGGCGGCATCAGCGCTTGAGGGGGGAGCGAAGTTCATTCAGCGGATGGATGCCGCGCGGCGAGTCGCGATAGAGATCGAGATCGGGCGCGACCAGCGACCAGCGGATCGGCGGCCCGAGCGCGATGAACGGCGTGTTCTGCGTGATCAGCGCGTCGGCCTGCTCGAGCAACGCGGCGCGCGCGGCCAGCGTCGGCGCAAAGCGGGCCGCGATCAGCACCTGATCCGATACCGCGGTGCAGGGGACATGCTGGTCGCAGACGAAGGCGCGCAGATAGAAGCTCGCGACATCGGCGGGCGCCACCGCGTCGACCAGCCGGAGGTCGGCGGCGTCCGTCAGCCCGACCGCTACCGCGGTCACGCCGATCCTCCGCCAGTCGTCGGCGATCAGCGCGAACAGCGTGCGTGCGCCGGGCCCGCGCGGCATCGCGACGCGCAGCGCCGGCACATGCGATTGCCGCGCCACGATCTGCGCCGCGACGCCGCGTCGCTCGTCGAGCGGCATCGCCGCCCAGGCGGGCAGCGCGGGGGTGGCCACCTCGAGCGTCGCGGCGGCGACGATCGCGGGCGAGGGCGCCCAGCCGGGAACGCCGAGCGACTGCGCGATCCGGTCGCGATCGACCGCCATGGCGAGCGCGCGCCGGATCTCGGGATCGGCGGTGAAGCCCGCACCGTCGTCGGCGAACGCCAGCCCGAACAATCCCCGCACGGGATCGAGGTGCAACGCGCCGCGCGGCAGCGCCGCCGCGCGCGCGACGGGCAGATCGGCGAAGCTGCCGCCGAGCAGCAGCGCGGATCGTCCCGCCGCGAAGCGCGCGACCGCACGACCGGCCGGCTCGCCGCGCAACCGGATGTCGGGCGGCGGCGACGCATCGCCATCGTCGGGATCGGCCTGCGGATCGGGTAGCGCGCGGAGCATCGTCGCGCCGTTGCGCGCCGAGACCACCGCGAACGGCCCAAGCCGGCCGCCGCCCATCGCCAGCGCGGGCTGCGCGAACAGCTGCAGCAGATTGGG
>CAXTVK010000184.1:0-3809 GCA_964247655.1 uncultured Sphingomonadaceae bacterium | reverse complement strand
GCAGTTCGATCGCGGCTACCTGTCGCCCTACTTCATCACCAACCCCGAGAAGATGACGGTCGAGCTCAACGATCCGTACATCCTCATCCACGAGAAGAAGCTGTCCAACCTGCAGGCGATCCTTCCGATCCTGGAAGCCGTCGTCCAGTCGGGCCGTCCGCTGCTGATCATCGCCGAGGACATCGAGGGCGAGGCTCTGGCCACGCTCGTGGTGAACAAGCTGCGCGGCGGCCTCAAGGTCGCGGCCGTCAAGGCGCCGGGCTTCGGCGATCGCCGCAAGGCGATGCTCGAGGACATCGCGATCCTGACCAAGGGCGAGATGATCTCCGAGGATCTCGGCATCAAGCTCGAGAACGTCACGATCGGCATGCTCGGCACCGCCAAGCGCGTCACCATCGACAAGGACAACACCACCATCGTCGACGGTGCGGGTGACGAGGCCAACATCAAGGGCCGCGTCGAGGCGATCCGTGCGCAGATCGAGAACACGACGAGCGACTACGACAAGGAGAAGCTCCAGGAGCGTCTCGCCAAGCTCGCCGGTGGCGTGGCCGTGATCAAGGTCGGTGGGTCGACCGAGGTCGAGGTCAAGGAGCGCAAGGACCGCGTCGACGACGCCCTCCACGCGACCCGCGCGGCCGTCGAAGAAGGCATCGTTCCCGGTGGCGGCACGGCGCTGCTTTACGCGACCAAGGCGCTCGAGGGACTCAAGGGCGTCAACGACGACCAGACCCGCGGCATCGACATCATCCGCAAGGCGCTCCAGGCGCCGCTTCGTCAGATCGCGCAGAATGCCGGTTTCGACGGTGCGGTGGTCGCGGGCAACCTGCTGCGCGAGAATGACGAGACCCGCGGCTTCAACGCCTCGACCGACGTCTACGAGAACCTGGTTGCGGCCGGCGTGATCGATCCGACCAAGGTCGTGCGGACGGCTCTGCAGGATGCCGCCTCGGTGGCCGGCCTGCTGATCACCACCGAAGCCACGATCGCCGAGTTCCCCGAGGACAAGTCGGGCGGCGGCATGCCGGCTGGCATGGGCGGCGGCATGGGTGGCATGGGCGGCATGGACTTCTAAGTCCGCGCCACTCAGGCACTCAGTTTGTAAGGGAAGGGCCGGGGGAGCGATCCTCCGGCCCTTTCTGCGTGCGCGTCGCTTCGATTATGACACGCTGCTCCCCGGCGGAAGCCGGGGCCCAGGGCTTAAGGCGCAAACGCGTGCGGCCCTGGGCCCCGGCTTCCGCCGGGGAACAAGGCAGGGATCGGATTGTGGAATGTTCCCCCGACGCCCCTTGCGTCGAGGCCAGCCGCTACGCGCTCAGCGTGCCGCGGCGGTCTTCGCGGCGAGATTGACCGAGGCGCGCTCGGCGGTCTCCTCGACGCCCTGCGCCATCGCGTCCCAGGTCATCGCCGAGCGCTCGTGCATCGCCTTGCGGTTGGGAAGGTTGGTCTTGGCGGCGGCCGCGCGTTCGGCGGCGGCGTTGGCGCGGAAGGCTTCGCTTGTGCTCATGCTGGCGCGCATAGCGAAGCGCGGCGCAAAACGCCAGAACTCGCTCAGCGTGATCGAAAATTAGCGTTTGCGCGCCAGCGATCGCGCGACTTCATCGAGTCCCTTCAGCGTCATCGGGAACATCCGGTCGCCAAGCAGCTCGCGGATCATGCCGATCGACTGCGAATAGCCCCATTGCGGCTCGGGGATCGGATTGAGCCACGCCGCCGACGCATAGACGTCGGTCATCCGCTTGATCCACAACGCGCCCGGCTCGTCGTTCATATGCTCAACCGAGCCGTTCGGATGGCTGATCTCGTACGGGCTCATCTGTGCGTCGCCGACGAACAGCAGCTTGTAATCATGCCCGAATTTGTGGAGCACGTCCCACAGCAGGGTGCGCTCGGCGAAGCGGCGGCGATTGTCCTTCCACACGCCTTCGTAGACGCAGTTGTGGAAATAGAAGAACTCGAGATGCTTGAACTCGGCGGTGGCCGCCGAGAACAGCTCCTCGCAAACCCTGACGTGCGGGTCCATCGATCCGCCGACATCGAGGAACAGCAGCAGCTTGACCGCATTGCGCCGCTCGGCCCGCATGCTGATATCGAGATAGCCTTTGCGTGCGGTGCCATCGATTGTGGCATCGATGTCGAGCTCGTCGGCCGCGCCCTCGCGCGCGAAGCGGCGAAGACGGCGGAGCGCGATCTTGATGTTGCGCGTGCCGAGCTCGACCGAGCTGTCGAGATTGCGGAACTCGCGCTTCTCCCACACTTTTATCGCGCGCTTGTGCGTGGACTCGCCGCCGATCCGGACGCCCTCGGGATTGTATCCCGAATTGCCGAACGGCGAGGTGCCGCCGGTGCCGATCCATTTGTTGCCGCCCTGATGCCGGCCCTCCTGCTCCTCGAGCCGCTTGCGCAGCGTCTCCATGATCTCGTCCCAATGGCCGAGCGATTTGATCTTCTCCATCTCCTCGGACGACAGGAATTTTTCGGCGACCGCCTTGAGCCACTCCTCGGGGATGTCCGCGGTCTCATCGCCCGGAGCGACCAGCCCGCGGAAGACATGTGCGAACACCTGGTCGAAGCGATCGATCAGGCTCTCGTCCTTCACGTAGATCGCGCGGGAGAGGTAGTAGAACTCCTCGGGCGTCTGTTCGATCACCGCGCGGTCGAGCGCCTCGAGCAGCACGAGATGCTCCTTGGGGCTGGCGGGGATGCCCGCGCGGCGCAGCTCGTCGAGGAAGGAGATGAACATCTAGCGCGCCCCCCGAGTCGCGGAGCGGGGGACGGGCGAAAGATTACGAAGGTGACGGCACGTCCCATGGCACTTCGCCCCCTCCGGCGAGCAGCAGCAGCGTGCGGAACGGCGGATCGGGAAGGGGCTAACCGACATGGCTTCGACGCTGACACAGGAAATCCTGTTAGGGAAGGGGGCCGTGTCCTCGCCGTCATCCCGGGCTCGACCCGGCATCTCGCTGCCTTCTGCCTGATGCGAAGCCGGTCGACGAAGAAGCTGGATCCCGGATCAAGTCCGGGATGACGATGGTGGATAGGCGGCTATCGTCACAGTAGCCCACCATCGATCCTGTTAATCGTTCGCTGATAGCCTCGCTGGAGTAGTATCATGACCGTGATGATCCGAAGCGCTGAGGAGGCGGCTTCCATGAGCAAATCGATGCGCCAAATCTGCTCCCACGTTCTTGGAGCTATGGCGTTTCTGGGGCTGGCATGGCTGAGCAGCTTCCTTTCGGAGTGGCCCTTGTGCGTTGCTGTCCTATGGACACTCGTGGGGGGCGGGCTTTCGATAATCCTCATCTTTCCCGCCATCATTGGCACTTCGAAGGACGGAAGAATGGCGGCGATCACATGGGATCGTCCGACGAAAATCGCGCTTATGGTTATAGCTGCCGCAGCGGTCGCCTATCTTGGACATGTACTTTATCTGGGCTGGCATCTTATGCCGTTGCCAGACAGTCCGCGCGTGTATCGCGCCGGACCCGTTCTCGTTCCTAGCATCTGCATCGGCATGATCCTGCCGTCCATGGTGAGGCTTTATTGGCTTAAAAACGGAACGCCGCAGTGAACGGCTGCTTGGGCGGTGGGGCAGCCGGCAAGCTGACCGTCGCGAATCCACCGACAACCTCCATCACCCCCCCTGCCGCCGCGTCAAGAACGCCAGCCGCTCGAACAGCATCACGTCGGCCTCGTTCTTGAGCAGCGCCCCGTGCAGCGGCGGGATCGCCTTGCGCGCGTCCTTCGACTGCAGCACCTCGAGCGGCATGTCCTCGTGGAGCAGCAGCTTGAGCCAGTCGATCAGTTCG
>CAXTVK010000183.1:0-3868 GCA_964247655.1 uncultured Sphingomonadaceae bacterium | reverse complement strand
GCACGATCGCGGGGATCGGCATCACCAACCAGCGCGAGACCGTCGTCGTCTGGGACCGCAAGACCGGCAAGCCCGTCCACAACGCGATCGTCTGGCAGGACCGCCGCACCGCGAAATATTGCGCGCAGCTCAAGGCCGACGGCAACGAGCCGCTGGTCCGCGAGCGCACCGGGCTGATCCTCGATCCCTATTTCTCGGGCACCAAGCTCAAGTGGATCCTCGACGAGGTCGACGGGGTGCGCGCGCGTGCCGAAAAGGGCGAACTCGCCTTCGGGACGATCGACAGCTTCCTCTTGTGGCGGCTCACCGGCGGCAAGGTCCACGCGACCGACGCCTCCAACGCCTCGCGCACCTTGCTGTTCGACATCCACAAGGGCGCGTGGGATGCCGACATGCTCAGGATGCTCGACATCCCCGAGAGCCTGCTCCCCGAGGTGAAGGACAATTCGACGATCTTCGGCGAGACGACCACCGATCTGCTCGGAAAGAGCATCCCGATCGGCGGCATGGCGGGCGACCAGCAGGCGGCGGTGGTCGGCCAGGCCTGTTTTGCGCGCGGCGATGCCAAATCGACCTATGGCACGGGCTGCTTCGTGCTGCTCAACACCGGCGACGAGGCGGTGACCAGCAAGAACGGCATGCTCACCACCATCGCCTATCAGCTGGACGGCAAGCGCACCTATGCGCTCGAAGGCTCGATCTTCGTCGCGGGGGCTGCCGTGAAATGGCTGCGCGACGGGCTTGGGCTAATCAACCGCGCCGCCGACACCGACGACATGGCGACCAAGCTCGACGGCAACGGCGGCGTCTACATGGTACCGGCGTTCGTCGGCCTCGGCGCGCCGCATTGGGATCCCGACGCGCGCGCGTCGATCACCGGGCTCACCTTCGCCGCGACCGGGTCGCATATCGCCCGCGCCGCACTCGAGTCGGTCGCCTACCAGACCGCCGACCTGATCGACGCGATGGTCGCCGACGGCGCGCGCGACGCCCGCCAGATCCGCGTCGACGGCGGTATGGCGGCCAACGACTGGTTCTGCCAGTTCCTCGCCAACATGCTCGACACCGAGGTCGCACGCCCCGCCAATATCGAGACGACCGCGGCGGGCGCGGCCTTCCTCGCCGGCATGGCGGTGGGCGTGTGGAACGGCATCGACGACATTTCGGCGGCCTGGAAGGGCGAGCGGACGTTCACGCCCGACATGACCAAGGACGAGCGCGCCGGCCTGCAGAAGGGCTGGCAGGAAGCGCTGTCCCGCACCCGCTCGACGATCAAGGCCTGAACAGATGAGCAAAACCGATTTCGACCTGCTGGTGATCGGCGGCGGCGTCAACGGCACCGGCATCGCGCGCGACGCGGCGGGCAGGGGTCTGCGCGTGCTGCTCGTCGAGCGCGACGATCTGGCCGAGCACACCTCGTCGGCGAGCACCAAGCTGATCCACGGGGGCTTGCGCTACCTCGAATATTACGAGTTCCGGCTGGTCCGCGAGGCGCTCGCCGAGCGCGAGAAGCTGCTCGACGTCGCGCCCCACCTGATCAAGCCGATGCGCTTCGTGATGCCGCTCGCCAAGGGCATGCGGCCGGCGTGGCTGATCCGCATGGGGCTGTTCCTCTACGATCATATCGGCGGTCGCACGCGGCTGCCCAAGTCGATCGCCGTGCGGCTCGACCGGACCAAATGGGGCGCGGGCCTCAAGCCGATCAGGCGGGGCTTCGTCTATTCGGACGGCTGGGTCGACGACGCGCGGCTGGTCGTCCTCAACGCGGTCGATGCCGCCGAGCGCGGTGCCGACATCCGCACGCACACCAGCTTCGATCGTGCCAAGCGCGAGGGCGACCGCTGGGTCGCGACGCTCGGCGATGGCAGCACGGTGACCGCGGGCGCGATCGCCAACACCGGCGGGCCGTGGGTCGGCAAGGTGCTCGAGGACATGCCGCAGGCGCATGCCGAGAACCCGCCGCGGCTGGTCAAGGGCAGCCACATCATCGTGCCCAAGCTGTTCGACGGTGCCCACGCCTATATCCTCCAGAACGAGTACAAGCGCATCGTCTTCGCGATCCCCTACCAGGACGATCTCACGCTGATCGGCACCACCGACAAGCCGTTCGAGGGCGACCCGTCCGCGCCCAAGATCGACCCCGACGAGACCGACTATCTGTGCGCGAGCGTCAACGCCTATTTCGTGAAGCAGGTCGGGCCGGCGGACGTCGTCGGCAGCTATTCGGGCGTGCGGCCGCTGTTCGACGACGGCCACGCCAACGCCTCCGAGGTGACGCGCGACTATGTGCTGCGGCTGGGCACCGAGGAGTCGCCGCAGGTGCTATCCGCCTTCGGGGGCAAGATCACGACCTACCGGCGTCTGTCCGAACATGCGCTGGAAAAGCTGGCGCCGTTTCTGCCCGCAATGGCGAAGCCCTGGACGGCGGGCGTGCCGCTGCCCGGCGGTGATCTGCCCAACAGCGATTTCGCCGCCTTTCTCAAGACGGTGCGTCAGCGCTGGCCGTTCCTCGACGAGATCAGCGCGACGCGGATGGCGCACGCCTATGGCACGCGGATCGATCGCGTGCTGGGCGAGGCGACGTCGCTCGACGATCTCGGCCACGGCCTCTCGACGCGCGAGGTCGACTATCTGGTCGACCACGAATGGGCGAAGAGCGTCGACGACATCCTGTGGCGGCGGACCAAGCTTGGCCTCCACGGCGGCGACACGCTGCGCGCGGCGGTGAGCGCCTATCTCGCGCGCCGTGCGAAACAAGCCGCAACGCCCCTGTAATCAGATCCGTTCGCACTGAGCGACGTCGAAGTGCGTGTCGCGGGCGCAGCGTGCGGAGCATGTCCTTCGACTTCGCTCAGGACGAACGGCCTATTGTGAAAGTATGTGTGACGTGTCTGATACTCTCTTCTCCGACCGCCGCTTCGCCGCTTTCCTGTTCGACATGGACGGGACCATCCTGAGCTCGATTGCCTCCGCCGAGCGCGTCTGGTCGGCATGGGCGCGCGATCATGGGCTCGACGTCGCGGCGTTCCTGCCGACGATCCACGGCGTGCAGTCGGTCGAGACGATCCGGCGGCTTGGTCTGCCCGGGGTTGATCCGGTCGCCGAGGCGGCGGCGATCACGGCGGCGGAGATGGACGATGTCGACGACATCGATCCGATCGCGGGCGCCGCGGCGTTCCTGCGGTCGCTGCCGGCAAACCGCTGGGCGATCGTCACCTCGGCGCCGCGGCTGCTCGCCGAGCGGCGGCTCGCGGCGGCGGGGCTGCCCTTGCCGCCGCTGTTCGTCACCGCCGAGGACGTCGAGCACGGCAAGCCCGCGCCCGACTGCTTCCTGCTGGCGGCGGAACGGCTTGGTGTCGCGGCTAAGGACTGTCTCGTGTTCGAGGATGCCGCAGCGGGGATCGCAGCGGCCGAGGCAGCTGGCGCCGCGGTGCTGGTGATTACTGCGACGCATGCGCATGCGATGCAGACGCCGCATGTGGCGGTGCGGGATTACGAGGCGCTTTCGGTAAAGATCGGTGTGGCAGGGATGCTGACGCTCATCGGAGCCTGACCGTTCCCCGGCGAAAGCCGGGGCCCAGGCCCGTATGTCGTGGCGGGCGCAGCGTTCGCCGAGAGAGGTGAGGCCTGGGCTCCGGCCTTCGCCGGGGAACGGTCAGCCTAGAACAGTCCCTCGATATGCCCCGCCGCGTCGATGCGGATCGTCTCGGCGGCGGGTCTGCGGGGAAGCCCCGGCATCGCCATGATCTCGCCGCAGATCGCCACCACGAACCCTGCGCCCGCCGCCAGCCGCACCTCGCGGATCGGCACGATGTGGCCGGTGGGCGCGCCGAGCAGCGTCGGATCGGTCGAGAAGCTGTACTGCGTC
>CAXTVK010000182.1:0-3957 GCA_964247655.1 uncultured Sphingomonadaceae bacterium | reverse complement strand
TTCACGAGCGACCAGGAGCGCAGAATGTATTCCTGAATGGACGCTCGGATCCACCAGATCGCGTAGGTGGCGAGACGGAATCCCTTGTCGGGCTCGAACCGCTTCACGGCCTGCATGAGTCCGACGTTACCCTCGGAAATCACCTCGCCGATCGGCAGCCCATAGCCGCGATAGCCCATGGCGATCTTCGCCACGAGACGAAGGTGGGAGGTGACCAGTTCCTGAGCGGCATCGCGATCTTCGTGTTCCCGCCAACGCTTCGCCAGCATATATTCCTGCTGGGGCTCCAGCATGGGAAACTTGCGGATCTCATTCAGATAGCGCGTAAGCCCGCTTTCACCCGAAATGATCGGAAGCGCATAGGCCATGGTGTTCTCCTTCTGGAACCTGCCGATTGGCAGGCTCCGGCCAGCGCCTTCTTCGAAGCGACTCGCCAATCCTGTCTTATAGACGCGCTATTGCAGCGCACATAGGACGGATCGCCGACATGGCGAAGAATTAATGGGCAAGCACCCGCTTGATTGCGGCGTCGGCCAACGTCGCGGAATCACAGATCGATCCCGCCTGCGACGATGCCGCAGTCGGGACGACGGCATAAGAGCCAATACACCGGCGAGCGGATGATGCGGGGCGCGTCGCAGGGCGACAACAGGATTGTAGGACGGTCGGCGGCACCAAGCAGTACCGCCTGCCTCTGTCCGTCCTCCCCGCGATCCCCGAACGCTCGCCGCCTTGCGACGACGCGGTCGAGTCGCGGAAACGGCCGGGTTTCCCCAGCCGTCCTTCACGTCAGAGTGCTTCAGTGCCGCAGCTTGGTCATTTCATCCTTGAGGAGAAGCTTTTTGCGCTTGAGTTCGCTCAGCTTGACCGGATCGTAAGCGGGATGGGCTTTTTCTGCCTCGATCTGCTTGTCGATCGTCTGATGCCGACGACTCAATTCAGCGATATGACCCTGCAAGGACATCCTGAGCTCCCTGTTCGATCGCGCCACATGACGGCGCGACGACAGGAGCATGTCACGCTCGTGACGCCGCACAAGCTCATCTGATGTAACGCCTGATCACATCTTTGCGATCTCGCCCGCAAATGTTAAACAAAGATGGATAGAGCTCAAAAAACACTGCCGACCGTCAGTGTCTATTCTTTTATATCCGGCTCAACTCCAGCGTGCGCATCAAGTCGAAGTGCCTTGGTCCAGGTGGATGCTGAAAGCTGCAACGGCCTCATCGCTGTCATGGCCCGATGATCTCGGCCCTGAAATCCTATCCCGCTGCCTCAGCCGGAGATGCGCTCGACCGAAGCACCGCAGCGGCCAAGCCTGTCCTCCAGATGGGTCAGTCCGACCGGCCGGCGCGCTCGGCCTCGGCGCGGCCCCGGCTCTGGGCCTTGCGTCGCTTGAGGTTGGCCCGCAGGGCTTCGGCGCGCCGGTCGAGCCGAGCCTGTCCCTCGGTCGCGGGACGGTGAACGTCGGCGCGATCCGGGCCGGGAAGGTCGTGACCGTCCTGTCGATCGGTCGGGTCCATGGCCTTCCTCATGGCGAGCACGGCCGAGCAGCGCGCGGCCGCATGGTCTTATTCGCTTCATTCGGGACCAGCAAGGCGCGCCGGATCGCTCAGCCTGGGAGGAGCTTCGTTCAGCGGCGTCCCGCTCACGCGGCGATCGTTTCCTCGGCGCCGTCCGGAACCATATGTGCCTCGCGGCGGCGATCCAGCTCGCTGATCACGAGACCTGCGAGGTCGGTCAGGAGCGCGCGCCCGCGCGCGTCCAGCAGGGCCCGGGGAACCGTGTCGGCGATGCAGAGCGCGCCGAGCCTGCGGCCGTCCAAGGGGCTGACCAGCGGTGCGCCGGCGTAGAACGCGAAGCCGTTGTTCGGTAACGCCTTGGCGTCGAAGCGGGGGTCGGCCGAGGCGTCCGGAACCACCAGCGGACTGTCGTCGAGAATCGTGTGGGCGCAAAAGGTGTCGCGGCGCGGCGCGGCATCGATCTCCGTGCCGTGGCGTCCCACCAGAGTGACGGTGTCGCTGCCGACGAGCGACACGAAGGCGACAGGCGCGTCGAGCAGGTGAGCCGCGATGCGGGCGAATTGATCGAGGCTTTCGGACTTGGCCAAAGCTCCTGCAGCTTCATAGGCCTCCAGAACCGCGAGGCGCGCCGCCTCATCGCCGGGGATCGGGGCGAGGCCGACGGCGGGAAGGCGCGCCGCCACCCGGTTCCTCCCCATCCGCTTGGCCTCGTAGAGGCACGCATCCGCGGCGGCGATCAGCGCGTCGGCGTCGGTCCGTTGGCCGGCCGCCGGCTCCGCGGTCGCGCAACCGATGCTGACCGTCACCACCCCGTCGCGATTCGAGCTGCCGGCATGGGGGATCGCCAGGGCTTCCACCGCCTGGCGAACGCGCTCCGCCACGATCGCGGCACCCGCCGCCTCGGTGCCCGGCAGCACGATCGCGATCTCCTCGCCTCCGTAGCGGGCCGTGAGGTCGCCGGGACGCAACGCGACGCTGCCCACCGCATCCGCCACCGCGCGGAGACAGGCATCGCCACCCTGGTGACCGTAGTGATCGTTGAACAGCTTGAAGTGATCGACGTCGAGCAGCAGCAGCGAGACGACATTGGCCTCCCGCGCGGCGCGGCGCAATTCGGCGTCCAGCACTTCGTCGAAGCGGCGACGGTTGGCGAGGCCCGTCAGGGCATCGTTGCGGGCGAGTTGTTCCAGTTCGGCGTTCAGAGCAGCAGCACGCTCTTCTGCGTCCTTACGCAGCGTGATGTCGCGCACCACCGCGATGAATCCCGAGTCTCCGGGAAGTCGACCGTAGCGCCCCTCGACCCAGATCAGTCGCCCATCCCGGTGCCGCAGCCGGTAGATGGCCTGGATGTCGGATCGGCCTTCGCGTGCCGTCGTCAGCAGGTTCGTCACGGTTGCCCAGTCGTCCGGGTGGATGATCTCCCGCGGGCTTCGACCGATCAGATCTTCCGGCTCGTAGCCCAGCACCGCGCGGCAGGCCGGTGATACGTAGGTCCGGTTGAGCGAAGCGTCGAGCCGCATGATGACATCATGGGCATTGTCGGCGAGGAGCCGGTATTCGGCCTCGCTGTCCCTCAGCCTGCGCTCGCTGCGGGCGGTCCGGTCCAGCTGCCAGGACAGCTTCAGCCCAAGGCCGGTCGCCACGACGCAAAGAGTCGCCAGGGCGACGCCGATGATGACCGCCTGCGTGTGCCAAACCGCAAGGACGTCGTCCTCCGCCAGGGCGACGTCGACGACCATCGGCAGGTCGCCCACGTGGGCGAAGCTGTAGATGCGTTGCAGGCCATCGATGAAAGCCGTACCGCCGAACGATCCCGCCGGCGCGGCCAGAAACTTCTGCACATTGACACTGTCGGCGAAGCTGCGGCCGATGTCGGCGGCCGCATAGGGCAGCCGCATGATGCAAATCCCGTCACTCAGGAACAGGTTGATGCTGCCGCGCAGCCCCACGTCTTCGCGGGCGAACAGCCGTCGAAAATACTCGAGCTGGATCGTGCCCACCACGACGCCCGAGAAGGATCCGTCCGCGGCGTGCAGGCTGCGACCGAGCGGAATGGCGCCGTCGCTGCCGGCGACGCCGCTCCGAAGCGGCGCACCGACGAACAGGCCTCGCCCAGGATCTGCCTTCAGGGCTTTGAAATAGGGCTGGTCACCCATATCGGCGCCGATGAGGTCCGGAGCCGAGCCCCGCACGACCTTACCGTCGCTGTCCAGCACCAGGATCGCGCCGAAATCGCTTCCGCTCGCCGACCGGTCGTAGAGCATCAAATCTTGCAAGTGGGGGCTCAGGCTCGCGAGATCGGGCTCCCGCAGCCCGTCGGCGACCGCCCGCAACGACAGGTCCAGGAGCTCGATATTGCGATCGATATCCTTCGCCAGAACATTGACGAGGTTGCGCTCGCCCGTCACCGCCCTGTCCCAGGTGTCCTGCCGCA
>CAXTVK010000181.1:0-3968 GCA_964247655.1 uncultured Sphingomonadaceae bacterium | reverse complement strand
GCAAGAACATCTGCTGCGTCGGCGACGACGACCAGTCGATCTATTCGTGGCGCGGTGCCGAGGTCGCCAACATCCTGCGCTTCGAACACGACTTCCCCGGCGCCAAGACGGTGCGGCTCGAACAGAATTATCGCTCGACCCCGCACATTTTGGCGGGCGCCTCCGCGGTGATCGCGAACAATGGCGACCGCCTCGGCAAGACGCTGTGGACCGCACTGGAATCGGGCGAGAAGATCACCGTCGTCGGCGTGTGGGACGGCCCCGAGGAGGCGCGTCGCGTCGGCGACGAGATCGACGGCCACAAGCGCCAAGGCGGCACTTATGACGACGTTGCGATCCTGGTCCGCGCGCAGCACCAGACCCGCGAGTTCGAGGACCGCTTCATCGCGATCGGCCTGCCCTATCGCATCGTCGGTGGCTTCCGCTTCTACGAGCGCGCCGAGATCCGCGATGCGCTCGCCTATCTGCGCGTCGTCCACCAGCCCGCCGACGACCTCGCCTTCGAGCGTATCGTCAACACGCCCAAGCGTGGGCTCGGCGACAAGGCGGTCACGCGCATCCACCAACTTGCCCGCGCGCAGGGCGTGCCGCTGACCTTCGCCGCCGCCAAGCTGTGCGACACCGACGAGCTGTCGGGCGCCGCACGCAAGTCGCTGGGGCGGCTGGTCGGCGACATCGCGCGCTGGCGCGACCTGTCGAACAGCCTCGCGCATCCCGAGCTGATTCGCCAGATCCTCGACGAGAGCGGCTATACCGCGATGCTCCAGGCCGATCGTTCGGCGGAGAGCGCGGGGCGGCTCGAGAACCTCGTCGAGCTCGCGCGCGCGATGGAGGAATATGAGACGCTCGGCGCCTTCCTCGAGCATGTCAGCCTGGTCATGGACAATGACGCCGGCGACCAGGGCGCCAAGGTGACGATCATGACGATCCACGCCGCCAAGGGGCTCGAATATGACACCGTCTTCCTGGTCGGCTGGGAGGAAGGGCTGTTCCCGTCGCAGCGGTCGCTCGACGAGGGCGGCACCAAGAGCCTCGAGGAGGAGCGCCGGCTCGCCTATGTGGCGATCACGCGCGCACGGCGGCGCTGCGTCATCATCCACGCCGCCAACAGGCGCATCTACGGGCAATGGACCTCGTCGATCCCGTCGCGCTTCGTCGGCGAGCTGCCCAAGGAGCATGTCGACTCCGAGACGACGATGTCGGGCGGCGAGTCGCTGTGGCGCGCGCAGTGGAGCGAGCATGCCGATCCGTTCGCGCACCTAGAGCGCGGCTCGGGGCGCGGCCCCGGCTGGCAGCGCGCGGCGGCTCTCGGCGAGCCCGCGGCGCGCAGCGGCAACGGCGCGCGCATCGTCGAGGTCAAGGCCTCGGCCGCCTCCTTCGCCGCGAAGGCGCGATCGGACGTCGCGATGGGCCAGCGCGTCTTCCACACCAAATTCGGCTACGGCGCGATCGTCGGGATCGAGGGCAACAAGCTCGCGATCGATTTCGAGCAATCGGGCACCAAGCACGTGCTCGACAGCTTCGTGACGCCGGCATGATCCGCGCCGCCGGCCTCGCCCCGCGCAAGGAGGAGCGCGACGGCGGCGGCGGCAAGCCGACCGACGGCATGCCGCTGCCCAAGCGCTATCTGGCGATCGCCGCGATCTCGCTGGGCACGATCCTGACGGTGATCGACGGCCAGATCGCGGGCGTCGCGCTGCCGACGATCGCGCGCGACCTGCATGTCGACGGATCGGCCGCGGTGCTCGTCGTCACGGTCTATCAGCTCGTGCTGGTGATGACGCTGCTGCCCTTCTCCGCGCTCGGCGACCGGATCGGCTTGAAGACGCTCTATCAGGGCGGCCAGCTGGTGTTCGCGGTCGCGACCCTGCTGTGCTTCTTCGCGAAGAGCCTGCCCTTCCTGCTGATCGTGCGCGCGGTGCAGTCGCTGGGTGCCGCTGCGGCGTTGAGCGTGATGTCGGCGCTGATCCGATCGATCTACCCGTCGAAGCATCTCGGCCGCGGGCTCGGGCTCAACAGCGTGATGGTATCGATCTCGGCCGCGCTCGCGCCGACCGCGGGGGGCATGATCCTCGCGGTGGCGCCGTGGCCGTGGGTGTTCGCGGTCGGCGTGCCGTTCGCGGTGCTGTCGCTGCTGCTCGGCCGCTTCGGGCTGCCCGACATCGGGGGCCGCGACGTCGGCTACGACGGGCTCGGCGCGCTCTACTGCGTCGTCACCTTCGGGCTGACGATCTTCGGGCTCGAGGCGGGGGTGCACGGCGGATCGCCGGTGGTCGCAGGGGCTATCCTGGCCGCCGGGCTGATCTTCGCGGTGGCGTTCGTACGCTACGAGCTCAAGCAGCCGCATCCGATCATGCCCGTCGACCTGCTGCGCATCCCAGTGCTCGCGCTGTCGAGCGGCGGCGCCTTCTGCGCGTTCATCGCGGCGACCCTGCTGACGCTGTCGCTGCCGTTCCGCCTCCAGCACGGCTTCGGCTTCTCGCCGAGCGAAGTCGGCGCGATGATCGCGCCGTGGCCGCTGACGACGCTGATCGTGGCGCCCACCGCGGGCGCGCTGTCCGACAAGGTGCCCGCGGGCATTTTGGGCGGGATCGGCATGGCGGTGGCGACGATCGCGCTGCTGTGTCTCGCGCTGTTGCCGGCGCACCCCGATTATTGGGACGTTGCGTGGCGGATGGCGCTGTGCGGATCGGGGTTCGGGCTGTTCCTGTCGCCCAATGCGCGGCTGATCGTCGGCTCGGCACCGCGGCACCGCGCGGCGTCGGCGGGCGGACTGATCTCGACGGTGCGATTGTCGGGGCAGACGTTGGGCGCGACCGGCGTCGCGGCGCTGCTCGCGTTCAAGTTCGGCGAGGGCCCGATCCCGCCCGCGATCGCCTGCGCGCTCGCGGTGATCGCGGGCCTGTGCAGCCTGGCGCGGCTCAATCCCGCGCTGCGCCGGCCCGCGGCCGCCGAAATGGACCACGGCGCGGCCTGACACATCCTCCCCGACTTTCGTCGGGGAGGGGGACCGCTCGCGAAGCGAGTGGTGGAGGGGTGGCGACTGCAGACGCACCGCTTGCGTCGATTCCCCTCCACCACCGGCTTCGCCGGCGGTCCCCCTCCCCGCGGAATTGCGGGGAGGATTTCAGGCTCCGCCCTAGCTCCGGTTGCTGCCCGCCAAGCGCGGCTGCGGTTGCGCATGGCTCGCCCCCCGCCCTAAGGGACGTGACGATGGACAAAATCCCCCACCCCTTCACCTTCCGCGATTACCGCTTCTATTGGGCGGCGCGCTTCGCCTCGACGATCGCGCAGCTTTCGATGGTGATCGTGATCGGCTGGCAGGTCTACGATATCGCGCGCCACCAGGGGATGAGCATCCGCGACGCCTCGCTCCAGCTCGGCTGGATCGGTGCCGCGCAGTTCGCGCCGCTGCTGCTCCTGACGCTGATCACCGGCTGGACCGCGGATCGGCTCGATCGCCGCTGGATCGCGCGCGCGACCTGCCTGCTCGAACTGACGTGCGCCGCGACGCTGGCGTGGCTCAACTGGCGTCATGCGATGTCGCTGCCCGCGCTGTTCGGCGTCGCGGCGCTGCTCGGCGTCGCGCGTGCCTTCGCGGGGCCGGCGCTGGGTGCGCTCGCGCCCAATCTGGTGCCGCCCGCGGTGCTGCCCACCGCGATCGCGTTCAGCTCGATCTCGTGGCAGGGCGGATCCGTCGTCGGCCCCGCGCTCGGCGGCTATCTCTACGCGGTCGCGCCCTGGGTGCCCTATGCGACGAGCACCGCGCTGTTCGCGATCTGCTTCGCCTGCCTGATGATGGTGCGCCCGATCAAGCGCAGCGTGATCCTGGGGTCGACCAATCCGCTGACGCAGATGGTCGACGGGCTGCGCTACGTCCGCCGCAACCGGCTGGTGCTCGGCGCGATCTCGCTCGATCTGTTCGCGGTGCTGCTCGGCGGCGCGACCGCGATGCTGCCGGTCTATGC
>CAXTVK010000180.1:0-4030 GCA_964247655.1 uncultured Sphingomonadaceae bacterium | reverse complement strand
GAAAACCGAGCGTTTCGACCGCTTCGATCGCATCGTCGGGCAGCTTGGAGGTGGCATGGCGTTCGAGTGCGAGCGCGATCTCGGCAGGCCGCATGCCGCAGCCGTCGTCCGTGACCTCGATCGCCGCCAGACCGCCCTCCCGCAGCGTCACGGCGATCCGCGCCGCGCCCGCATCGATCGCGTTCTCGACCAGTTCCTTGAGCGCGCTGGCGGGGCGCTCGACCACCTCGCCGGCGGCGATGCGGTTGATCAGATGCTCGGGCAGGCGGCGTATTGACATGCAATCGCTCCTAGCCCAAGCGACGGCATTCCGCGACCACAACGATCAACGGTTCTACCGCTTTTCGGGGGCGGTGGGCGCGGCACATGCGAATATTGGGCGCCGGGACGCGGGGCGGCGGCCGGCAAGTGGCGAGAGCGGGCACGGAATGATCTTTTCGCGGTTCTTCAAGTTCATGTCGCACGACATGGCGATCGATCTGGGTACGGCCAACACGCTGGTCTATCTGCGCGGCAAGGGCATCGTGCTCAACGAGCCGTCGGTGGTCGCGATCGAGACGATCCAGGGCGTGCGCAAGGTCCGCGCGGTCGGCGTCGATGCCAAGCTGATGATGGGCAAGACCTCGGGCTCGATCGAGGCGATCCGCCCCTTGCGTGACGGCGTCATCGCCGACATCGACGTCGCCGAGCAGATGATCAAGCACTTCATCCACAAGGTCCACGGGCAGCGCCGCTTCCCGCGCTGGCCCGAGATCGTGATCTGCGTGCCGTCGGGCTCGACCTCGGTCGAGCGCCGCGCGATCCGCGACGCCGCCTCCAATGCGGGCGCGAGCCAAGTCTTCCTGATCGAGGAGCCGATGGCCGCCGCGATCGGCGCCGACATGCCCGTCACCGAGCCGGTCGGCTCGATGGTCGTCGACATCGGCGGCGGCACCACCGAGGTCGCGGTGCTCTCGCTGCGCGGGCTCGCCTACACCACCTCGGTGCGCGTCGGCGGCGACAAGATGGACGAGGCGATCGCCTCCTACGTCCGCCGCAACCACAACCTTCTGATCGGCGAGGCCACCGCCGAGCGGATCAAGAAGGAGGTCGGCTGCGCCAAGATGCCCGCCGACGGCATCGGCGAGACGATCCACGTCAAGGGCCGCGACCTCGTCAACGGCGTGCCCAAGGAGATCACGATCAACCAGGGCCAGATCGCCGACGCGCTCTCCGAGCCGGTCGGGTCGATCGTCGAGGGCGTGCGCATCGCGCTCGAGAACACCGCCCCCGAACTCGCCGCGGACATCGTCGACCAGGGCATCGTGCTGACCGGCGGCGGCGCGCTGCTGCAGGGCATCGACGAGGTGCTGCGCGACGAGACCGGCCTCCCCGTTACGATCGCGGACGATCCGCTCACCTGCGTCGCGCTCGGCACCGGGCGCGCGCTGGAGGATCCGATCTACCGCGGCGTGCTGCTGACCGCCTGACGCGAGGCTATCGGCCATGAAGGCGCCGACCCGGAACCGGCGCCCCGGTTTTTCCCGTCGCGCGCAGTACGGGCTGTTCATCTCCTACGTCGTCGCGGTGACGGGAATCCTCGTCGGGCTCGGGCTGATCGTGATCGCGCATGTCGATCCCGACGGGTTCGGCGCGGTGCGCGGCGCCGCGCTCGACGTGACCGCGCCGGTCTCCTCGCTCGAACGCGGGATGGTGCGCGGCGTCGGCGACACGACCGACGGCATTGCGGCCTATTTCGCGGCGGGATCGCGCAACGCCGCGATGACGCGCGAACTCGACGCCGATCGCCGCGCGCTCGTCCACCTCCGCATCATCGCGCTCGAAAACGAGCGGCTGCGCAAGATGCTCAAGCTCGTCGACACGCGCCCCGCCGCGGTCGCGGTGGCGCGCATCGTCGGATCCACCGGCGTCAGCAGCCGCCGCTACGCGACGCTCAACGCCGGCTCGGCCCAGGGCGTGCGCCCCGGGCAGCCGGTGCGCTCGGCCGAGGGGCTGATCGGCCATGTCGTCTATACCGGCGCGATCGCCTCGCGCGTGCTGCTGATCACCGACAATGCCAGCGTCGTGCCCGTCCGCATGGCGCGCGGCGGCATGCCCGCGCTCGCCGCGGGTCGCGGCGATGGATCGATCGAGCTGCGTCCGCTGGGCGCCGGCGGCAACCCGTTCAACCGCGGCGACATCGTGCTGACGTCGGGCACCGGCGGGCTCTATCCGCCCGACGTGCCCGTCGCCGTGGTGGTGCGCAAGGAAGGCGACGTCGCGCTCGCCTGGCCGCTCGCCAATCCGAGCCAGCTCGATTACGCGATGGTCGAGCAGCCCTTCGCGGGCCTGCCGCCGGCACCCGTGACGCCGCCGCCCGGCAAGCATTGATGGCGCAGCCGCGCAGCTCCGCCCCGCCGACGCGCGCGATCGAGACCCGTGCCAAGCTGGTGCCGGTGCTCTCGACCCTCGCCGGATCGGGGATCGCGTTGCTGCCGACGGTCGCGCTGACGCCCGCCTGGCCCCCGTTCGGGCTGCTGATGCTGCTGGCGTGGCGTCTGCTGCGGCCGGAAATGTGGCCCGCGTGGGTAGGACTGCCGCTCGGCCTTGCCGACGATCTGCTGACCGGGCAGACGCTGGGCACGGGGATGGTGACTTGGACGGCGTGCCTGATGCTCGCCGATCTGGTGGAAGTGAGGCTGCTCTGGCGCGATTACTGGCAGGAATGGCTGCTCGCCGCGATCGCGATCGCGCTGGCGATCCTGTGCGCGTGGGCGATCGCCTGCTGGACGGGCGGCGCCGCGCCGGTGCGGCTGGTGCTGCCGCAGATCGCGACGAGCATCCTGTGCTTCCCCGTCGTCGGCCGCCTGTGCGCGATCCTCGACCGCTGGCGTCTGGCGACCGGCAAGATCCGCGCCTCGGACTGAGCGGACGTCCATGAGGTTCGGCGGCCCCAAACGCCCTCCCCGCCTCGTCACCGAGGCGCATCAGAGCTTTTCGTTCACGCGCCGCACGTTGGCGCTGGGTGCGATGCAGGGCGGCGTCGGGCTGCTGCTCGCCGGCCGCATGGGCTGGCTGACGATCGTCGAGAACGATCGCTATACCGCGCTCGCCGAAAGCAACCGCGCGCGCTCGACGATGATCCCGCCGCGCCGCGGCTGGATGGTCGACCGCAACGGACGGCCGATCGCCATCAACCGCTCGGACTTCCGCGTCGATCTCATCCCCGATCTGCTGCAGGACAGGGACGCCGCGATCGCCCTGCTCCAGCAGATTCTCGGCCTCGCACCCGACGACGTCCAGCAGCTGCGCGACAACCTCGCCAAGGCCGCCGGCTTCCAGCCCGTGCAGGTGGCGGAGGACCTCGATTACGAGCGCTTCGCCGCAATCAACCTGCGGCTGCCCGATCTGCCCGGCGTCGTGCCCGCCCGCGGCTTCTCGCGGCTCTATCCGGCGGGCGCCGCGGTGGCGCATCTGGTCGGCTATGTCGGCTCGGCCTCGGTCGAGGATTACAAGCGCGACAAGAACCCGCTGCTGATCACGCCGGGGTTCAAGATCGGCAAGCAGGGCCTCGAAAAGAGCTTCGATCTCTATATGCGCGGATCGCCCGGCGCCAAGCGCGCGGAGGTGACCGCGCGCGGCAAGCTGGTGCGCGATCTCACCACCCAGCCCGAGATGCCCGGCAAGACGTTGCAGCTCACCATCGACGCCGGCCTGCAGGATTATGTCGCCGAGCGGATGGGCGACCAGTCGGGCTCGGGCTGCGTGATCGACTGCACCAATGGCGACATCCTCGCGATGGTCTCGATGCCCGCCTACGACCCCAACAGCTTCTCGCGCGGGATCACGCACGACGAGTGGGACATGCTGGCGGGCGACGACCATCTGCCGCTGGTCAACAAGGCGCTGCAGGGCCTGTATCCGGCAGGCTCGACGGTCAAGCCGATGAACGCGCTGGCGCTGCTCGAAGCGGGCGTCTCGCCCGACGATCACGTGCTGTGCACCGGCACCTACAAGGTCGGCAACAGCGCCTTCCACTGCTACAAGCATA
>CAXTVK010000179.1:2515-4057 GCA_964247655.1 uncultured Sphingomonadaceae bacterium | reverse complement strand
ATGACCGTTGCCGTCGACATGGGCACCGCGCCGGACGGCGCGCCCGCCGAGATGGATCTCGAGGAACTGCTCGCCACCCGGCTGCTCGTGCAGGGCAATTCGGGCTCGGGGAAGTCGCATCTGCTGCGCCGGCTGCTCGAGGGCAGCGCGCCGTGGGTGCAGCAGGTGATCGTCGATCCCGAGGGCGATTTCGTCACGCTGTCCGATCGCTTCGGGCATATCGTGGTCGACGGCGGCGCGCACAGCGAGGCCGAGCTGCGGCGGCTGGCGTTGCGCGTGCGCGAGCAGCGCGTGTCGGTGGTGTTGACGTTGGAAGGCCTCGAAAGCGAGGGCCAGATGCGCGCGGCGGCGACGTTCCTCGGCACGCTGTTCGATGCGCCGCGCGAGCATTGGTATCCGGCGCTCGTGGTGGTCGACGAGGCGCAGTTGTTCGCGCCCGCGGTCGCCGGCGAGGTGTCGGACGAGGTGCGGCGGCTGTCGCTGGGCGCGATGACCAACTTGATGTGTCGCGGGCGCAAGCGCGGGCTCGCCGGCGTGATCGCGACGCAGCGGCTGGCAAAGCTCGCCAAGAACGTCGCCGCCGAAGCCTCCAACTTTTTGATGGGGCGCACCTTCCTCGACATCGACATGGCGCGCGCTGCCGATCTGCTCGGGCTCGAGCGGCGGCAGGCGGAGCAGTTCCGCGATCTCGCGCGCGGCCATTTCATCGCGCTGGGGCCGGCGCTGTCGCGGCGTCCGCTGGCGATCCGCATCGGATCGGTCGAGACCTCGGCGCGCAGTGCGTCCCCCAAGCTGATGCCGATGCCCGGCGCGCCCGACGAGCAAGCGCGCGCCGCGTTGTTCGACAGGCCTGCCGAGCTCGATCTGCCGGTGCCCGCGCCACCCCCGCCGCCACGCCCGAGCATGGAGCAGCTGCTCCGCGCGATCGAGGCGAAGCCTGCGGCACCGAGCGACGATCCGCGCGCGCGGCCCGAGCCGAGCACCGAGGACAGCGCCGCGATCGTCGCGGCGTGCTTGGCCGAGATCGTCGCCGACGAGGGCGAGAGTTTTCGCCCTGCCGCAGTGCTGTTCCAGGATTTCGGCGTGCGCTGCCGGATGCGCGGGCTCGCCGATTCGAAGCTCGACCTGGCGGCGTTCCGCACGCGCCTCTCGCTCGCCCGCGCCGGGCTGTATGCGGGCATCGCCGAGGACGACCCGATGGCGGACGCCGCGCGCGAGGCCGAGGCGCTGCCCGAGGATGCGCGCGGCGTCTTCCTGCTGATCGCCCGCGCCGCGCTCGACCGCGCCCCCTGCCCCAGCGACGCCGAGATCGCGCGCGTCTACGGCAGCCACTCGACCGGCCGCGCGCGTCGCCTGCTGAGCTTCCTCGAAGCGCAAGGCGCGATCGTCGTGCGGATCGACCTCCGCGGCGGCCGCGCGATCGCGCTGCCAGCGCTCGGGTGGACGACGGCGGTGAGCGATCGGGCGTCGGCGGAGGCGTGAGCTATCATCCTCCCCAGCTTTTGCTGGGGAGGGGGACCGCCGCCGCAGGCGGTGGTGGAG
>CAXTVK010000179.1:0-2415 GCA_964247655.1 uncultured Sphingomonadaceae bacterium | reverse complement strand
CATCCTCCCCAGCTTTTGCTGGGGAGGGGGACCGCCGCCGCAGGCGGTGGTGGAGGGGTAGTGCTGATAGGCGCCGCGTTTGTGGCGATCCCCCTCCACCACCGGCTTCGCCGGCGGTCCCCCTCCCCGGGAAAACCCGGAGAGGATCGATACAACCTCACTCGATCTTCCCGCACCCGGGCAGCTTGAGACCCTTGAGATCGCCGCACGGCCGTACCTGGACGCTGCCGTCCGGCCCTGCGAACACCGCATAGTCGCCGCCCGGCTTGCACCGTGCCACCCACATGCCGAGATTGCCGAACGGCCCGCGATAGGCGCTCGTCGTCAGCCGACCGCAGCGTTGGCCGTCGTCGACGATCGCGCGGCCGAGCGCGCCCTGCCGATCGGCGAGCCGCAGTTGCAGCAGCTTTGCGTTGAACGGATTGGCCGGGTTCACCGGCGCCGCCAACGCGGGGCCCGCCAGCAGCAACCCGATCATACCACCTGCCCAGACACGCATTTCATCGGTTCCTTTCGTTTCGTCGTCGTATCATCGAACCCGCTGCCCTGTTCGGGCGTTCGGAACGTCGATAGGACATATCCATCGGAAGGAAACGCACATGAACGAAGACCGGATCGAAGGCACCGCGAAGAAAGTCGTCGGCTCCGTGCAGGAGGGCGTCGGCAAGATCGCGGGCGACGAGCATCTCGAGGGCAAGGGCGTGCTCAACCAGGCGGTCGGCACCGTGCAGGACGGCTACGGCAAGGTCCGCGACAAGGTGAAGGACCTGATCGACGACGCCGCACCCGCGGCGCGCGACGCGGTGGAGACCGGGCGCGACTATGCCCGGCGCGGCGCCGCCGCGGTCACGCGGACGACCGGCGACAACACCGCGCTGATCCTGCTCGCCGCCGGCGTCGCGGGCGCGGCGCTCGGCTGGCTGGCGCTCAGCCGCCGGGCGAAGACCGACGACTGATCGGACGCGCGTGAACCCACCACCATCGCGGCCGATCAAGGTCGCGAGCTTCAATATCCGCAAATGCGTGGGCACGGACAGGCAAAGGCGACCCGATCGCATCCTGTCCGTGCTCGCCGAAATGGACGCCGACATCGTCTGCCTGCAAGAAGCGGACCGGCGTGTCGGCGCGCGGCTGAGCGCGATCCCCTTCGAACTGATCGCGCAGACGACGCCGTACAAGGCGGTGCCCTACGAGATCAGGCCGGGCGGGATGGGCTGGCACGGCAACGCGATCCTCGTGCGCCGCGACGTCGAGATAATCGCGCACCGCCCGCTTGACCTGCCGACGCTCGAGCCGCGCGGCGCGGTGATGGCCGAGCTGCTCGTCGGCGCGCAGCGGCTGCGCGTCGTCGGCATGCATCTCGACCTGTCCGGACTGTGGCGCCGCAAGCAGGCGCGCGCGATCATCGCGCATGTCGAGAATTGCGCGCAGGCGATGCCGACGGTGCTGATGGGCGACCTCAACGAATGGAGCCTCGCCGGCGGCTGCTTGCGCGAATTCTCGTCGCATTTCGGCTTCGCCCCTACCGGCCCCAGCTTCCATGCCCGCCGCCCCGTCGCCCGGCTCGACCGGATCATGGCGACGCCGGATCTGTCGGTGCTCGACGCAGGCACGCACCACTCGCCGCTGGCGAAATGGGCGAGCGATCACCTGCCGATCTGGGCGACGGTGGGGCTGCGGTGACACCTGGTCGTTCTCCCGCGCAGGCGGGAGGCCAAGGGTTGCAAACGCTGCGCTCGTAGCCCTGGGCTCCCGCTTTCGCGGGAGAACGGTTGCCCAAAAACGTCACCCCGGCGGAAGCCGGGACCCATAGACCGCGGCGCACTGCTCGTTCAGCACCGCCGCCCGATCAAATTCACCGACCCACTCAGCCGGCAGCGGTGCCGTATCCATGGGTCCCGGCTTTCGCCGGCATGACGGTCGGGGCGGGGCGTGCCGCGCCCCCTCAATATTGCTTCGAATATTTGAGCGTCACCGCGGGCCCCGTCGTCCCGCCCGCCGAGCTCAGGATGCTCAGCGCCTTGGACAGCGCGATCGTCAGCTGGGTCTGGGTGAAGCCCTTCGCGTCGGTGACGACCTCGACGTAAATGTTGTTCGAGATGTATTTGCCCGCCGCGAGCGAGGTGCCCTGCCCCGTCGTCTTGTCCGCGCCGAGCACGCGCAGCCGGTCGAGCCCGGTCGAGCTGCGCAGCTTGCCGAGCGGCCCGCCGCTACCGCCGCCCGAGCGCAGCGAGTTGAGCGCGGCGGCTAGCTGGAGTGCCTGGCTCGGCGTCAGCGAGGTGACCGAGGCGCCGAACAGCAGGCGCGAGAGCACCTCGTCCTGCGGCAGCGTCGGCGTCGAGGTGAAGGTGATCTGCGGGTGCTCGGCATTGCCGCCGATGTTGATGATCGCGGTGACGCCCTCGACCGTCGTCG
>CAXTVK010000178.1:0-4126 GCA_964247655.1 uncultured Sphingomonadaceae bacterium | reverse complement strand
GCCGCGTCGGCCAGCTTCTGCGCCTTCTCGACGGCCTCCTCGATCGCGCCGACCATGTAGAAGGCGCTCTCGGGGAGGTGGTCGTATTCGCCGTTCACCACCGCCTTGAACGAGCGCACCGTATCCTCGATCGGCACGAACTTGCCCGAGATGCCGGTGAACACTTCGGCGACGTGGAAGGGCTGCGACAGGAAGCGCTGGATCTTGCGCGCACGGCTGACGGTCAGCTTATCCTCTTCGGAGAGCTCGTCCATGCCGAGGATCGCGATGATGTCCTGCAGCGACTTGTACTTCTGCAGCGTCTCCTGGACGGCGCGGGCGACCTCGTAATGCTCCTGTCCGACCACGGCGGGCGACAGCGCGCGCGACGTCGAGTCGAGCGGATCGACCGCCGGGTAGATGCCGAGCTCGGAGATCGCACGCGACAGGTTGGTCGTCGCATCGAGATGGGCGAACGACGTGGCCGGCGCCGGATCGGTGAGATCGTCGGCGGGCACGTAGATCGCCTGCACCGAGGTGATCGAGCCCTTGTTGGTCGAGGTGATGCGCTCCTGCAGCTGGCCCATGTCGGTCGACAGCGTCGGCTGATAGCCCACCGCCGACGGGATGCGGCCGAGCAGCGCGGACACTTCGGCGCCGGCTTGCGTGAAGCGGAAGATGTTGTCGACGAAGAACAGCACGTCCTGGCCCTCGACGTCGCGGAAATATTCCGCATTGGCGAGGCCCGAGAGCGCGACGCGGGCGCGGGCGCCCGGCGGCTCGTTCATCTGGCCGAACACCAGCGCGACCTTCGAGCCTTCCGACTGCGGATTGCCGTCGGCATCCTTGGCGATGACGCCCGCGTCGAGGAACTCGTGGTAGAGATCGTTGCCCTCGCGCGTGCGCTCGCCGACGCCTGCGAACACCGAGGTGCCGCCATGGCCCTTGGCGATGTTGTTGATCAACTCCTGGATCAGCACGGTCTTGCCGACGCCGGCGCCGCCGAACAGGCCGATCTTGCCGCCCTTGGTGTAGGGCGCGAGCAGGTCGATCACCTTGATGCCGGTGACGAGGATGCTGGTGTCGGTCGACTGGTCGACGAACGGCGGCGCCTCGGCGTGGATCGGCATGCGCAGGTCGGTGTCGACCGGGCCGCGCTCGTCGATCGGCTCGCCGATGACGTTGAGGATGCGGCCGAGCGTCTTGGGGCCGACCGGCACGGTGATCTGCGCGCCGGTATCCTTGACCTCGTGGCCGCGGGTGAGCCCGTCGGTCGAGTCCATCGCGATCGTGCGGACCGTGCTCTCGCCGAGATGCTGGGCAACCTCGAGGATCAGGCGCTGGCCGTTGTTGAACGTCTCGAGCGCCGAGAGGATCGCGGGCAGCGGGCCTTCGAAGGTGACGTCGACGACGGCACCGATGATCTGGCTGATGCGGCCGACATTGTTGGTGGGGTTAGGTGCGGTTGCCATGTTCGTCCTGCTTTCCAATACCAAGGCGCGATCCGCGCCATTATCTCTTCAGTCGGGATGCCGGCTCGATGCCGGGCCGTTGCGTCCGGGTGTCATTGCAGCACCCACTCGCCGTTCTTTTCTATCTCGTCGTGCATCGCATCGGGCGCGAGGTCGGGCATCTCGTTGGGCCAGCTCACCGCGCCGTGCGCGATGCCGACCCGCGCGAAATAATCGGGGTCCTTCAGCACTTCGAACACACCGCGCAGATGCGTCGGCTCGAACCGCACACTGCCCTCGATACCGTCGTCGAACCTGACGAATAGCGTCAACGGCGCGGATACCTCGACATGCTCGACATGAGCGAGCGGCCCGCCCACCGTCACGATCTCGTCGTCGTCGGGGAGGTCTGGCATTGGCTCCAGGCCTCGAAAAGCAAATCGCGATTCAATTCGATCCATTGCTGAACCTTCCGAATAGTCTTGCGGTCGAGCCGCCCCTCCATGATCTGGCCCGTCGCGATCTCGAACTGCGCATCCCGATCGTCCTTCCACGCGTGAATGTGCGGTGGATGATGATCGCCCAGATACATCATGATACGGATGCCGTCGATGATGGCTAGGGTCGGCATCCATTACAGTGCTTCCGCACCCGCGATGATCTCGATGAGTTCGGTGGTGATCGCGGCCTGGCGGCTGCGGTTGTACTGGATGGTCAGCTTGTTGATCATCTCGCCCGCGTTGCGCGTCGCATTGTCCATCGCGGTCATGCGGCTGCCCTGCTCGGAGGCCGCATTCTCCTGGAAGGCGCGGAACAGCAGCACCGCGATGTTGCGCGGCAGCAGCGCCTCGAGGATCGTCGCCTCGTCGGGTTCATACTCGACCGCCGCGACGGGCCCCTTGTGACCATCGTTGACAGCGCGCGTGTGCTTGCCGTCCTCCGACGTCTCGCTGTGCGTGCCGTTGCCGGCGGGCACCTCGACCGGGATCAGCTGCTTCTCGGTCGGGATCTGGACCAGCGCCGACTGGAATTTGGCGTAGAACAGGTGCGCGACGTCGAACTCGCCCGCCTCGAAGCGGTGCATGATGTCCTTAGCGACCTCAAGCGCGTCGTCGAACGACACCGTCTTGATGTGCGTCTGGTCGACCTGGTGGATCGTCTGCCCAGGGAAGACGCGGTTGATGACCGCGCGGCCCTTCTTGCCGACCAGGTAGAATTTGAGCGTCTTGCCCTGCGCCTGCAGTTCACGCGCCCGACGCACCGCGGCGCGCACGATGTTCGAGTTGAACGCGCCCGCGAGACCGCGCTCGGAGGTCGCGACGACGATCAGCTGGACGTCGTCCTTGCCGGTGCCGGCGAGCAGCCTGGGGCTTTCCGGCCCGACCGTCACGCCCGAGGCGAGCCGCGACATCACGCCGGCGAGCTGCTCGGCATAGGGACGACCGGCCTCGGCCGCGTCCTGCGCGCGACGCAGCTTCGCCGCGGCGACCATCTTCATCGCCTTGGTGATCTTCTGCGTCGACTTCACCGAGCCGATGCGACCCTTGAGGGCTTTGAGGTTGGCCATCCGGGGTCAGCTCAGCCGAAGGTCTTGGCGAAGGCGTCGAGCGCGGCCTTGAGCTTGCCCTTGGCCTCGTCGCTCAGATCCTTGGTGGTGCGGATCAGCTCGAGCACCTCGGGATGGTTGGTCTTGAGGTCCGAGAGCAGCGCCTGCTCGAAGCGGGTCACGTCGCTGACCGGGATCTTGTCGAGATAGCCTTGCGTGCCCGCGAAGATCGAGACGACCTGGTCCTCGAACGGCATCGGCTGGAACTGGCCCTGCTTGAGCAGCTCGGTCAGGCGCGCGCCGCGGTTGAGCAGCTTCTGCGTCGAGGCGTCGAGGTCCGAGCCGAACTGCGCGAACGCCGCCATCTCGCGGTACTGCGCGAGCTCGAGCTTGATCGAGCCGGCGACCTTCTTCATCGCCTTGGTCTGCGCGGCGGAGCCGACGCGCGACACCGACAAGCCGACGTTGATGGCCGGGCGGATGCCTTGGTAGAACAGATCGGTCTCGAGGAAGATCTGGCCGTCGGTGATCGAGATCACGTTGGTCGGGATGTAGGCCGAGACGTCGCCGGCCTGCGTCTCGATGATCGGCAGCGCGGTCAGCGATCCGCCGCCATGCGCGTCGGACATCTTGGCGGCGCGCTCGAGCAGGCGGCTGTGCAGATAGAAGACGTCGCCCGGATAGGCTTCGCGGCCCGGCGGGCGGCGCAGCAGCAGCGACATCTGGCGATAGGCGACCGCCTGCTTGGAGAGATCGTCATAGACGATCAGCCCGTGCATGCCGTTGTCGCGGAAATACTCGCCCATCGCGCAGCCGGTGTAGGGCGCGAGGAACTGCAGCGGGGCCGGCTCGGAGGCGGTCGCGGCGACGACGATGGTATATTCCATCGCGCCATTCTCTTCGAGCTGGCGGACGATCTGCGCGACGGTCGAGCGCTTCTGCCCGATCGCGACGTAGATGCAGTAGAGCTTCGCCTTCTCGTCGGTGCCCGCATTGGGGCCCTTCTGGTTGATGAAGGCGTCGATCGCGACGGCGGTCTTGCCGGTCTGGCGATCGCCGATGATCAGCTCGCGCTGGCCGCGACCGACCGGCACCAGCGCGTCGAGCGCCTTGAGGCCGGTCTGCACGGGCTCGTGGACCGAGGTGCGCG
>CAXTVK010000177.1:0-4133 GCA_964247655.1 uncultured Sphingomonadaceae bacterium | reverse complement strand
ACCCGCAGGCGCTCGCGCAGTGGGACTTCACGCACCGCCTGCTCCAGCCGCTCGACGATCCGCTGCGCGACGCGCACCGCGCGGCGGCGATCGACTATGTCGTGGCGCATCCGGCGTGGCGGCTGTCGATCCAGACGCACAAGCTGGTCGGGATACGGTAGCGTTTCTCGACCGTTCGCCCTGAGCCTGTCGAAGGGTCGCTGTTCCTCCGCAAGATAGGACAGTGTTTCGACAAGCTCAGCACGATCGGGTTGTGACGGTGCTGACGATTGCCTCCCTACAGGCACTTCTTCTTGATCTCGCCCTTGCGATCGAAGCAGGCGGGCGGCAGTGCGGGGACGTCGGCGTCGGCGAACTGCACCAGCGACGGCGGCGTGTTGACGAGGTCGGAGGTCGGCACGAGGCTGTTGCGCAGCTCGCGCAGGCGGTTGCGCGCGACGATCTGAAGCGCGCCCTTGGGGGTCATCAGCGCATCCTGTCCGATCCGCGACGCAGTCTGGCAGAAGCCGACCTGCGCGAACACCGACGAGAAGCTGCTATAGGTGCGCGTATTGTAGCTGTCGAAGGCGGCGGCGATCGCGCTGGCGGTCGTGCCCTTGGCGGCGGACCGTTTGAAATAGGCCTGCAACACCTTGTAATCGGTCGCCAGCTCCTTGCCGTGGTGCGTGATCAGCTGGTTGTAGGTGCTGACCGTCATCAGCGACGGCGCGAACTGGCATTGCAAAGCCGCGAAGTTCAGCCCCGCGCGCATCGTCCAGACGATCTCGGCGTTGAGTTCGGCGGGTGTCGCGCCAGGCAGCGGGATCATCACGCCGCCCTCGTTGCCCTGCACGGGGGCGCCGCGGAAATCGGGGGTCTTCCAGAAGAGCTGCGCGGATGCCGGGCCCGAGGCCAGCAACATCATCCCCGCCATCGCCGCCGCTACACGACGCGAACCGAACACCATGAGAACCTCTCCGACAAGCCCGATAGGGCAACGCACTTGGCGCCCTTGAAGGACGCGCCGCCTGCATGGAGCCTTAACCGATCCAGGCGGTGCTGCAAGCGATGACGGCATGGCGCGGCGGGAAGTGCTTGGAAATCGGGCCGAACCGTGTCGCATCGCGGCCCAGGACGCAGAAAGGCCGCCCGGTCGCCCGGACGGCCTTCCTGGACCC
The DNA here is from genome assembly GCA_964247655.1 of uncultured Sphingomonadaceae bacterium. Taxonomy (GTDB): domain Bacteria; phylum Pseudomonadota; class Alphaproteobacteria; order Sphingomonadales; family Sphingomonadaceae; genus Solisphingomonas. Next base: position 2,976 of record CAXTVK010000177.1, on the reverse strand, counting down.
TGCCCGGAGGCGAGGGAGGGTATTCGTTACATCTGGTTCGAAGGCGCGCCGCTGTTCGACATCGTGTCGTTGCCGCCCATCGCGCTGTTGTCCGCGGTCATGCCGCTGTTGCCCATCGAATCGGTGGCGCTCATGTCGTTGGTCATGCCCGCCGACGAATCCATCGTGTTCATGTCGGTCATGTTGGTGTCGGTGGTGTTGGCGGTATCGTCATGATGGCAACCCGCGACGGCGAGCGCCGCACCGGCGATCATCGACGAGGTCATCAGCTTGGAGAAAAGAGTGCGCATAGGTGGCTCCCTGCCAGGTGTTGGGCCGCGATTATTGGTCCGTTTACAAAAACCACGGAATCGTAAGCGTCGAGCCCGGCTGCCTCATGAGCGTTGCGGCACGGTCACCAGCGCGGACAGGAAGGAATCAAGACGATTTCGCAGTGCTTGGTCAAACTGTTTCATGTCGGAAACCGTTCCCAGCCTTGCGAGACTCGTTACCGCGAAATCGGGCAGGCCGCACGGAACGATGCCGCCGAAATGCGTCAGATCGGGATCGATGTTGACCGCGAAACCGTGAAACGTCACCCAGCGCCGCACGCGCACGCCGATCGCGCCGACCTTGGCCTCCCCATCCGGTAGATCGACCCAGATGCCGACACGGCCCGTGGCGACGTGCGCCGAGATGCCCAGGCCGCCGAGCGTCGCGATCAGCCACGCCTCCAGCGAATGGACGAAATTGCGCACGTCGCGGCCGCGCCTGTCGAGATCGAGCATCAGGTAACCGACGCGCTGGCCGGGGCCGTGATAGGTGTAGCGCCCGCCGCGCCCGGCGATGTGGACGGGGAAGCGATCGGGCGTGATCAGCTCGGCCGGATCGGCGCTGGTGCCCGCGGTGTAGAGCGGCGGATGCTCGAGCAGCCAGACGAGTTCGCGCGCGCCCTCGTCGCGGATCGCGGCGACGCGCGCCTCCATGGCGGCGAGCGTCTCGGCATAGGGCTGCAACCCTTCGGACACGCGCCATTCGATATCGTCGGTCGACATGGGGGAGCAGATGGCGCGGGAACGGGCCGTGATCAAGCGCGCGATCAAGCCGGCTTGGCGCGACGCGGCGGCGTGCTAAGGGGCATGCATGAAGCACAGGATCACGATCTCGCTGGGGACCGTCTGGGAGACGACGGTCGGCTTCGTCCGCGCCGAACTGTCGCTGCTGGCGCCGCTCGCGCTGCTCGGCTTCGGTCTGCCGACGGTCGCGATGCTGCTCGCGGTGCCGATGGACCAGGCCGCAGCCGAAACGCTCAAGCCTGGGCCGTGGATGCTGTGGCTGCTGCCCTGCGGATTGTTCAGCATGCTGGGATCGATCGCGGTCTCGGCGCTGGTGCTCACCCCCGGCGTCAGCGTGCGCGAGGCGATCCTGGTCGCGATCGCGCGACTGCCGGCGGCGATCGGGCTGCTGCTGCTCTATGTCGGCGTACAGGTGGTGCTCGCGGTGCCGCTGGCGTTCGCCACGCTGATCGACGTGCGCATGTCGGGTAGCGCCGGGCCGATCGCGATGCTGGTCAACCTGCTCGATATCGCGGTGATGATCTGGCTGTTCGTGCGCATCCTGCCGATCTGGGCGGTGCTCGCCGATCGGCCGCAGAGCCCGTTCGACGCGGTGCGCACCGCATTCCGGCTGACGCGTGGCTGCTATGCGCGGCTGCTGCTGCTGCGCATCGTGATGGCGGTGGCGGCGACGCTTGCGATGCTGGTGCTGCTGATCCCGATCGGCGCGGTGGCGCAGCTGATCGGCACCGCGACGGGCAACACGCAGGTGCCGGTGATCCTGTCCTTCGTCGCGACGGGGGTGGTGATCGCGGGGGTGATCGGGCTGTGGACCGTGTATGTCGCACGGCTCTACCGCGCGCTGGAACTCGCGACGGACGCCGCCTAACCGACAGGCGCGAGCAGCGGGATCCGAGGCGCCGTATCGTGCGGCAGGATGCCCGCGACGCGCGGATCCGCGAAGGTCTCGACTGCGCGCGCGAACGGCACGAAGCCCTGCGCTATGTAGAAGCCGAGCGCGTGCGGATCGTCGAGCGTGCAGGTGTGCACCCACATCCGCGTCACGTCCTTGCGCCAGCCCAGGCCAAGCGCCTGCGCCATCAGCCAGCGGCCTTCGCCCTTGCCGGTGACTTCGGGGACGAGGCCGAGGAACGACAGCTCGCATGTCTCGGCCACGCGGAAATCGAGCTCGAGCAGGCCGATCTCGATGCCGCGCGCGTCGGTGACGGCGTAGATCTCGATCCCCGCGTCGTGGATGATCGCGGCAAGCGCATCGTCGCTCATCACCAGCCGCGAGAACCACAGCCACGGTGCGCCGACGCGGCGGAACAGCGTGCGGTAGCGTGTCGGCGACGGCTCGCGCCAGCGATCGAGGCGAAGGCCGAGCTTCGAGGGCGGGGCAGCGCGCGGCCTGGGGCGCTCGACCATCTGCAGCGAGGTGACGATCGTCGCGATCTGATCGTCGGGCACGCGGGTGAAAGTCATCTTTTTCCCTCTCCCGCAGGCGGGAGAGGGAGGGCCCCGCCGCGAAGCGGTGGGAGGGTGAGGGAGTGGCGTATCCACGAGCGCTGCGCCCGGATGATACGTCGCTCCCTCACGCCGACCCTCTCCCGCTGGCGGGAGAGGGGGAAGAAGGCGCTCACTCCCATATCGCCCTCGGCGGCAGGCTCATCAGGATCGCATCGACATTGCCGCCCGTCCTCAGCCCGAACGACGTGCCGCGATCGTAGACGAGGTTGAATTCGGCATAGCGCCCGCGCCACGCGAGCATCTGCCGCTCCTCGTCCGCGGTGAACGGCGTATCGCGGCGGCGGCGGACGATGTCGGGGTAGACCGCGAGGAACGCCTCGCCGACCGCGCGCGTGAAGGCGAAGGCGGGCTCGAACGCATCGCTCTCAGCATCCAGATGATCGTAGAAGATACCGCCGACGCCGCGCTGCAC
>CAXTVK010000176.1:0-4133 GCA_964247655.1 uncultured Sphingomonadaceae bacterium | reverse complement strand
GCGGCGCGATGGATCTGGTCGCGGGCGTCAAGAAGATCATCGTGGTGATGGACCTGGCCGCCAAGGACGGCAGCCCCAAGTTCATCCCCGCATGCACGCTGCCGCTGACCGGCAAGAACGTCGTCGACATGATCGTCACCGAATATTGCGTGTTCCAGCGCGCCGATCACGACAGCCCTTTCCGGCTGGTCGAGCTCGCGCCGGGGGTGACAGCGGAGGAGGTCGCCGCCAAGGTGACCGCCAAGTATCAGGTCGCGCTTACCTGAATAACGTCGCCCCTGCGCAGGCAGGGGCCCACGTCTCTCGCTATCGGCCTCGCGGCATCTCGTACAGACATGGGCCCCTGCCTGCGCAGGGGCGACGGCAGAGAGGAAAGCATCTTGCGCCTGTAAGAATCCCCGACACTGCTGCCTACCGTTGCGTGCGCGGCGCCGGGGGCCTATCTCTTCGCCCGAAACGACTGGGGACGGATGCGCGACTATGACCACCTTCGATGACCGCGAGCAGGCGTTCGAGAACAAGTTCGCGCACGAGGAAGAGATGGCCTTTCGCGTCACCGCGCGGCGCAACCGCCTGCTCGGCGTGTGGGCGGCCGACCTGATGAAGCTGACGCCCGAAGAGTCCGAAGCCTATGCGCGCTCGGTCGTCCAGGCCGAGTTCGAGGAAGCGGGCGACGAGGATGTCGTGCGCAAGCTCCACGGCGACCTCCTCTCCGCGCAGGTCGAGATCGAGGAGGCCGAGATCCGGAGCCAGATGGACGAAAAGCTCGTCGAGGCGAAGCGCCAGCTGTTCGGGTCGGTCTGACATGGCGATGGCCGCCGACGAGATCGTGGCGCTGATCCGATCGGGCATCCCCGATGCCGAGGTGGAGATTACCGATCTGGCCGGCGACGGCGATCATTATGCCGCGCGGGTGGTGAGCGAGAGCTTCCGCGGCGTTCCTCGCGTCCGCCAGCACCAGAAGGTCTACGAAGCGCTCGGCGGACGGATGGGCGGCGTGCTGCACGCGTTGCAACTGACGACGGCGGCGCCCTGAAACCCCCGCCGAACCCTTGTATTCCGGTCGTGCGAAACCGACCTATCGGCGCATGAGATCGACATTGGAGTGACCGACATGACCGAAGACGTACAGGCGCGCATCGCCGAGACCGTGAACGCCAACGAAGTGCTGCTGTTCATGAAGGGCTCGCCGCTCTTCCCGCAATGCGGCTTCTCGAGCCGCGCGATCGCCATCCTCGACCATCTCGGCGTCGAATTCGGCTCGGTCGACGTGCTGCAGGATCAGGGTATCCGCCAAGGCATCAAGCAGTTCTCGGATTGGCCGACCATCCCCCAGCTGTACGTCAAGGGCGAGTTCGTCGGCGGATCGGACATCATGATGGAGATGTACGAGAGCGGCGAACTGGCCGAGCTGATGCAGAAGGCCGGCGTCACGGCGAAGGCTGCCTGATCGCGCTGTCGCGGTTTTGGTAGGAGTTCCGGGCCGCGGGGTGGCGGGCCGCGCGTGGGATCGCGCAGGCCCGCCGATGTTCGCGGGAACATGGAACGCAAATACTAATGCAGGCGGTGTGCCAGTTTCGCGGACACGGGCTCGGCGGCGGGCTGCAGTGGTTAATGGCGGATCGGCGTTTAGCCCAAGTGTCAGAAATCCCGACATGCGTTTTTTCCACCCCGTTCGCATTGAGCGAAGTCGAAGTGCGTGTTGTCGAGCGTAGCGCCTGCATCCTGTCCTTCGACTTCGCTGAGGACGAACGGTGAAAGAGGCCTGATGACCGTCGAAGCCGTCCACCCGCTCGTCCGCCGCGTGCTGGCGCCCAATCCGTCGCCGTTCACCAATACGGGGACGCAGACGCATATCGTGGGGAATGGCGAGGTCGCGGTGATCGATCCCGGCCCCGACATCGCCGAGCATGTCGATGCGATCCTCGCCGCGACGCAGGGCGAACGCATCGTCGCGATCGTCTGCACGCACACGCACCGCGACCACACGCCGGCCGCCGTCGCACTGGCGGCGGCGACGGGCGCACAGGTCGTCGGCTGCGCGCCGATCGCGGCGCGCGAGGGCTCGGGCCTCGAAGCGGGTTTCGACGAGACCTATGCGCCCGATCGTATCATGGTCGAAGGCGACAGCGTCTCGGGCCCCGGCTGGACGCTCGAGGCGATCGCGACGCCGGGCCATACCTCCAACCATCTCTGCTTCGCGCTGCCGGAAGCCAACGCCCTGTTCAGCGGCGATCATGTCATGGGCTGGTCGACCAGCGTCGTGGTCCCGCCCGACGGCGACATGGGCGCCTATCTCGCCAGCCTCGAAAAATTGCTCGCGCGCGACGATGCCGTCTACTTCCCGGCGCACGGCGAGCCCGTCGCCAAGCCGCAACGGCTGGTGCGTGGGATGATCGGGCACCGGCGCCAGCGCGAGAACCAGATACTCAGGCTGCTCGGCGAGGCACCGCGTTCGATCGCCGAGATGGTCGCGGCGATGTACGTCGGCCTCGATCCGCGGCTGACCAAGGCAGCGAGCGCCAGCGTGCTCGCGCACCTGATCGATCTGCGCGGGCGGGGGCGGATCGCAGAGGACGGCGACGCGTGGCGTTTGTCCGTGGCATGAGCGCCCCCGTTCCCCGGCGCAGGCCGGGGCCCAGGCCCGCGCTGTCTTTCGCACGCTGCGGCCGCCGCGAGGTGGGGCCTGGGCCCCGGCCTTCGCCGGGGAACGCTTCAACTTACGCCGGCGGCGCGCGATGAAAACTGTATTGAAAGTGCTGCTCGGCATCGTGCTCGCCTTCCTGCTGATCGCCGGCGGCATCGCGCTGCTCGGCTATCGCGTGCTCGACCGCCTGTGGTCGCCGACCGCGCCCGAGACGATCGCCACCGCCAGCCTGCAGGGCCTCCAGGCCGAGAACCGGCTGACCGCGCTGGTCGCGACCTATGTCGCGGTGGTGACGTCTAACCAGCACCGCTTCGGCCTGTCCGCGCAGCGGACGCTGATCATGCCGGGTCGCGTCCGCTACGAGGTCGATCTGGCGGCGCTCAGGCCGAATGCGGTGACGTGGCATGGCGACAGCCATACGCTCGACGTCGTGCTGCCGCCGCTGGTGCTGGAGGGCCCGGAGGTCGATCCTTCGCGGATGCGCGCCTATGACGGAGGCGGGCTCCTGCTCCACCTGACCGACAGCCGCGAGGCGCTCGACGCCTCGAACCGCCAGGCCGCGCAGGTCGAGCTGATCCGCCAGGCGCGCGAAGCGGTGCCGATGGGGATCGCTAGGCAAGCCGCGCGGCAGGCGGTAGCGCAGAATTTCGCGTTGCCGCTCAAGGCCGCGGGGCTCGACCCGCAGGTCCGCGTGCGCTTCGCCGACGAGGCCGATTTCCCCAAGGCTGCGCCGTTCGTGCCGATGGATCGTTCGCGGTCGCTGTCGCAGGTGTTCGGTCTTTCGCGCTGACCTTTCCGCGCCTATGTGCGCGGCAACAGGAGTCCGCCCCATGAACGCCCCCGTCCAGAGCCTGCGAGGCCTCGACCTCAAGTCCGAGATCGACCGGCTGCGCAAGGACCGCAACGCCGTCATCCTCGCGCATTATTACCAGACGCCCGACATCCAGGACATTGCCGACTTCGTCGGCGACAGCCTCGATCTCTCCGCCAAGGCGGCGGCGACCGACGCCGATGTGATCGCCTTCTGCGGCGTGCGCTTCATGGCCGAGGTCGCGAAGATCCTCAGCCCGCAGAAGACCGTTATCCTACCGGATATGGCGGCGGGATGCAGCCTCGAGGACTCGTGCCCGCCCGAGCAATTCGCCACGTTCCGCGCCGCGCACCCCGATCACATCGCGCTGACCTACATCAACTGCTCGGCGGCGGTGAAGGCGCACAGCGACATCATCGTGACCTCGTCGTCGGCCGAAAAGATCCTCGCGCAATTGCCGATGGACCAAAAAATCATCTTCGCGCCGGACAAGAATCTGGGCGCGTGGTTCAACCGCAAGACCGGGCGCGACATGCTGCTGTGGCCCGGCGCTTGCATCGTCCACGAGGCGTTTTCGGAGACCGAGCTGCTCAAGCTCAAGGCGCAGTATCCGGATGCGCCGGTGGCGGCGCACCCCGAATGCCCGGCGTTCATCCTCGATCATGCCGACGAGGT
>CAXTVK010000175.1:0-4134 GCA_964247655.1 uncultured Sphingomonadaceae bacterium | reverse complement strand
CGAGACGGCTTTTTCTCTCGAGCGCCTGGATGTTTCGGGCAGCAAACTGTCACTCGGACGACGTTCGAAAACGAGCGAACAGCGGCTTTCGACAAGCGGCAACGACGCCCGGAGCGTCGGCCTTGGGGCATTCCGATGGCCCGGGACATCGGGCGACGACGGAGCGGGAGCGGATCGTCTCAAGCCTGCCTCGACCGCGCTCCGGTCTAGGCCGCGGTTCCGCCCATCCGGTCGCCCTCCAGCCTCGCCAGCCGATGGCCGAGTTCGGTTACCTGCTCGCCCAACTCGGCGATAAGGCCTTCGCGCTCTGCGTCGCGGGCCGAGGAAAGGCGGTCGCGGCGCTGACGTTCACGGGCGATCGCAAGCGCGCGGGCAGACGGCTCGGCGATCTCGGCCAGCGCGGCGCGCTCCGTCCTTCCGTGGAAGCTGCCGTCCGGTCGCGGGCCGAGCAGCAGCCAGCCGACATGCCCGGCACCATCGGCCTCCAGCGGCATGCGCAATGGGAAAAGCCGATCCGCGCGATCACTTTCGAGCAGGTGCCGGCCGGAAGCCGGCGCGTTCCACGATGCCAGCCAGGCGCGGACCGCACCGCTGTCGACGCCGCGCGCGCTCACCACCTCGCCGGCCATCACGACCGCGCCATGCGCCGCATGGACCCCCTTCTCGATGCGCACGAGCATCGCGTCGACCAACATATCCGGCGTGCCCGTCTCGCGCAGATCGGCCAGCAGCAGCGGAAGGCCTTGACGGAGATGGAGCAGCGCCGAGCGGAAACGATGTTCCGTCCAATGCGTCATCCGGTGGTGCAGCGGCGCGATCATCGACGCCGCTACGGCCGCGCCCAGCCCCCCGGCAACCGCCCCGACGCTTGCCCCGAAATATTCCTCGCCGAAGATCTCGATCAGCTTTTCGGAGCCGGCGAACACGATCAATATGCCGACGGTGAGCGCGCTGTAGGCGACCGAGCGACTGATCGCGGTGTCCGCGTCGTAGAGGCGGTAGCGGGTAAGTGAAACGAGCAGACCGGCGGGGAGTGCCAGGCTGCTCAGCGCCTGGACGATCCACTTGCTCATGCTCATCCAGGCGCGCTGACCCTCCGGCATGTAATGATAGAGCTGCGTATCGATCAACGTGGCGAAGATCGCCAGCAGCGCCGATACTACGGCACCAAGCATCACGAACTTGATCTGCTGTCGCTCGACGCCTGGCGGCGTCAGGCGGAACTGCGCGCGAAGCGCGAGGAGCAGGGCGACTTCGCCGCTATAGAAGAGCATCCGATAGAAGGAGCTGCTTTGCATCGCAACCAGATCGGGGACGATGCCGTAGGGAACGGTCGCCACGAACCCGAGCGCCAGCGCGACCCAGTGCCACGGCGTCGTCAGCTTTCCGTCCGGAAACAGCAGGATCGCGATCGTGGCGGCGAGCGGCGGGATCACCGACGCGATCATCCCGAGCCTGCCCGGCAGCGTCGTCGCCACATTGCCCGACGAAAGCGGAATGGTGAGAAGCGCGACCGTCAGCACCATCGCCACCGGATCATGCGGGCGGCGCAAAAACAGCAGGAGCGCGGCGGCGAGCCCCGCCAGATAGGCGAGCATGTCGACTGCGAACACGGCCCAGCGTCGCGCGGCGAAATTTATGTGCCAGCCCGCGTAGGCGTCGCGCTCGTAGGCGCTGCTGCGAACGACGCGGATGGTCGATACCCGGCCGTCCTTGTGCATGACCGTCACGGCGAGGCGCGTGCCGTCGGGCACGGCGAGCATCGCGATGCGGCCGGGCGCGTCCGACGGCAACGGCTTGCCGTCTACCGCGGTGACGAGATCGCCGTCGTGATAGCCGGCGAGATAGCCGACGTCGGCGAATGGTCCGCCGAGTTGACCTTTGGGGCTCGGATTCCACCACGCGCCGATACCGATCGTCATGAAGGCGCGGTATTTGGCTTGAGCCGCGATTTCGGCTCGCGGACCGACGACGAGGGTGAGCAGCAATACCGCCGCGAATGCCGCACACCATAGTATGCGCCAGGCGAGGAAGACGCCGCTCCTTGCACATCGCATGATCTGACTTTTCAAGATCATATGGCCGCCCCCGAAAAGCCCGTGAGCCAGGTTAATGGAGGGCTTGGGTTGGTCAAGCGCACATCGCTGGACATGCTGTATTCGTGTCGTCCACCGAACTTGAGTTGCACCGGTTGGGAATACCGCTCCAGTGCGGAAACCGCCGAAGTTGGCATGTTGCCGTTCGCCGATCGCATGAACGAATGTCGAGAGTTGGGCGGGAGGATCTCGCGGGGCTGCCGGCCACGTTCATCGCAACGGGCGCGCTCGATCTCTTCGTCGACGAGGACATCGACTATGCGCGCCGGCTGAACCGTGCCGGCGTTGCCGTGGAGCTCCACGTCTATCCCGGCGCGTTCCACGGGTTCACGCTGATGCCCGATGCGGCAGTGGCAATCGCCGCGCGACGCGACAGCCTCGCGGCTTTGCAGCGGTTCACGATGCGGCGCGTCGGATAGCCACCGCAGAAGGCGGACGACTGCTTTCTAGTACTGGCGACGAGCGGTCTCGCGCTCAGGCAGCGGCGCGCAGGCGCTGCGGGACGAGGCCTGCGAGGAACTGGTTCGTACACACGGCCCAGCTGTAGCGCCGGCCAAGCTCGGCGCAGCGGATCGGATCGCGCGTCATCGCGCCCCTCACGGCCTCGGCAAGGTCGTGGTGCATGCCGCCGCCGTCCGCACCGTCGAGCACGTCGAGCGGACCGGCGACGGGATAGGCGGCGACCGGCGTTCCGCTGGCGAGCGCCTCGATCATCACCAGACCGAACGTGTCGGTCCGGCTCGGGAAGACGAGCACGTCGGCGCCGCGATAGGCGGCCGCCAGCCGCTCGCCGGCGAGGCTGCCCAGAAACCGGACGTGCGGATACCGGACCCGCAGCGTCGCCAGCGCCGGACCTTCGCCGACCACGACTTTGGTGCCGGGCACGTCGAGACGCAGAAACGCCTCGATATTCTTCTCGATCGCGACGCGGCCGACGCAGAGCAGGATCGGCCCCCGGATATCCGAATATTCGGCCAGCGCCGCGCCGCCCGGCGTGAAGAGCGCGGTATCGACGCCGCGCGACCAGCGGTGCGTCTGGCGCAGACCGCGCGCCTGCAGTTCGGCCTCGAGCGTCGGCGTGGCGGCGAACACGGCGGCGGCGGGCGCGTGGAAGCGTCGCACCGGCGGCCAGAACCAGTCGGCGGGCAATCGCGTGCGCATCGCGAGATAATCGGGGAAGCGAGTGTGGAACGAGGTGGTGAACGGCATGCCGCGATCGAGGCACCAGCGCCGCGCCGCCCAGCCTAGCGGCCCCTCGGTGGCGATATGGACCGCCTCGGGTGCGAACGCCGCAAGCCGCCGCCCGAGCGCGGGGCCGGCGAGCAGCGCAAGCCGGATTTCCGGATAGGTCGGGCAGGAGACGGTGGCGAAACCGTCGGGCGTGATCGTATCGACCGCGTGGCCCTGGCTGCGCAGCTGCGCCACCGTCGTCGTCAGCGTACGCACGACGCCGTTGACCTGCGGCGCCCACGCATCGCTGACCAGCGCGATCCTCATGGCGCTATCCTCATGCCGGCACCGGCTCGGCGGCCTGCACCGGCGCCGCGGTGCGCTTGGCACTCGCCGCTTCGGCGCGGCGACGTTCGGCCCAGTCGAGGATCTCGATCGTCCCGTCGGCCTGCTCGACCAGCGCGGTGCAGCTCTCCACCCAGTCGCCGTCGTTATAATAGGTGATCGCGCCGAACTGGCGGATTTCGGCGGAGTGGATGTGCCCGCACACCACGCCGTCGACATGACGCTCGGCGGCCGCCTGCGCCACCACCTCCTCATATCGGGAGATGAACGACACCGCGTTCTTGACGCGCTTCTTGAGGTGCGCGGCGAGCGACCAATAGGGCAGGCCGAAGCGCTTGCGCACGCCGTTGACCAGCGCGTTGGATTTGAGCAGCATCGTGTAGGCACTGTCCCCCAGGAAGGCGAGCCAGCGCGCGTACATCACGATGCTGTCGAACTGGTCGCCGTGCAGCACGAGCAGGCGGCGGCCGTCGGCGGTGACGTGGATGTCCTCGGGCAGCAGCTCGACGTCGCCGAAATGCAG
>CAXTVK010000174.1:0-4147 GCA_964247655.1 uncultured Sphingomonadaceae bacterium | reverse complement strand
GTGTTCGTCGCGGCGGTGATCCTGCTGATCGGGCGGCGCTTTCCGAAGCGCATCCCGATCTACCGCTGGGTCGCGCCCGCAGCGCTGCCCGTGCTGCTGTTCGCGATGGCGACCTTAGCCTACATCAATATCGAGACGGGCCAGGGCATCGCGATCGGCTCGGTCGAACTGATGCCGGTGCTGCGGCTGTTCCTCGCGGACGCGACCTTGTGGCTGCTCGGCGTGCTGTTCGGCAGCCTGCTGATCCGACTGACGCGGCGATGACGATCGCGATCCAGTACCCCCGCGCAGGCGGGGGCCCAGGGTTGCGGGCGATGGCGTGTGACGCCCTGGGCCCCCGCCTGCGCGGGGGTACTGTTATCGCGTGGAACAGGCGTTGACCTTCACCGCCGCGATCCTCACCCTCTATCCCGAGATGTTTCCCGGGCCGCTGGGCACCAGCCTCGCCGGCCGCGCGCTTGCCGAGGGGAAGTGGGCGCTCGACGCAGTCCAGATCCGCGACTTTGCCACCGACAAGCATCGCTCGGTCGACGACACGCCGGCAGGCGGCGGCGCAGGGATGGTGATGCGCGCCGACGTGCTCGCCACCGCGCTCGACGCCACCGCCTCGCGTCACCCCGCGCTCCCGATCCTCGCCATGACCCCGCGCGGCACTCCGCTAACGCAGGCCCGCGTCCGTACCCTCGCGGACGGCCCCGGCGCGGTGATCCTGTGCGGCCGGTTCGAGGGGATCGACCAGCGGCTGTTCGACGCGCGCGCGATCGAAGAAGTGTCGATCGGCGACTATATCCTGTCGGGCGGCGAGATGGCGGCCCTGACGCTTCTGGATGCTTGCATCCGGCTGCTTCCCGGCGTAATGGGCGCGGCTTCCAGCGGGGACGACGAGAGCTTCGAAACGGGGCTGCTCGAATATCCGCATTATACCCGACCCACGACATGGGAAGGGCGCACGATCCCGCAGGTGCTGCGATCGGGGGATCATGCGAGGATCGACGCCTGGCGTAAAGCCGAGGCCGAGACCATCACACGGCTAAGGCGGCCGGACCTTTGGGAGCGCCACGGTGGCGCGCCGGGTCGGTCGCCCTCTGGCGCGCGGCACGAAGACGGGACGAAGTCATGAACCTGATCCAGACGCTCGAGGCCGAGGCCATCGCGCATTTCAACGAAACCAAGAAGATCCCCGAATTCCGCCCCGGCGACACGATCAAGGTCGGCGTCAAGGTCGTCGAAGGCGAGCGCACCCGCGTCCAGGCATTCGAGGGCGTGTGCATCGCGCGCGCCAACCGCGGCATGGGTTCGAGCTTCACCGTGCGCAAGATTTCGTTCGGCGAGGGCGTCGAGCGCGTCTTCCCGCTCTATTCGCCCAACGTCGATTCGATCGACGTCGTGCGCCGCGGTGTCGTGCGTCGCGCCAAGCTCTATTATCTGCGCGGCCGCACCGGCAAGTCGGCGCGTATCGCCGAGCGCAAGGACAATCGCGAGAAGGTCAAGGCGTAACGGCTTTCGCCTTTGCGGCGTGATCGGGGCGTCGGTGGCGAAAGCTGCCGGCGCCCTTTCCGTGTCTCCGTCACCCCTGCGCAGGCAGGGGCCCATGTCTGTATGAGGTGCCGCGATGGCCGATAGCGAGAGAGATGGGCCCCTGCCTGCGCAGGGGTGACGGATATTGCGGAACGGTTCGAGCAGGCTAGAGACGTCGCATGCGCCAAATCCTCCTCGCCCTCCCGCTGCTCCTCGCCGCCGCCCCCGTCCTGCAACAACCCCTCACCCTCGACCGCATCTATGCGAGCCCGTCGCTGTCCGGCCCGACGCCGCGCGACGTGCAGCTTTCGCCCGATGGCAGGCTCGCGACGCTGCTCAAGCCCCGCGCCGACGATCGCGAGCGCTACGACCTCTGGGCGGTCGACACGACCACCGGCGCCCAGCGCATGCTGGTCGACAGCAGGAAGGTCGGCTCGGGTGGCGAAATCTCGGAGGCCGAGAAGATGCGCCGCGAACGCGCGCGCGTCGGCGGCACGAAAGGTATCGTCGATTACGACTGGGCGCCCGACGGCAAGTCGATCCTCGTGCCGATCGACGGCGACCTCTATCTCGCTAGCCTCGACGGTAGCTTGCGCCGGCTGACGAACACGCCTCAATCCGAGATCGACGCGCACGTCTCCGAAGGCGGGCGCTATGTCAGCTTCGTGCGCGACCAGAATCTGATCGCGCTCGATCTCACGACCGGCAAGGAGAAGCCGCTCACCAAGGACGGCGGCGGCAGCGTCACCTGCGGCACCGCCGAGTTCGTGGCCCAGGAGGAGATGGACCGCACCACCGGCACCTGGTGGTCGCCCGGCGACGGTCATGTCGCGATCGAATGCTACGACGAGGCCAATGTGAAGACGGTGACGCGCGCCGCGATCGGCGCCGACGGCACCAAGACCTTCGACCAGCGCTATCCCGCCGCGGGCACGCCCAATGTCGCGGTGTCGCTGACGGTCATGTCCGCCGACGGCTCGCATCGCCAGAAGGTCGATCTCGGCGCCGATCCCGACATCTATATCGCGCGCGTCGACTGGTCGAAGGACGGGCGCACGCTCTACGTCCAGCGCCAGAGCCGCGACCAGAAGACGCTCGACCTGCTCGCCGTCGACCCCGCGACGGGTGCGTCCAGGACCCTGTTCAGCGAGACCTCGAAGACCTGGGTCAACCTCACCGACGATTTCCGCCCGCTCGCCGACGGTAGCCTGATCTGGGGTTCGGAGCGTAGCGGCTATATGCATCTCTACCGCTATGCCGATGGCGTGTGGACGCCGCTCACCCACGGCGACTGGACCGTCGAGATGAACGGCCAGAGCCACGCGACCGGCGTGATCGGCGTCGACGAGGCCCAGCACCGGCTGTTCTTCGCGGCCAATAAGGACGACGTGCTCGAAAGCCAGATCTACACGATCGACTATCTCCACCCGGGTGAGCCGCAGCGGATCACCGAGCGCGGCTATTGGAACGACGCGGTGATGGACAAGGCGGCGACGCACCTGCTCGTCACGCGATCGAGCCCGAGCCAGCCGTCGCAGGTCTATCTGGCCGACGCGACCGGCCAGCGCGTGTCGTGGATCGAAGAGAACCGGCTCGACGCCTCGCACCCCTACGCGCCCTATCTCGCGGCGCACCGTCCGGTCACCTACGGTATGATCAAGGCCGCCGACGGCAGCGATCTCCACTATGAGATTATCACGCCCAGGCTGGTACCGGGCAAGCATTACCCCGTGTTCTTCGAACATTATGGCGGTCCGGGCGCGCAGCAGGTCAAGCGCGCTTGGATGGGGCCGCTGCCGCAATATTGGGTGTCGAAGGGCTGGATCTACTTTCAGATCGACAATCGCGGCTCGGCCAACCGTGGCACCGCGTTCGGCAACCAGATTTATCACGCGATGGGCAGCGTCGAGGTCGCCGACCAAGCGACCGGCGCGCGCTGGCTCCAGCAGCAGAAGTTCGTGGACGCGAAGAAGATCGCGATCTTCGGCTGGTCCTATGGCGGCTACATGACGCTCAAGATGCTTGAGGCGGCGCCTCCGAGCCTCTATGCGGCGGGTGTGTCGGGCGCGCCGGTGACGCGCTGGGAGCTGTACGACACGCATTATACCGAGCGCTTCCTCGGCAATCCGGTGACCGTACCTGGCGTCTATGCCGCCTCGGACGTGATCGCGCAGGCGCCGTCGATCCGCACGCCGCTGCTGCTGATGCACGGGCTCAGCGACGACAATGTCGTGTTCGAGAATTCGGCCACGCTGATCAACCGCCTCCAGGAGACCGACACGCCGTTCGAGATGATGCTCTACGTCGGCCAGACCCACCATATCGCGGGCGAGGGCCGGCAGTCGCATGTCGAGAAGACGATCGAGCGGTTTCTGGACGACAAGGTGCTGGGAACGATCACCCCTCCCTGAAAGGGAAGGGACGGGGGTGGGTTCGCCCGGGGCGGGCGGGAGCGCGATCCTGATACGAACCCACCTCTAACCCCTGCCTTTCAGGGAGGGGAACCGGTATCCGCTTGGACAATAACCGCCGAGCCGCTAAGCGCGACCCCGCAATTATCGAGGTTGGAGCAGGTGACATGGGCTATCGGATCGTCGTGGCGGGAGCCACCGGCAATGTCGGGCGCGAG
>CAXTVK010000173.1:0-4309 GCA_964247655.1 uncultured Sphingomonadaceae bacterium | reverse complement strand
GCGTCGTCGTGATCGACATGCCGTTCGGCAGTTACGAGGCCTCGCCCGAACACGCATTCGCCTCGGCCGCGCGGATCCTCAAGGAGACGGGGGCAGCGGCGGTCAAGCTCGAGGGCGGCGAGGCGATGGCCGACACGGTCGCGTTCCTGTCGGCGCGCGGCATTCCAGTGGTCGGCCATGTCGGGCTGACGCCGCAGGCGGTCAACATGCTCGGCGGCTATGCGGCGCGCGGGCGGAGCAGCGCGGAGGAGGAGAAGATCGTGCGCGACGCGACCTCGGTCGCCGATGCCGGGGCGTTCGCGCTGGTGATCGAAGGCGTGGTCGAGCCGATCGCGGCGCGGATCACGCGCGAGGTGGCGTGTCCCACGATCGGCATCGGCGCCTCGGCGCAGTGCGATGGCCAGGTGCTGGTGATCGACGACATGCTCGGCATGTTCGAACGCACCGCGCGCTTCGTGAAGCGCTACGAGGATCTGGCGCCCAGGATCGCGGCGGCGGCGCAGGCCTATGCCGGCGAGGTGCGGTCGCGCGCATTCCCCACGGATGCCGAGACATACGCGCCGAAGTAGCGTATTCGCGCGCCCAAACAGCTGTTCCGTTCCGGCGGCGACGCCGCTAAGGTCCGCCGCGCTTCGGGCTGTCCGCCCCTTGGAGATCATGATTGGCCCGTTTGCCCCAGAATAACGATGCCTTCTTCCGCGAAGTCGACGACGAGGTCCGCCGCGAGCAGTTCGCGGGCGCCGCGCGGCGCTACGGCGCGATCGCGGTGATCGTGGTGGTGATCGCACTGATCGCGCTCGGTGCCGGGCTGTGGTGGCGCGCGCACCGCGACGCGGTCGCGGGCGAGCGCGGCGATCAGCTGGTCGCGGCGATGGCGTCGATCAGTTCGGGCCAGGAGGCGAATGCCGACAAGGGGCTGCAGGCGCTCGCGGGCACCGGCGCCAAGGGCTATGCGCCGCTCGCGCGGATGCTGCAGGCCGACATGCTGGTGAAGAGCGGCAAGCTGCCCGAGGCGAGCAAGGCGTTCACCGCCATCGCCGACGATGGCGCCGCGCCGCAGCAGCTCCGCGATGTGGCGCTGCTCCGCGCGACGACGCTCGATTTCGACAAGCTCCCGCCGCAGACCGTGATCGACCGGCTGAAATCGCTCGCGGTGCCCGGCAATCCGTGGTTCGGCAGCGCCGGCGAGATGACGGGCATCGCCTATATGAAGCTCGGCCAGCCGAAGCAGGCGGGTGCGCTGTTCGTCGCGATGACCAAGGATGCGACGGTGCCGCGCTCGCTGCGTGCCCGCGTCGCGCAGCTTGCGGCGGACCTTGGGTTCGAGGCCGTTCAGCCTTCGGACAGCCCGGCCTCCTGATGTCGGCGAAATCGCGCGTGGCCGATCGTGGCCGCCGCCAAATGTTCAGATGTGAGAAGACGATGATGGGGCGGGACAGCATGGAACGGACGCAGGGCAAGCGCGCACTGGCGGCGGCGCTGATGGCGGCGACCCTGCTGTCGGGCTGCAGCATCTTCAAGGGCGGCGACAAGAAGCCCAAGACCGAGGTGCTCGGCGAGCGCATTCCGGTGCTGACCGTAGAGAGCAGCGCGGGCAACGACGCCTCGATCAACACGGTCGCGGTCACCGTGCCCGATGCGCAGCCCAACAGCGATTGGACGCAGCCCGGCGGCAACGCGCAGAAGGCGATGGGCAACGTCGCGCTTGGGGCCTCGCCGCAGCGGATCTGGTCGGTGCAGCTCGCCAAGTCCGAACGCGGCGCGCGCCTCGCCGCGACGCCCGCGGTCGCCGACGGTCACATCTTCGTCGTCGATACGCAGGCCAATGTCCGTGCCTATGACGCGCAGACGGGCAACGAACTGTGGTCGACGCAGCTCAAGGGCACGCTCGGCCCCAAGCTCAAGGAAGCCGGCATTCCCGGTATGCTCGGCCGCAAGTCGCAGAAGCGCTATTCCAGCTCGCTGTTCGGCGGCGGCGTCGCCTATGACGAGGGCAAGGTCTACGCCACCAACGGCTTGGGCGAGGTCGCGCAGCTCGATGCCGCGACCGGCAAGATCGGCTGGCGCGTGACGCCGGGCGGCCCGCTGCGCGGCGCACCCGCGATCGCCAACGGATCGGCCTATGTGATGACGCAGGACAACCAGATCTTCGCGCTCAGCCTCGCCGACGGCACGACGCAGTGGACCGCGAGCGGCCCGCTCGAGACCGCCGGCGTGTTTGGCACCGGAGCCCCCGCGATCGCGCACAGCACCGTGATCGCGGGCTTCTCGTCGGGCGATCTCGATGCCTATCGCTACGAGAACGGCCGCGTCGTCTGGCAGGACGCGCTGACGCGCACCAGCATGTCGACGACGGTGGGCGACGTCACCGATGTCGATGCGAGCCCCGTGGTCGACGACACGCGCGTCTATGCGGTGGGCGCGGGCGGCCGG
This sequence comes from uncultured Sphingomonadaceae bacterium, assembly GCA_964247655.1. Lineage (GTDB taxonomy): Bacteria > Pseudomonadota > Alphaproteobacteria > Sphingomonadales > Sphingomonadaceae > Solisphingomonas. The sequence continues at coordinate 1,876 of CAXTVK010000173.1, read as the reverse complement.
ATGGTTGCGCTCGATCTGCTCACCGGGCAACGTCTGTGGGAGATCAACATCGGCGGCATTTCCACGCCGGTGCTGGCGGGCGACTGGCTGTTCGTCGTCGCCGACGATGCGCATCTCTATTGCATCCAGCGCAGCAGCGGCAAGATCCGCTGGTCGACGCAGCTCGATCATTTCCGCAACGAGAAGAAGAAGTCCAACCAGATCATCTGGAGCGGCCCCGTGCTCGGCGGCGGCAAGCTGTGGCTGACCAACTCGCAGGGCGAGTTGGTCTCGGTCGCGGTCGATACCGGGAAGGTCGTCTCGACCGATCGCGCCGCGAAGGCGCCCTTCTCGCTGCCGCCGGTGATCGCCAACAGCATGATGTTCCTGCTGTCGAGCGACAACAAGCTCGCCGGCTGGCGATAGGACGCGCCGCCGCCGGCGCCTGATGCTTTGGGGGCATACGCCCCCGGGGCGATCGTGTAGGGGCGGCGGCGGAGATTTTTCATGAAGCAACAACCTACCGTCGCGATCATCGGCCGTCCCAATGTCGGCAAGTCGACGCTGTTCAACCGCCTTGTCGGCAAGCGCATCGCGCTGGTCGACGATCGCCCCGGCGTGACGCGCGACAGGCGCGAGGGCGATGCCGAGCTGCTCGGCCTCGAATTCCGCATCATCGATACCGCAGGCTACGAGGAAGACGACGCGCAGACGCTCCCCGGCCGGATGCGCGCGCAGACCGAGGCGGCGGTGGCGCAGGCCGACGCCGCGTTGTTCATGATCGACGCGCGCGCGGGCGTGACCCCGCTCGACGCCGAGGTGGCGCGCTGGCTGCGCGGCAGCGACACGCCGATCATCCTCGTCGCCAACAAGGCCGAAGGCCGCGCCGCCGAATCGGCGATCTTCGAAGCGTTCCGGCTGGGCCTAGGCGATCCAATCGCGCTCTCGGCGGAGCATGGCGACGGCATGGCCGACCTGTTCGAGGTGCTGTTGCCGCATATCGAGGGCGGCGAGGTCGTCGAAGAACCGGAGAACGAGGACGAGGAGGATCCGGACGCGATCCTCAAGCTGGCGATCGTCGGCCGCCCCAATGCGGGCAAATCGACGCTGGTCAACAAGATGCTCGGCGAGCAGCGGCTGATCACCGGCCCGGAGGCGGGCATCACGCGCGATTCGATCTCGGTCGACTGGATCTGGCCCAGCCCCGACGGACGGCAGCGCGCGGTACGGCTGATCGACACTGCCGGCTTGCGCAAGAAGGCCAAGATCGAGGACAAGCTCGAGAAGCTCTCCGCTTCCGACACGATGCGCGCGGTCGATTTCGCCGAAGTGGTCGTGCTGCTGCTCGACGCGACGCGCGGGCTCGAGGCGCAGGACCTGCGGATCGCCGACAGGGTGCTCTCCGAAGGCCGCGCGCTGGTGATCGCGCTCAACAAATGGGATGTCGCGGAAGGCGCATCGGCGCTGTTCAACGGCGTCAAGGCCGCGCTCGACGAGGGGCTGAGCCAGGTCAAGGGCGTGCCGCTGCTCACCGTCTCGGCGGAGACGGGCAAGGGCCTCGACCAATTGCTCGCCGCCGCGTTCGAGACGCGCGATGCGTGGTCGAAGCGCGTCGGCACCGGCGCGCTCAATCGCTGGTTCGAGCAGGCCGTCGAGCGCAATCCGCCGCCTGCGCCCGGCGGCAAGCGGATCAAGCTGCGCTATTTGACGCAGGCGAAGACGCGCCCGCCCGGCTTCGTGCTGTTCGGCACGCGCGTCGATCAGCTGCCGGTGAGCTATCAGCGCTATCTGCTCAACGGCATCCGCAAGGATCTGGGGTTCGGCGCGGTGCCGGTGCGCCTCACGCTGCGCGCGCCCAAGAACCCCTACGGCAACCGACCCAACGACACGCGCGACG
>CAXTVK010000172.1:1459-4374 GCA_964247655.1 uncultured Sphingomonadaceae bacterium | reverse complement strand
CGCACCATCCAGACCGAAGCGAGCGGCGCACGGACGGCCGAACGCGCGTTCGGCCGCCCTTCCACAATCACGTCGATGGATGCCGCAGCGGCGCCCCCCCGCGCGAGATCGCGGGACCTCGCGCTCGCAGCAAGCCAACACCAAGCAGCGTTGACAGCATATACCCGTCGGTATATTTACCGAACAAGGAGTATGGTCGGTTGGAGCTGTCTGTTGAATAGAATGGAAACCGCGACCGGACCGGTCGATACGGCGCTCGTCGAACAGGGCATCGACGCCGCGAACATTCCGTCGCTGCTGATGGTGCTGGTGCAGCTCACCGGCGACGTCAAATGGCTCGCGCCGCCCTATGCACCGCAGCGCGCGCGCGGGCTCGACGACAACGACGATGCCGGCCTCGATCCGGCGATCCAGACGGAGATCCGGGCGGCGGCGAAAGAGGCGATCGGCGGATGGCTGGGCGGCGCGCCGGTCGCCGTGGCGCGACCCGACGACGCCATGCTCGCGCGTATGCTCGGGGTTGCGATGGCCGAGGACGTGCCGGTCGGCTACGGCGAGATCATCGCCTCCGATCTCGGCCTCGACGACGAGACGCCGCGCGTCCAGGCGCCGAAGGGCTTTCGCGCGATCATCATCGGGGCGGGCGTTTCGGGCATCTCGGCGGCGGTCAACCTCAGCAAGATGGGGATCGCGTGCCAGATCTTCGACAAGAACGAGGACGTCGGCGGCACCTGGTGGGAGAACCGCTATCCGGGCGCCGGCGTCGACACGCCCAACCTCACCTACACCTTCTCCTTCGCCAAGACCGACTGGTCGAAGAACTTCCCGCTCCAGCCCGAAATCCTCGCCTATTTCCAGGACACCGCGACGCGCTTCGGGCTGCGCGACATGATCCGCTTCGGCACGACCGTGAAGAAGGCGGCGTGGAACGCGCACGATGCGCAGTGGGAGGTCGACGTGGTCGGCGCCGACGGCGCGGCGTCGCGCGCGGTGGCCGATATCGTCGTCAGCGCGGTCGGCGTGCTCAACATTCCGCGAATCCCCGAGATCCCGGGTTCGGACAGCTTCCCTGGCCCGATCATCCACACCGCGCGCTGGACCGACGAGATCGATGTCGTCGGCAAGCGCGTCGCGGTGATCGGCAACGGCGCATCGGCGATGCAGATCGTGCCCGCGATCGCGCCCAAGGTCGGCGAGATGACGATCTTCGCGCGATCGAAGCAGTGGGCGGCGCCCTTCCCGCAATTCGGGCGGCAGGTGCCCGAGGGCGTGCGCTATCTGATGCAGCGGGTGCCTCTGTATCGCGACTGGTATCAGCAGCGGCTGACCTGGACGTTCAACGATCGCATCCATTCCTCGCTGTTCAAGGACGCGGACTGGGCCGAGCCGACGCTGTCGCTCAACCGCACCAATGACGGCCACCGCCGCGCCTTCACCAAATATGTCGTCGAGCAACTCGGCGACCGGCAGGACCTGCTCGAGCACGTCCTCCCCGACTTCCCGCCCTTCGCCAAGCGCATGCTTCTCGACAATGGCTGGTATCGCACGCTCGTCCGCGACAATGTGACGCTGATCCCCGAGCGGCTCGCGCGCATCGAGGGCAACACGCTGGTCGCCGCCGACGGACGCACCGCGGAGGCCGATGTCGTCGTCCTCGCGACCGGCTTCCGCGCCGCGGAGTTCCTCGCCTCGTATCAGGTGATCGGCCGCGACGGCGTCGATCTTCACGACGTGTGGGAGAAGGACAATGCGCGCGCCTATCTCGGCTCGACGATCCCCGGCTTCCCCAATTTCTTCCTGCTGCTCGGGCCGAACACCGGCTCGGGCCACGGCGGCAGCATGGTGCGATCAATCGAGTGCCAGACCAATTACCTGATGAGCCTGCTCGAGGAGCTGTTCGCGCGCCGCGCGCAGGCCGCCGAAGTGCGCGAGGAGGTCTACGAAGACTATAACCACCGCATCGACGCGGCGCACGAGCGGATGGTGTGGACGCATAAGGGCGCGGACAATTGGTATCGCAATTCGAACGGCCGGGTGACCGCGATCACGCCGTGGCGCAACGACGATTTCTGGCGGATGACGCGGCGCGTCGATCCCGAGGATTACGAGTTCGCCTATGACGGTCCGGAAAAGCACGGCGAGGTCGCGTAGACGGCTGCGCGAGCGGGAGCGGCGAACATCGGCATGATGCGTGCACTCGTCGGTGACGCGCTGGGCCCGCCCGACGCCTTTGCCGTTGTGGACGTGCCGCGCCCGGTGCCGGGACCGGGCGAGGTGAGGATCGCGGTGGTCGCCGTGACCTTCGGCTTCGTCGACGGTCTGGTCGCCGCGGGCCGCTACCAGATCAGGCCGCCGCTGCCGTTCGTGCCCGGCGGGGAGATCGCAGGAACCATCGACGCGCTCGGCGCCGATTTGGACGGCCATGCGATCGGCGACCGTGTCGCGGTCTGGTGCCTGGGCGGCGGCGCGGCGGACTATTGCCTCGCGCCCGCAGCCGATCTCGAGCGCGTTCCGGACGGCCTCGCGCCCGAAATCGCGGCGGCTCTGCTCGTCGATGGGCCGACCGCGCAGTATGCGCTGTTCGATCGCGGATCGCTGCGCGCGGGCGAGACCGTGCTGGTGCTGGGCGCGGCGGGCGGCGTCGGGGCGATCGCGGTACAGCTGGCACGGCAGGCCGGTGCCTTCGTCGTCGCGGCGGCCGGATCGGCGGAGAAGCGCGCGCATGCGCTCGCGCTCGGCGCGCATGTCGTGATCGATTATGGCGCGCCCGATTGGCGCGAAACGCTGCGCGCGGCCTTGCCCGCCAGGGGGCTCGACGTCGTGTTCGATCCGGTCGGCGGCACGACGTTCGAGCCGGCGTTCCGGTCGCTCGCGAAGGAGGGGCGGCATCTGGTGCTCGGCTTCGCCGGCGGCGA
>CAXTVK010000172.1:0-1359 GCA_964247655.1 uncultured Sphingomonadaceae bacterium | reverse complement strand
GGCGTGACGCCTTCCTTGCGCAGATCGGTCTTGAGCACCTTGGCGGACGGCGTCTTGGGCAGTTCGTCGAGCACGCGGATGTAGCGCGGCACCATGAAATACGGCATCTTCTCCATCAGGAAGGTGGCGAGCGCGGTGCAGTCGATCGTGCGGCCGGGAACGGGGGCGACGACCACCATCACCTCGTCCTCCGAATATTCGCTGGGGACCGCGATCGCCGCGACCTCGCGCACGTCGGGATGCGCACAGACCTCGAGCTCGACCTCGAACGACGAGATGTTCTCGCCGCGCCGGCGGATCGCATCCTTCACGCGGTCGACGAAGTAGAAATAGCCCTCCTCGTCGCGCCGGAACGCGTCGCCCGTGTGGAACCAGCCATTGGCCCAGGCGGTGGCGGTGGCCTCGGGATTGGCATTGTAGCCGCTGTTCATGCCCCATGGCCGATCCGATCGGACCAGCATCTCGCCGATCGCGCCGACCGGCACCTCGCAGTCGTGCCCGTCGACCAGCCGCACCTCGACGCCGGGACGGACGCGGCCGCAGGTGCCGCGCTTGGTGGGGTTCGCCCCGGAGACGATCGGCGAGGCGATCTCGGTCATGTTGAAGATCGTGTAGATGTCGATCCCGAAGCGCGCATTGAACGCCGCCGCGTCCTCGGTCAGCGGCACCATGAACGCGACGCGGACCTTGTGATCGCGGTCCGCCGGCGACGGCGGCCGCTTGATCAGGAAGGTCGCCATCACGCCGAGCAGGAAGATCACGGTCGATTCGGTGCTACGCACCACGTCCCAGAAGCGATCGGTCGAGAAATGCTCGACCACCGCCACCGACGCGCCGCGCGCGAGCATGACGAAGGGCGGCCCCATCCCGCCGATGTGGAAGATCGGCGCGACCGTCAGGTAGCGATCGTCCTCGCCCACCATCGGCCAGCTTTCCGGCCCGGCGTTGGAGAACATATGCAGGTAGGAGGACAGTACGCCCTTCGACGGGCCGGTGGTGCCCGAAGTGTAGATGATCGACTGGATGTCCCACGGCTCGATCGCGCGATCGAGCGGCGCGAGATCGGCCTCGGTTCCGTCGAGATCGTCGAACCGGCTGACGGGCAGCGGCGCGTCGGCGAGCGGCGCCTGCGTGGTGACGACGAGATGCGCGAGCTTCGCGGTATCCACCTCGGCGAGGCGCCCGACGAGATCGGGATGGATGATCATGATGCTCGCGCCCGAATTGCGCACGACATGCGCGAGCAGATTGCCGCGATAGGCGGTGTTGATCGGGACGAAGACCGCGCCGATGTAATTGATCGCGTAGAAGGCGACGAGCGCGTCGCGGCCGTTGGGCAGCCAGAGCGCGACCGGATCG
>CAXTVK010000171.1:0-4470 GCA_964247655.1 uncultured Sphingomonadaceae bacterium | reverse complement strand
CCGAGAGCTGGTGCGGATAATGTTTCGCGCGGTGCGAGATGCCGACGCGGTCCATCGCGGCGGCGACGCGCTGGCGGCGGTCCCCGGTCTTGTCCTTGCGGTAGGTGAGCCCGAGCTCGACATTCTCCTGGATCGTCAGTTCGTCGATCAGGTTAAAGCTCTGGAAGACGAAGCCCAGCGTCTCCGAGCGCAGCTTGGCGAGCGCCGCCTCGTCGAGCACGGCGAGATCGCGGTCGCCGAACATATAGCGCCCCGCGCTCGGCCGATCGACCGTGCCCAGGATGTTGAGCAAGGTCGACTTGCCGCAGCCCGACGGCCCCATGATGGCGAGGAACTCGCCGTCCGCGACGTGCAGGTCGATATCGGCGAGCGCGGTGGTCTCGACCTCGTCGGAGGCGTAGCGGCGCTGGATGTTCTCTAGGCGGATCATGGGTTTCGTCCTGTCGCTCAGCGGATGTTGAGGATGCCGGCCTTGTCGTAGGCGGCGGTGTTGGAGGTGACGATGCGGTCGCCCGCCGAAAGCCCCGAGAGGATCTCGGCCTCTTCCGGGTTGCGGCGCCCGACCTTGACCGGGCGGCGGCGCGCGTGGCGGCCGTCGGCATCGACCACGAAGGCGGACGAGCCGCCGCCGCTGTCGAGCCAGCCGCCGACGGGGGCGATCAGCGCGGCGTGCGTGTTGCCCAGCGTCACGCGGACGTCGAGCGTCTGGCCGCGGTTGAGCCCCGCAGGCGGTGCGCCGACGAACGCCAGCTCGATGCGGAAACGCCCGTCGGTGACCGCGGGCAGCACCTTGGTGACGACCAGATGGACACCGCCGTCGCCGCCCGCCTGCTGGCCGACCGCGACGCGGCCGAGATAATATTCGTCGACGTCCGCGACGAGCTTCCAGCGCCCTTCGCTGTCGACCTGGCCCGCGGAATCGCCCGCCTTGAGCATCTGGCCGGGCTGGATGACGAAGTTGGTCAGCCGCCCCGCGACGGGGGCGCGCACGGTCAGCGCGTCAAGGCTGGCCTCGACCGCGGAGAGGTTGCCCGACAGCCGCGCGCGCGTCTCGGCGAGCCGCGAGGCCTGCACCCCGGCGATGCCGTCCTCGCGCTTCTCGCCCGATTGGAGCTGGGCCAGGCGCTTCTGCTGATACTCATTCTCTTCCTGATAGCTCGCGACCCCGGCATCGGAGACGAAGCCCTGGTCGTGCAGCTGCTGGCGGATCGAGAGATCGCGGCGCGCCTTGATCAGATCGTAATTGGCGGACGCGGTCTGCGTCGCGCGATCGAGCTTGCTGCGTTCGAGCGCGAGATCGTCGCCCGAGACGCTGCCGAGCTGGCCTGCGATCGCGGATTCGCGTGTCAATATGTCGAGCTTGAGCGTCGGGTTGTCGAGCCTCGCGAGCGGCTGGTTCGCGGTCACCATCGTGCCGTCCTGCACCAGCAGCTTGTCGACCTGGCCGCCCGAGACCACGCCGACGAAGGTGGTGATCGCGGGCGCGACGGTCGCGCGGACGGGCAAATAATCGTGGAAGGGCGCGTTGGCGACGCTGCCCGTCTCGATGTCGGCGGAGGCGACGTCGGTCGATCCGCTCGACGGAATCAGCCGCCACGCCAGCAGCACGACGACGAGCGCCGCGACGGCGCCGAGGATCAGCCGCAGCCGCTTGCGATTGACCGCGCGCGGCGAAGCGATCCGGCGGTCCATCGCGGCACCGGTCGGGGAGGGGGGGCTCTGGTCCGGCGTGGTCACGCGGTTGGCGTCCTGTCGATGGTTGGAAAATGGGTTAGGTCGAGCATTTCGCCGCTGCCGCCCGCGACTGTCCGGATCCGGACAGTCGCTGTCCACGGGCGGACAGCGGCGATGGCGTCTGACCTCAAAGCGCGGCGTTCGGCGCAGTCGTCGTTGCGCGCATCGCGATCTTCTGATCGACGTCGCGGCGCGCCTGCATCACCGCCTTGGCGCGGCAGGCCATGCCGGCGAAGTCGGGGCCACCGGCGTTGCTGTCGCAAACCCGCGACGCGGCAGCGTTGATGCGCGCATCGAGATCGGCGCGGCCGGCGGGGTTGGCGAGGTCGAGGTCCGAATAGCGGACGAGCGCGTGCGGTGCCTCGTTGGCCGGGATCGCGGCGGAGGCGGGTGCGCTCGAGATGGCGACGATGCCCGCGGTGACGGCGAGGCTGACACCTGCGAACAGGGTGTTGGCGAGATAATTACGCATGGCTTGTTCCTTTCGTTTGGCCGGCACCATGTCGGTCGAACCCTGCTCAGCAGGATGCGTGCCAAACGGGCATAACACTGTAATCGTTAGATATTCCGCAAAGCTTTCTGCTCGGCGGCAAGAAGGGGTTGTCCGGATGCGGACAATCGGCTGTCCATATGCGGTCATTGGCACGCATCTTGATTGTGGGCCGGCATCTGACATGGGATGATCGTACGATGGCCGCCGGCAAACCCTTCGAACTCTGCGTCGTCGTCGACGACGACGAGGATATCCTGCTCGCCGCCCGGATGCTGCTGCGCCAGCTCTTCGTCGAGGTGGTGACGATGCAGCAGCCGCAGCAGGCGCTCGACCTGATGGCGACGCGCACGCCCGATGCGATCCTGCTCGACGCCAATTTCGCGCGCGGCGCGACCGACGGCGCGGAGGGCTTCCGCTGGCTCGGCCGCATGCTCGAGCGCGATCCCGAGGCGGTGATCGTGCTGATCACCGCGCATGGCGGCGTGCAGACCGCGGTCGCCGCGATGAAGCATGGCGCGACCGACTTCGTCTCCAAACCCTGGTCGAACGAGCGGTTGCTCGCGACGGTGCGCACCGCCGCGGCGCTGCGCAATTCGCGCCGCGCGACGACGGTCGAAAAGGGCAAGGTCGCCGCGATCGCCGGCGCCCACAGCGAGACGCCGCTGCTCGGCCAATCGCCCGGGATCGCGCGCGTGCTCTCGCTGATCGAACGCGCCGCGCCGACCGACGCCAATGTGCTGATCCTCGGCGAGAACGGCACCGGCAAGGAGCTGGTCGCGCGCGAGCTGCACCGGCTGTCGGGGCGCGCATCGGGCGTGATGCTGTCGGTCGATCTCGGCGCGATCGCGGAAAATCTGTTCGATTCCGAACTGTTCGGGCATGTGAAGGGCGCGTTCACCGATGCGCGCGGCGATCGGATCGGGCGGCTGCAGGCGGCCGACGGCGGCACGCTGTTTCTCGACGAGGTCGGCAATCTGCCGCTCCATCTCCAGCCCAAGCTGCTCACTGCGCTCGAGCAGCGGCAGGTGACGCCGGTCGGTGCCAACCGCCCCGTGCCGATCGACGTCCGCGTCGTCTCCGCGACCAACCTGCCGCCCGATCAGCTGAGCGACGAGCGCCGCTTCCGCCAGGATCTGCTGTTCCGGCTCAACACCGTCGAGATCGAGCTGCCGCCCCTGCGCGAGAGGCGCGAGGACATCCCGCTGCTGCTGGGTACGTTCATCGCCGCCTACACGCGCAAATATGGCAAGCCCGAGCGCGAGATTCCCGCATCGGTTCTCGCCGAACTCGTCGCCTATGATTGGCCCGGCAATGTCCGCGCGCTGCGCCACGCCGCCGAGCGTGCGGTGATCCTCGCCGACGGCAGCAGCTTCGCGATCGGCGACTTCCCGCTGTCGCGCGCCGCGCACGCTCCTGCCGCGCACGCACCCGCGGTGCTCGTGCACGCCGCCCCCGCCGCGCCGTCGGACCTCAACCTCGATCGCGCCGAGCGTCAGCTGATCGAGGCGGCGCTCAAGAAGCACGCGTTCAACATCTCCACCGCGGCCGCCGAACTCGGGCTGACGCGGGGCACGCTCTATCGGCGGATGGAGAAGCATGGACTTTAGCCGGCGCTTCGCGGTCCGCCTCGCGCTGCGCTCCGCCGTCCTGCTTCTCGCGATCGGCGCGCTGGTCTGGCTCGCGCTGCATGCGGCGCTGCCCGCGACGACGCTGCTCGCCGCCGGCGCGGTGCTGTGGGCGTCGGCCGGCGTGTGGGGGCTGGTCCGCGCGACCAACGTCGAGCTCGAGCGGTTCGTCTCCGCGCTCAATCACGGCGATCTCGCGCAGGGTTTCGCCAAGCCCGGCCGCGGCAGCGGGTTCGACGAACTGGGCGATGCGCTCGATTCCGCGATGCGGCGGCTGCGCGACGAACGCGCGGCAAGCGCCGCCGAGAACCGCTTCGCCAGCGCGCTGGTCGACGGCGCGCCGACGCCGCTGCTCGCGATCGACGCCGAAGGGCGGATCGAGCTGTCCAACCAGGCGGCGCGCAAGCTGTTCGACCGTGTCGATGGCGTGCGCGCGACCGATTTCGCGCCCTATGGCGCCGAATTCGTCGAGGCGCTGCAGGGTGTGCTGCCGGGCAGCCGGCGGTTGTGCAGGGTGCTGGTCGCGGGGCTTTCGCAGCGCGCGATGCTGGCGGCGACGACGGTCGAGCGCGGCGGTGCGGTGTGGCGGATCGTCTCGGTGCAGATCATCCAGCGCGA
>CAXTVK010000170.1:0-4579 GCA_964247655.1 uncultured Sphingomonadaceae bacterium | reverse complement strand
CCGCTCGCCGAGCCGATCAGCAAGGCGATCAACGGCAACGATCTGGTCGCCGCCTCGGTGATCTCGGGCAACCGCAATTTCGAAGGGCGCGTCAGCCCCGACGTGCGTGCCAACTTCCTCGCCTCGCCGCCGCTGGTCGTCGCCTATGCGCTCAAAGGCACGGTGATCGAGGACTTCACCACCACCCCGATCGGCCAGGCGACCGACGGCACCGACGTCTATCTCAAGGACATCTGGCCCTCCAACGAGGAGGTCTCGACGACGATGAACGCCAACATCGATCGCGGCATGTTCTCGAGCCGCTACGCCTCGGTGTTCACCGGCGACGAGAAGTGGCAGGCGATCGACGTCACCGCCTCCGACACCTACAGCTGGAACCCGAGCAGCACCTACGTCGCCAACCCGCCCTATTTCGAGGGCATGAGCATGACGCCCGCCGCCGTCGAGGACATCGTCGACGCGCGCCCGCTCGCGATCTTCGCCGATTCGATCACCACCGATCACATCTCGCCCGCGGGATCGATCAAGGTCGACAGCCCCGCGGGCCGCTTCCTGAGCGAGCACCAGGTCTCGAAGGCGGACTTCAACAGCTACGGCGCGCGCCGCGGCAACCACGACGTGATGATGCGCGGCACCTTCGCCAACATCCGCATCAAGAACGAGATGGTCCCCGGCATCGAGGGTGGCATGACCAAGTTCGTGCCCACCGGCGACGTCGAGGCGATCTACGATGCGGCGGTGCGCTACAAGGCCGAGGGCACGCCCCTGGTGGTGATCGCGGGCAAGGAATACGGCACGGGCTCATCGCGCGACTGGGCAGCGAAGGGCACGACGCTGCTCGGCGTGCGCGCGGTGATCACCGAAAGCTTCGAGCGCATCCACCGCTCGAACCTCGTCGGCATGGGCGTGCTGCCGCTGCAGTTCGCCGCCGGCGTCGATCGCAAGACGCTCGGCCTCGACGGCAGCGAGACCTTCACGATCACCGGCGTCGCAGCGCTGCGCCCGCGCCAGACCGTGACCGTCGAACTGACGCGTGCCGACGGATCGAAGGAGAGCTTCGAGACGCGCTGCCGGATCGATACTGTCAACGAACTGGAGTATTTCCTCAACGGGGGGATTTTGCCGTACGTGCTGCGCAAGCTCGCGGCGTAATCTTCTCCCCTCCCTGTCGGGGAGGGGCCGGGGGGTGGGTCGAGGCTTGGCGATGCGCCTACCATCGCGCGTCAGCTGCCGTCTCGCCCGGCCGCCACCCACCCCTCGATCCCCTCCCTGAAAGGGAGGGGAGGAAGGAGGCCGCTTCTCCTGTCTGCTCCGTCTTCCCGACGGAAGTCGGTACGCGCAGCGTCGCAACCGGGGGCATGAAACCCGACTCGCGCGCGGCGCCGGCGTTCCACGCGCCGCGTCCTATGCAAGCCAGCCGTTCCCCCGCGCAGGCGGGGGCCCAGGCCCGAGCTTCGGAGCAGGCGCCTTCCCAGCAACAGCGAGGTGAGGCCTGGGCCCGGCCCGCGCAGCTTCGGCTGAACCGGATGACTTCGCGCCGGCCGCCCGGGGCTCAACCCGGACCTCCGTCCGCCCCGCAGCGAGCACCCACGGCGCTTCGCGCCTCGCAATGACGGGCAGAGTGTGACCGTTATCCGCCTAGTTGCGGACATCGCCTACAACTCGCTATGGCAATCGTTTGAGCATTTTGACGGTCTGCGTCGGTCTTGGTCGTGTGGAAGGCAGTCTACTGCGGATGGAAACTTGCCGCAGATTTTCGCCAAATTAGCCCCGGCAGCGGCGTACTCGGTATTTAGGCGCCGGCCGGCTTGCCGTCCCTATTGTTGATTGGTTGGCTGTTTCGCATCACGGCAACTCACCATCGAAGCCAGCCATTCCTTCTTCGTCATCCTGACGAAGGTCAGGATCCAGACACGCCGCGTTTCAACGTCGATCGTTGCGTATCTGGATCCCGAACCAAGTTCGGGATGACGTTTGACGAGGGCGCGACGCAGGGTCGGTCGCTCAATCCTCCCCCATCTCCCCATCGCCCTTATACTTGATCTCGAGAAACCGGTTCTGCGTCGCCAGCGCCTTCAAATCGTCGTCGGCCAGCCGCGCGTTCATGCGGGCGATCTCCTCGCCGATCGTGCCGAGGCCTTCGCTCAGCTGCTTGTCGGGCGAGGGGCCGCCGTTGAGCGGCTGGCGGCGCAGCGCCGGGGGCACGCGCTGGTAGCCGCGGATCAGCTCGGGGAGCTCGTCGCCGATCAGCCGGCGCGCCTCGAGCGCCTCGGGCAGCTTGGGGTCGATGCTGGCGAGCTGCGGCGCGATCGCCGCGAGGCTGAGCGACAGCTGGTCGAGCTGGCGCTGCGCGGGCGCGGGGAGCGCCGGGCGCTGCTTCTCGAGCCACTCCTCGGTCTGCGACGGGAGCGCGGCGATGTCGCTGGTCGCGAGCCGCTCGGGGGTGGGGGCGGGCTGCGCCGACCACAGCACGATCGCGGTCGCCGCCAGCGCCATCGCGATCAGCATCGCGAGCAGGCCGAACGGCCCGATCGGCCCCATGATGAAGCCCCAGGCTAGCGCGACGCCCAGGATCGCCGCGCAGGCGAGCACGATGCGCCGCGCGATCCGCCGAAACGCGGCCTGACGCCGCTCGCGGCGCCGACGCGAGGCCGCGCGGCCCTCGGGCGAGATGCGGCGGAGAAAATCCGCGGCGTGCTCGATGATGTCGTCGGATCCCGCCATCAATCGAGCTTGAACGCGTCGTCGCGGCCATTCGCGATCTGGCCCTGCGCCGCACCCTCGGCGCGCGCGATATAGCCGCGCGACTTCTCGACCTCGTCGGTGAGCAGGTTGACCGTCGACTTCATGTTGTCGAGCGCCTGCAGCTTGAACGTGTCGATCGCGTCCATCGTCGTATAGATGTTCTGGAAGGCGCGCTTGAGCGTGTCGATCGGGATCGTCGAGGCGGCAGCCTGCTGGTGGATCTGCGCGGTCTGCGTGCGGAGCAGCTCGCCGGTCGAGTCGATGATGTTGGCGGTCGTCGTGTTGAGCGCGGTGATCTGCTGGAGCACCATCTTCTGGCCGGTGAGCGCCTGCGCGACGGTGACCGCGGTGCGCAGCGCCGCGACCGTCGTGGTCGAAGCGCGATCGACGCCCTTCACCAGCTCGACATTGTTCTTCTTGACCAGATCGAGCGCGAGATAGCCCTGCACCGTCACCGCCATCTGCGTCAGCAGATCCTGGACGCGCTGGCGGACGTAGAAGAGCGCGGTCTCGCGGATCGCCTTGGCCTTGGCGGGGTCCGAGATGTCGAGGTCCGCCGCCTTCTCCTCGAGCCGCGTGTCGAGCGTCTTGGCGACATGGATCATCTGCTCGAGCCGGCCCATGGCGGCCCACAGCGCCTGCCGCTCGACGTCGATCGCGGCATTGTCCTTGAGCAGATCGTCCTTGCCCGAGGCGAGATGCTGGAGGATCGACGAGATGTGCGTCTGCGCGCTCTTATAACCGTCGAAATAGTCGCGCATCTTCGATCCGAACGGGATGATCCCGAACAGCCGCTTGGGCGCGAGCAGATTGCCGCGCGAGCCCGGATCGAGATCTTCGATCGTGCGGCGCAGTTCGGCCAAGTTGGTGCCGACGTTGCTGTCCTTGTCCATCGCCTTGGTGGGGCGATCGAGGAAGCGGTTGCTGTGCCCGGCGGCCTCGGCGATCTCGCGGCGCCCCATATTGGTGATCTGATCGACTTGGCGGCCGAATTCGGGCGAATTGGCGTCGGTCGCGACGAGCACGGCGATGAAGCCCTCGACCTTCTCGTCGAGCTTGGTTTTCTGCGCCGTATCTAACGGCACGAGCCCGGCGGCCTGCGACGGCGCGATCGCGGCGACCGGCGCGGGGGGCGTCAGCTCGATCGGGGTATCGATGCGCGTGTCGGTCGCCATTGTCGTCCTGTCCGTGGTTCGGCGTGAAGATAGGACGGGGAGGGTGTTCTATTCAAGCGATACGGTGGGATGGACGTTCCCGTCCGGCCGTCGCCCCTGCGCAGGCAGGGGTCCATCTCTTTTGCTAACTGGCCTCGCGGCACCTCGTACAGACATAGGCCCCTGCCTGCGCAGGGGTGACGGGTGGTCGGAAGGTGTAGCGGGTTGGCGGATTGGTGGGCGAGCGCCGACGTAGCGTAACCCTTGTTGCATCGCGTCATCTCCGCTATGGGCGCGCGCTGAAACTCCGACAGGATCCGAAAACATGAGCCTCCGCAACGTGGCGATCATCGCCCACGTCGATCACGGCAAGACGACACTCGTCGATCAGCTGTTCCGTCAGTCCGGCACGTTCCGCGACAACCAGCGCATCGAAGAGCGCGCGATGGATTCGAACGATCTCGAGAAGGAGCGCGGGATCACGATTCTCGCCAAGCCGACCTCGGTCGACTGGACGCCGCCCGGCGCCAGCGAGAGCATTCGCATCAACATCGTCGACACCCCCGGCCACGCCGATTTCGGCGGCGAGGTGGAGCGCATCCTCAGCATGGTCGACGGCGTCGTCCTGCTCGTCGATTCGTCCGAAGGCGCGATGCCGCAGACCAAGTTCGTGACGGGCA
>CAXTVK010000169.1:0-4600 GCA_964247655.1 uncultured Sphingomonadaceae bacterium | reverse complement strand
CCTGCAGCCGGGTGTTCATCTCGATGAAGTAGAAATTGCCGTCCTCGTAGAGGAACTCGATCGTGCCGGCGCCGCGATAGCCCATGTCGGCCATCGCCTTGGCGACGATGCCGCCCATCCACTCGCGCTGCTCCATCGAGATGACGGGCGAGGGGGCTTCCTCAAGCACCTTCTGGTGGCGGCGCTGCAGCGAGCAGTCGCGCTCGCCGAGATGGATCGCCTGGCCATTGCCGTCGCCGAACACCTGGAATTCGATGTGGCGCGGATCGGAGAGGTATTTCTCCATGTAGACGGTGGCGTCGCCGAACGCGGCCTTCGCTTCCTGGCCCGCCTGCTGCATCAGCGTCTCGAGCATGTCCTCGCTCTCGACCACCTTCATGCCGCGGCCGCCGCCGCCCGAGGCCGCCTTGATGAGCACCGGATAGCCGATCTCGGCGGCGACCGCCTTGGCCTCGGCTACATCGCTGATCGGGCCGTCGGAGCCCGGAACGAGCGGAAGACCGAGCTTGGCAGCCGTAAGCTTGGCTTCGATCTTGTCGCCCATGATCCGGATATGTTCGGGCTTGGGGCCGATGAAGATCAGGTCGTGCGCCTCGACGATCTCGGCGAACTTGGCGTTCTCGCTGAGGAAGCCGTAGCCGGGATGGATCGCATCGGCGCCGCTGATCTCGGCGGCCGCGATGATGTTGGGGATGTTCAGATAGCTCTCGGACGCCGCCGGCGGCCCGATGCAGACCGCCTGGTCGGCGAGGCGGACGTGCATCGCCTCGGTGTCCGCGGTCGAGTGCACCGCGACCGTCTGGATGCCCATCTCGTGGCAGGCGCGGTGGATGCGGAGCGCGATCTCGCCGCGGTTGGCGATGAGAACCTTGGTGATCGGCATATTTGTCTTCCTAGGCGGCGCCGGCCTGCGCCCCCACCCGGCCGCCCACAGCGTATCCTGAATGGGCGGCCGGATGGGTGTGCGGGCCGGTGCGGCGCATTGAATTACTTACTCGACGACGACGAGCGGCTGGTCGAACTCGACCGGCTGGCCGTTCTCGACCAGCACCTGCCTCACCGTGCCTGCCTTGGGCGCGACGATCGGGTTCATCACCTTCATCGCCTCGACGATCAGCAGCGTATCGCCGGCAGCGACCTGCTTGCCGGGCGCGATGAACGGCGCCGCGCCGGGCTCAGCCGACATATAGACGGTGCCGACCATCGGCGATTTCACGAGGCCCGCATGGTCGGTGGGGGGCGCCAGCGCAGGTTGTGCGGCCGGGGCGGGCGCCGCACCTGCGACGGGTGCTGCAGCGGCGGGCGCGGCCACCTGCACGGCGGGTGCGGGCGCGGCGGCGGCCATCGTCACGGTGCGCGCGACGCGGATGCGGCGGTCGCCGTCCTGCACCTCGATCTCGGTGAGCCGCGTGGCGTCGAGCAGTTCGGCGAGCTGGCGGACCAGCCCGGCATCGATCTGCATGGAGCCGCCGCCGACGCTATCTGGGGTATCGGTCATGACAAGACCCTCTTTCTATTCTCAACCGTGGCGCCAGCGTCTGTCAGAGCTTGGCCGCCGCGTCCAGCGCGAGCACATAGGACAGCGCGCCGAAACCCGCCACCGTGCCTTTCGCGGCCTGGCCGACGAGGCTGACATGACGAAACGCCTCGCGCCTGTGCGGGTTGGAAAGGTGGACCTCGATCACCGGCACGCTCACCGCCTTGATCGCATCGTGGATCGCGACCGAGGTGTGCGTGAAGGCGCCGGCATTGAGCAGCACCGCCTTGGCGCCCTCGGCATTGGCCTGCTGGATCCAATCGACGAGATGGCCTTCGTGGTTGGACTGCCGGATCTCGATCTCGACCCCGAGTTCGCGCGCGCGATCCTCGAGCATGCCCGCGATGTCGTCGAGCGTATCCGAGCCGTATATCTCGGGCTCGCGCAGCCCCAGCATGTTGAGGTTGGGGCCGTTGAGCACGAAGATGAGCGGCTTTTCGGCCATACGGTCCCTTTCGCTTGCGGGCGTCAGGCGGGCGTTCCATATGCCTGCGCGACGACTCCTTAGCCGTTCGTGTCGAACGAAGTCGAGACACGCCGCCGCCCCACCGCCCCTCGAGTTCGCTCGGGACGAACGGAAGCCCTACGATCATGCAAGCAGACGGCACCCTCAGCATCGTGGTCAACGGCGAGCACCGCCGCGTCGCCGCCGGCATCACGCTGGCGCAGCTCGCGTCCGAGGTGCTCGGGCTGGAGCCGACCAAGATCGCGGTCGAGCGTAATCTCGAAGTGGTGCCGCGTTCGACGCTGGCGACGGTGCTGGTCGAGGATGGCGACGAGCTCGAGATCGTCCACTTCGTCGGAGGCGGCGATCACGCCGCGCCGGTGGTGGAGGACGGCTGGACGGTCGCGGGGAAGACGTTCAAGTCGCGGCTGATCGTCGGCACGGGCAAGTACAAGGATTTCGCGCAGAATGCGGCGGCGGTCGAGGCGTCGGGCGCCGAGATCGTCACCGTCGCGGTGCGCCGCGTCAACGTGACCGATCGCGGCGCGCCGATGCTGACCGACTTCATCGATCCGAAGACGATCACCTATCTGCCCAACACCGCGGGCTGCTTCGACGCCGAAAGCGCGATCCGCACGCTGCGGCTGGCGCGCGAGGCGGGCGGCTGGGATCTGGTCAAGCTCGAGGTGCTGGGCGAGGCGCGCACGCTCTACCCCGACATGGTCGAGACGCTGCGCGCCACCGAGGTGCTCGCCAACGAGGGCTTCAAGCCGATGGTCTATTGCGTCGACGATCCGATCGCGGCGAAGCGCCTCGAGGATGTCGGCGCGGTGGCGATCATGCCGCTTGGCGCGCCGATCGGATCGGGGCTCGGCATCCAGAACCGCGTGACGATCCGGCTGATCGTCGAGGGTGCCAAGGTGCCCGTGCTGGTCGATGCCGGCGTCGGCGCGGCGTCGGACGCGGCGGTGGCGATGGAGCTGGGCTGCGACGGCGTGCTGATGAACACTGCGATCGCCGAGGCCAAGGATCCGATCCTGATGGCGCGCGCGATGAAGGCGGCGGTCGAGGCCGGGCGGCTTTCCTACCGTGCGGGGCGGATGGGGATCAGGCGCTATGCCGATCCCTCAAGCCCGCTTGCGGGCTTGATCTGACGAAAAGGCGCGCCCGCTTGCGGGCTTGATCCGACGAGGGGCGCGCCCGCTTGCGGGCTTGATCTGAAGCAGTTCGCGCCGAGCCGGGCGGAACCGTAACGGTCGTTCGGCGGTTCTTCCGGCAACGCGGTATCATGCCGTGCTGGTCAGGAGATTTCAGATGAGCGAGTTCACCGACAAGGTCAAAGGCGTCGCCAACGAGGTTGCCGGCAAGGTCAAGCAGGCGATCGGCGATACCAGCAACGACACCAGCCTGCAGGCCGAAGGCGCCGCGCAGGAAGGCAAGGGTCATGTCCAGCAGGGCGTAGGCAATGCCAAGGGTGCCGTGAAGGGCGCCGTCGACAAGCTTTAAGTCTGCTCGTCGCGCAGAAGAAGGGGCGTCGTCACTATAGTGGCGGCGCTCCTTTTTTTTTCCGGTATTCGGCGCCGAATTGATCTCCGTGCAGTTCCCCGGCGAAAGCCGAGGCCCAGGGCTACGCGCGTCGCGCTTGAAGCCTTGGGCCCCGGCTTTCGCCGGGGAACTGCACAGGACGCAACAAAGAACGGCGGCTCTTTCGAGCCGCCGTTCGTTCGCGAGACTTAGTAGCCGTAGCCGCCGTAATAGCCGTAGGGCGGCGGAGGTGGCGGCGCGTAATAGGCCTGCGGTGGCGCGTAATAAGCCTGCGGCGGCGGGGCGTAGTAGCCACCGCCATAGCGGGGGCCGCGATCCGATTCGGCGATCGCCGCACCTACGCCGAGACCGAGCAGGCCGAGACCGATCGCACCGCCGGTGCCGATCCCGCCACGATGATGCCAGCCGCCATGATAGCCGCCATATCCGCCACCGTGCCAGCGGGCCTGCGCGGGTGCCGTAGCAGCGAGGGTCGTGCCGGCGATGAGGCTGGCGGCGACGAGGCCTTTGAAGATGCGACGCATCTGAAATCTCCATCCTGTTTTGCGATCGACGACCGCATGAAGAGCTTCTAGGCGAGTCGTCCTGAACCGGGCTGGAATGGCGACTTTATCGCGCGTTCATCTTGCTGAGGCTGATTGCCGGCGTGATCTGTTCGATGTCGGTGCGCAAATGAAGCAGCGCGAGCCCCGGCTGTGACAGCGTGCGATCCAGCGCAGGCACGAAATCGGCGGTGCGGTCGACCGTCTCGGCCCAGCCGCCATAGGCGCGCGCGAGCGCGGCGAAGTCGGGGTTGGCCAGCTTGGTGCCCAAAACGCGGCCGGGATATTCGCGCTCCTGATGCATGCGGATCGTGCCGTAGGTGGCATTGTCCACGACGATGACGAGCAGCCTGATACCCTGAGCGACCGCGGTGGCGAGTTCCTGCCCGTTCATCAGGAAGCAGCCGTCGCCCGCCAGTGCCACGACGCGCCGCTCGGGCGTGCGTAGTGCCGCGGCGACGGCGGCGGGGATGCCGTAGCCCATCGATCCGTTGGTCGGCGCGAGTTGCGTGCCGCGCGGTCCGTAGCGCC
>CAXTVK010000168.1:0-4603 GCA_964247655.1 uncultured Sphingomonadaceae bacterium | reverse complement strand
GGGGGTGCCGTCGGCGAAGGCGAGGCGCGCGCCGACGATCAGGCGGAAATCGATCTCGGGCAGTTTCGCGAGGGCGGCATTCTCGCGCGCATCCCGCAAGGCGACATAGGCGCGGACCACACCCGCCACCGTGTTGCGGTCCGCGACGCCGATCGCCTTGTGGCCGAGCGCGATCGCTTGGGCCACCATGTCGGAGGGATGCGAAGCGCCGCGCAGGAAGCTGTAGTTGGTCGCCGCGATCATTTCGGCGAAATCCGGCGCGCCCGAAAGTTCCTCGTTCATGCGAACAGACCGTGGAGATACCAGTCGGGGCGATCCGCCTCGTCGCCGTAGAGGCCGTGGCGGAACAGCCAGAAGCGGCGGCCGCGGACGTCCTCGACGCGAAAATAGTCGCGCGTGAGCAGCGGCTTCGCGGGTCTGTCGGGCGGGGATTGGTCCTTGGCACGCTCGGCCTCGTCGCAGTCCATCGCATCGCGGCCGGGGCTGGGGCGGACGGTCGGGCGGCCGGGATCGGGCAGGCGATCGACGCGCACGCGCCACCATTCGCCCGCGATCCGCTCGGGGCCTTCGTAGCGCGTCACCTCGTGCAGCGTGCGTCGCCAGCGGAAGCGGCGCGGCGGGCCATCGGGCACCTCGAACATCGCGACCTCGATCCGTTGCGGCGGATCGAACAGGTGGAGCGGGCGGAGCGGGGGTTCGCCGGGGATGGGCGGCGTCCAGCGCGCCGGATCGGGCATCTCGATCGCGGGCAGCGCAAACGCCGCCTGTTCGGGGATATGCGTGTCCACCGAACGGAAGCGGCGGACACGCCCGCGGCCGATCCGCGTGCCGAGCCGATCGACCAGCGCCGCCATCGCCTCCTCGGTGACCTGGCCGCCTTCGAGCTTGAGCTGCGTCGCCGCCAGCGGTTCGACGGTCGCCACCGAGAGCCGGATCATGTCGAAGCCGAAGCCCGGATCGATCGGATCGGCGAGCGTGTCGATGCGCTCGCGGAACAGCCGCGCGGGGGTGGCGGGATCGCGCGTCGGCAGTCCGGTTTCGACCGACAGATCGCGCACCGCGCCGTCGCTTCGGTACAGCCTCGCCGCGAACCGCCGCCCGCCGCCACGCCGCTCCTCGAGCTCGAGCGCCGCCTCGCGCATCAGCTCGTCGAGCACGACCAGCGCGTCCTCGGTGCGTGCGATCGGCTCGGCGAAGCGACGTTCGAACAGCAGCGCGGGCAGCGCGCGGCGTGGCACGATGCGGCTGTCGGCGCGGCCGAGCAGCCGATCGAGCGCCGCCACCATATCCTCGCCGAAGCGTGCGGCGAGGGGGGCGGTGGGGCGCGACGCGAGGTCGCCGATCGTCTTCAACCCGGCGCGGCGCAGCGCGACCGCGATCTCGTCGTCGAGCCGGAGTGCGGCGACCGGCAATCGACGGATCGCGGTCGCCTCGTCGGCGGCGGGCATCGTCTGGAAGCGCGCAAGCGCCTGCGCGGCCTCGGGCGAGGCGGCTGTGGCGCAGCGCAGATGGATGCCGGCGCGGGCGAAGCGGGTTTCGATGTCGGCGAGAAGGGTGGCTTCGCTTGTCGGATGAGGCTGTTCCCCGGCGAAGGCCGGGGCCCAGGCCCCTAGTCTTTCACCGGGCGCAGCGCCCACCACGGGCTGCGGGCGTGGGCCCCGGCCTGCGCCGGGGAACGGGTTGGGCTTTGCTCCGGCGATACCCAGGCCATAGGCCTCCAGACACCCCGTGATGTCGAGCGTGATCCCGTCGGGGTGATCGAGCGCGACCATCGGCGTCCAGCGGTCGCAGCCGTCGGCGAGGCGTTCGAGCCACAGCCGGTCGGCGAGCGGATCGTGATCGATCGCGGCGAGTTCGGGTATGCGCGCGCGCGCATCCGCCAGCGTCAGCCCGGTGGCGAGCCCCAGCGCGAGCGCAGCGGCATCGAGCGCGACGATCCGCATCGCGCCGCGCTGCTTCTCGACGAAGGCGAGCGGCGGCTCGGTGGGACGCCCTTCACCCGGCGAGGCTGAGCGACGCTGCGCCGCCCGCCGGTCCGCGCTCAGCAGCGGCAGCCACAGCGCCAGATGCCGCCGGCTCGATAAAGCGGCTTTCCTCACGATTCCATTCCAGCAGCCAGCGTCCGCCCGAAGGCCGGCTGCGCTGGCGCAGCAGCTCGATGTCGAGCACGGTATGCCCCGGCGCCTGCGCCTCCAGCGCGGTCGAGGCGGCGGCGCGGACCGCCCAGCGCGTCTGCGCGGCGCTGGGCGAAGGCTCGGCCTGCGCGCGCAGCATCAGCGCGGTCACCCCCGAGGCCTCGGCCGCGACCGCCAGCCGCCGGCTCGCGGTCAGGTCGAGCGCGCGCGGATTGCGCCACAGCTCGATCACCACCGCGCCCACTTCGGCACAGCGCACCACGTCCGCCGCGCAGCGCAGCAG
The DNA here is from genome assembly GCA_964247655.1 of uncultured Sphingomonadaceae bacterium. Taxonomy (GTDB): domain Bacteria; phylum Pseudomonadota; class Alphaproteobacteria; order Sphingomonadales; family Sphingomonadaceae; genus Solisphingomonas. Next base: position 2,185 of record CAXTVK010000168.1, on the reverse strand, counting down.
CGTCACCGGATCGGGCAGCACCGCCAGCACCAGCCGCGCCGGATCGAGCCCGATCTCGGCGAGCCCCGGCGCATGCAGCCGCCCATCCTCGCGCTCTGCTTCCTCCTGCCTCAGCCACAATATGGGCGCCCTGCCGGGCAGCATGAGGCAGGCGAGCATCGTCGCGAAGCCCGCGGCACCCGCGGCATCATCGCGCTCGGCGGCGAACAGTTCGTGGAGCCGGCCGCGCGCGAGCCCGCCGCCCAGCGCGCGATCGACGTCGGCGAGGCCGAGCGACGCCAGTGCCGGGGCATCGACCGGCCGCTGCCGCTCGATCCGGGCGATCTTTCCTCGCAAGGCGTGTAGCGCATCCACCGACTCGATCGTCCAAGCGTTCCTGTTATGTTCTCAATCGCGCCTTGGACGGCTTGGAGTCAAGTCAGGAGGAACGGCCGCGTCTGCGATTGTGGCCGCGCGTCATCGGATCGGGCTTGCGCGGCGGCGTCCAGCCCGGCGGCGGGGTAACGCGCTGCTGGCTGGTGCCGAGCCCCATCGCGCCGGGCTGCTGCCGCGTCAGCCCCGCGGTATCGGCCTCTTCGGCGTCCATCGTCGAGGCACCACCGCGGATCAGGGCGATCCGGTCGCGCAGCCGACGCGCCTCCTCGAAATCCATGGCTGCGGCTGCAGCCTCCATGCGTCTGCGCAGGTCGTCGATGCTGTCGTCCATCGCCGCTCAACGCGCGTCCGGCGATTCGGGTGTCGCGCGAGGAGGGTCCCCGATGATGCGGCGACGCTCTCTCAATACCGATCCTGATAGCGTTCCAGATAGCGCATCAGCGCGGTCCAGGTCGTGCGCGCGGCGCTGTCCGCCTCGCGGATCTGACGGGCGGCGAAGACGGACGCGGCATCGACGCTGCCGAGATGCGCGACGAGCGCATCGGCCATCTGCGCGATCCTGACGTCGTCGGCGGTGTCGTCGTTCGTCGTCGTCATCATGCCGTCCGGTGGCGCCGCGGGCTCCCGTGCCTGCGATCATGTCAAGGAAACGCGCGGGTCGCATCGGCGCCGCGCTCGGGCTCCGCCATCCGCCCTATCGCGATCAGCTTGCGCCGCGCTGAACGATCCGGCCGGTTGTGCCATTATCGGTCCGTTTGATACCATCGTCTAAGAATCGCCGACGATCCGGTCGGCGAACGCGACGAGGTCGTGGAGCACGGCCGCGCGATCCCGGAACGGCCGCGCGACCGCGGTGAGCAGCCCGACATGGCCGACCTTGGGATAGCGCCGGCGCTCGACCGCGACACCCGATGCCTCCAGCCTGCGGGCGAGCGAATCGCTGTTGGCGGGGCGCACCGTGTCGTCTTGGTCGCCGGTGGCGAGAAAGGCGGGGGCGTCGCCGGCGCGAGCGAAATTGACCGGCTGCGTCGACGCGGGATCGGTCGCGCCACCGAAGGCGGCCTGCACCACCGGGCCGTCGAGCGGCAAGAAGTCGTAGGGGCCCGCGAGCCCGATTAGTCCGCGCACCGCCGTGCGGTCGGCGCCCAGCCAGCGCGGATCGTAGGCCAGCATCGCCGCATCGTACGCGCCCGCCGAATGGCCCGCGAGCAGCAGCTCGCGCGCGTCGCCGCCATATCGGCCGGCATGCGCGATCACCCAGCGCACCGCGGACGCATTGTCCTCGAGGAAGGCCGGATAGCGGACCTGCGGCACCAGCCGGTAATCCGGGATCGCGACGAGGAAGCCCTTGGCGGCGAGCGCGCGCCCGACGAAGGCATAGCCGCCCTTGGTCCCCGAATTCCACGACCCGCCGTAGAAGAAGACGATGACCGGCAGACCGCCCGCCGGGCGCGCCTTGGGTGCATAGAGATCGAGCCGCTGGCGTGGATCGGGGCCGAAGGCGGCATCGCGCGCCACCACCGCCACGCCGCCGTCCTTGGGCACGAGCGCGTCGAACGTCTTGAGCGGCGAGCAGGCGCCGGCGACGAAACCGAGCAATACGCCCGCGATGCGGCCTCTTCCAAGCTTCACGTCGCCTCCTTCGATTGTCGCGCGCTCAACGCAGGTCGGGCGGATATGGGCACGACGAACGGTTTCGAAGGCCGATCTGACTAGAGACAGGGCATTTGACCGTTTTCACCGTCACCCCGGACTTGATCCGGGTGTGGATTCACATTTGAAGTGCAACGGTTGGAAGGCTTCGGCTGGG
>CAXTVK010000167.1:0-4647 GCA_964247655.1 uncultured Sphingomonadaceae bacterium | reverse complement strand
CGCTCAATCCCGAGCCCAGCCCTCCGCCGCCGGCTCCAGCGTGCCAAGGAACGCCTTCGCGCTCGACCGGTACGCATCGCGCTGTTCGTCGGTCATCCGGTCCCAGTTACGGTACACAGGCCCCATCCGGTGATTGCCGCGCAACTTCTTGTCGTGGCGCGCGAGGAAGTCCCAGTAGAGCGCGTTGAAGGGGCAGGCGTCTTCGCCGGTCTTCTGCTTCACGTCGTAGCGGCATTTCGGGCAGTAATCGGACATGCGGTTGATGTAGGCGCCGCCCGCCGCATAGGGCTTCGAGCCGAGACGCCCGCCGTCGGCGAACTGGCTCATCGCGAGCACGTTGGGATGCTCGACCCATTCGTATGCGTCGGCGTAGACGACGAGGAACCAGTCCGAGATCGCCTGCGGGGCGACGCCCGCCAGCATCGCGAAATTGCCGAGCACCATCAGCCGTTCGATGTGATGCGCATAAGCTTCGTCGCGCGTCGAGGTGACGGCTTGGTTGAGGCAGAGCATCTCGGTCTCGCCGGTCCAGTAGAATTCGGGCAGCGGGCGCGTGGCGCGGAGCGCGTTGGCGTCCGATAGTTGCGGCATCTCGAGCCAGTACATGCCCCGAATATATTCGCGCCAGCCGATGATCTGGCGGACGAAGCCCTCCGCCGAATTGAGCGGCACGTCGCCCGTCCGGAAGGCCTCGGCCGCCGCCTCGCAGACCTCGATCGCGGTCAGCAGCCCGCAGTTGAGCGCGGGCGAGAGGAAGGCGTGGAACAGGAAGCGCTCGCCGGTGACCATCGCGTCCTGATAGGTGCCGAAGTCGGGGAGCGCGGTGCGGACGAAATGGCCGAGCGCGCGCCTGGCCTCGGCGCGCGTGACGGGCAGCGCAAAGCCGTCGAGACTGCCGAAATGATCGGCGAAGCGGTCGGCGACCAGCGCGAGCACCTCGCGCGTGATCGCATCGGGCTCGAACCGCATCGGGTGCTGATAGGCGACGCCCTTCTTCGGCGGCTTGCGGTTGTCGTGATCGAGGTTCCACACGCCACCCTCGGGATCGGTGCCGTCCATCAGCAGCCCGGTCTTGCGGCGCATGTCGCGGTAGAAAAATTCCATGCGCAGCTCGTGACGGCTCTGCGCCCAGGTCTGGAAATCGAGGATCGGGCAGACGAAGCGATCGTCGTCGAGGATGTCGACCGGCACGCCGAGCGCCGCCTGCCAGCCCCTGATCATCTCGAGCACGCGCCACTCGCCGGGCTCGACGATACGGATATGCTCGATGTCGTGGCGGTTCAGTGCGCGGGCGACCTCGCCCGGGAAACTGCCGCTATTGTCGCCGTCGTCGAGCTTTACGTAGTCGACCGTCCAGCCCGCCTCGCGCAGTTCTCCGGCGAAGTGGCGCATCGCCGAGAAGATCAGCGCGATCTTGCGCTTGTGGTGCTTCACGTAGCTCGTCTCGTCGGCGACCTCCATCATCAGCACCACGGCCTCGGATGGATCGACGTCGCGCAGCGACGCGAGGGATGCGCTGCACTGGTCGCCGAGGATGGGGATGAGGATCATTGCACGGGGGGAGACGCCTCCGCGGGTCGCTTCGTTCCCGGCCGCGCGACCTGATACATCGCCCAGGCAATGTCCTTCTGAAGCGCTAGCTTGTCGCCGCCGCGCTCGTAGAGGTCGAAATGCGTCTTGTCGGGGATGTAGGTGAAGCTCGCCTTCGCGCCGACCTGGCGCATCGCCGCATCGAGCCGATGCGCGGCGCCGTCGAGATAGAAGGTGTCCGCGGTGCCGACGATCAGGTGGACCTTGCCATCGAGATCGGGCTTGAGCTCGCTCCAATGCGTCGCGATCAGATGCGCGATGTCGTAATGGTCGCGCCAATAGGCGACGACCTGCGGATGGACGGCGCCGGTGGTGTGATCGAACATCTCGGCCGGCGTACCGTCGGGCGCGCGCGGGCTGAACACCCAGTCGAACGAGCGGAACTGGCCGCCATTGCGCCCCAGCACCGTCTCGAGCCGGACGAAGTCGGGGATCGTCGCGATCAGCTTGGCATGATCGCGGATCAGTGGGCGCGGCCTGCCGCTCGCGTCGACATAGACGTTGGCGTTGGCGGCGTAGAGATCGACGCCGGTGAAATCGTGGAAGTCGCTCGGATCGGGCGAGGTCGACCAGGTGCCGCCGAATATCTTCGGATAGCGGACCTGGAGCCACAGCGTCGCCCAGCCGCCCGAGCTGTGCCCGGTGAGGAAGCGACCCGAGGGTCTGGCGTCCATCCGATATTGCCGCTCGATCGCGGGGATCAGCTCGGTGGTGAGCGCGCGGCCCCAGGGGCCGTTGTTGACGCTATCGGCGAATTCGGTGGTGCCGGTGCCGAGCGAACTGTGATCGAGGAACACCCAGATCATCGGCGGGATTGCCTTGCTCGCCTCGAGGCCCCAGATCCGGCTCGCCATGCTCAGGTCGTTGCGATGCGTCGATCCGAAGCCGCCGGTCTCGTACACCGTCGGCCAGCTGCGCGTCGCCTTGGCGTCGTAGTCGGGCGGGGTGAGCACCCAGGCCTTGATCGTCGTCGCGCGGCCCGAGAAGGCGGCGAGCGCGGGGCTTTCGAACAGCAGTTCGTGCAGATGCGGCTTGGCGGCGGCGATCGCGGCCTGCGTCTGCGGGGGCGACGACGAAAAGTCCCACGGAGCCTTTTCGGGCAGCGCGTGATCGAGCGCGATCGTGGCGGGGCCGCGCTCGGGCAGATGGACGATCTGCACCGCGGAGACGAGATCGCCGGGTCCGCGGCCCCCGTAATTATAGTCGTTGTTGCGATCGAGCACCGCCTGGACGCGGTAGTCGCCCGCCGGGAGTGCGGCGAAGCCGGCGGGGAAGGCGACCTCCTGCGTGTCGATCTGCACCGACCGATCTTGGCCGAAGCTCGCGACGCTGCGCGCGGCGACCGACACCGCGTGCGGATCGAACGGCGCGGTCTCGACTTCGGCCTTGTCGTCGGCGGTGTCCGATGACTTGACCGGCTTGGCGAAGACCAGCAGCCGGCCGGAAGCGTCGCCCTGCCAGCTTGGCGGTAGCGTCACGATCATCCGGGTCTCGGGGATCGTCGCGGCGGTGGCGGGGACGCTGACGAGCAGGAGCAGGAACGTCGCCGTCGCAGCCATCACGCTCACGAAACCGATTTCACGCCGCATCCCAGCCCCCGATCGTCAGCGACCCGACGGATGTCGGCGACGCGAGTCCCTGCTGGCAGACCAAATCCTACATTGCCAGCGAAAGACTGTCGTATCGGTGCTGCGCGTAACGCTCGAACGAACGAAGCGGTTCTCCGGCGAAAGCCGGAGCCCAGGGTTGCGGATGCCATCGTGTGAAACCCTGGGCTCCGGCTTTCGCCGGAGCACGGCGGGGCTTCGGTCTCGAGTCAGCGACCCGGCGCCGCCTGCTCGCCGACCGTCGGGCCGTCGACCTGTGCGCCGGCAAGCCCCTGATGGAAGGCGCGCTTCTCGGCCAGCGTCAGCACGCCGTCATGGTTGGCGTCCATCGAATCGAACGCGGTGAGCGGACGATGCATCGCCTCGGCGAGGCTGAGCTTGCCGTCGTGATTGGTGTCGACGTCGTTGAACGCGGTGTTCGCGGCGTCGAGCATCTTCTGCGCCTGTTCCTTGGTCGGCGCGGTGCCGAGCGAGGCCGGCGCGTTGTTGATCACCATGCCCATCCGCGCGGCGAATTCGGCGCGGCTCATGAAACCGTCGTGATTGGTATCGGCGCGCGCGAACACCGCCTTCACCTGCGCCTGCATCTGCGCGCGCGTTACGCTGCCGTCGGCGGCGGGCGCGACGGGCGCGGCAGCTGTGGCGTGCGGCTTGGCGGCGGGTGCCTTCTTGGCGGGCACGGCGGCGAACGACGGTACGGCGAGCGTCAGCGCCAGCGTCGCGGCGGCCAGGCGGGCGCGGTTGCGGGGAAGGGTCACGGGCATTCTCCAGACAAGAAACATGGTTTCGGTTGGCGCCCCAACGCTTACAGGAAGCTGTATGGGTCCACGTCGACCGCGACGCGTACGCCACGTTTCCATTCGAGGCCACCCAGCCAACCGCGGATCACGTCCTGCACGTCGAGCGCGCGGCGGGCGTGGACGAGCAGCCGCTGCCGATGCCGTCCGCGCAGCATCGCGAGCGGGGCGGGGGCGGGGCCGAACACCATCATGCCCTCGATCTCGGGCGCGGCGTGGCCGATCAGCCGCGCGGTATCGACCGCTTCGTCGAGCTTCTCGCTGCTGACGATGATCGCGGCGTAGCGTCCGAACGGCGGCGCGCCCGCCTCGCGCCTGCTTTCGGTCTCGGCGTGGTAGAAGCTTTCGGCGTCGCCGGTCAGCAGCGCCTGGATCACCGGCGCGCCGGGTTCGCGCGTCTGGATCAGCACGCGGCCCGGCTTGGCGCCGCGCCCCGCACGCCCCGCGACCTGCGCGATCTGCTGGAAACTGCGCTCGGCGGCGCGCAGGTCGCCGCCCGACAGGCCGAGATCGGCATCGACCACGCCCACCAACGTGAGGTTGGGAAAATGATAGCCCTTGGTGACGAGCTGCGTGCCGATCACGACGTCGATGTCGCCCGCCTCCATCCGGTTGACGAACTCGGCGGCCTTGGCGGGCGACCAGATCGTGTC
>CAXTVK010000166.1:0-4662 GCA_964247655.1 uncultured Sphingomonadaceae bacterium | reverse complement strand
TCTACGACACCTCGGGCCCGTACAGCGACCCGGCGCAGCGCATCGACATCATGGCGGGCCTCCCCGAGCTCCGCGCCGAGTGGATCCGCGCGCGCGGCGACGTCGAGGAATATGACGCGCGCGAGACGCGGCCCGAGGACAATGGCCAGCTCGGCCCCGATCGCTCGGGCGGCGTCCCCGCCTTCCCGCGCGTCCGCAAGCGCGTGCTGCGCGCCAGGGACGGCCATAATCTCAGCCAGATGCACTATGCCCGCCAGGGCATCGTCACCCCCGAGATGGAATATGTCGCGATCCGCGAGAATATGGGCCGCGCGGCGCTCAAGGAGAAGCTGGTCCGCGACGGCCAGGATTTCGGCGCCTCGATCCCCGATTACGTGACGCCCGAATTCGTCCGCGACGAGGTCGCCCGCGGCCGCGCGATCATCCCCAACAACGTCAACCACCCCGAGAGCGAGCCGATGGCGATCGGCCGCAACTTCCTGGTCAAGATCAACGCCAATATCGGCAACTCGGCGGTCGCCTCCGACGTCGCCGCCGAGGTCGACAAGATGGTGTGGTCGATCCGCTGGGGCGCGGACACGGTGATGGACCTCTCCACCGGCCGCAACATCCACGACACGCGCGAATGGATCCTGCGCAACAGCCCCGTCCCGATCGGCACCGTGCCGATCTACCAGGCGCTCGAGAAGGTCGGCGGCGTCGCCGAGGACCTGACCTGGGAGATATTCCGCGACACGCTGATCGAGCAGGCCGAACAGGGCGTCGACTATTTCACCATCCACGCCGGCGTCCGCCTCGCCTATGTGCCGCTTGCGGCCAAGCGCGTCACCGGGATCGTTTCGCGCGGCGGCTCGATCATGGCGAAATGGTGCCTCGCGCACCACAAGGAGAGCTTCCTCTACGAGCATTTCGAGGACATCTGCCAGATCATGAAGGCGTATGACGTCGCCTTCTCGCTGGGCGATGGGCTGCGCCCCGGCTCCAACGCCGACGCCAACGACGCGGCGCAGTTCGCCGAGCTGGCGACTTTGGGCGAGCTCACCAAGATCGCCTGGACGCACGACGTCCAGGTGATGATCGAGGGCCCCGGCCATGTGCCGATGCACAAGATCAAGGAGAATATGGACAAGCAGCTGCAGGTCTGCGGCGAGGCGCCCTTCTACACGCTCGGGCCGCTGGTGACCGACATCGCGCCCGGCTACGACCACATCACCAGCGGCATCGGGGCTGCGATGATCGGCTGGTTCGGCACCGCGATGCTCTGCTACGTGACGCCCAAGGAGCATCTGGGGCTGCCCGATCGCGACGACGTCAAGGTCGGCGTCGTCACCTACAAGCTCGCCGCGCACGCCGCCGATCTCGCCAAGGGCCACCCCGCCGCGCGCCTGCGCGACGACGCGCTCAGCCGCGCCCGCTTCGACTTCCGCTGGCGCGACCAGTTCAACCTCGCGCTCGATCCCGAGACCGCCGAAGCCTTTCACGACCAGACGCTTCCCGCGGAAGGCGCGAAAACCGCGCATTTCTGCTCGATGTGCGGGCCGAAATTCTGCTCGATGCAGATTTCGCAGGAGGTGCGCGAGTTCGCCTCGAAGCAGAACGCCAGCGCCGACACGTTCCTGGCCGCGACCCCGATCGGCGCGAACGAGGCGGAAGCGGGGATGCAGGAGATGAGCGAGAAGTTCAGGGAGAAGGGCGGGGAGATTTATCTGCCGGCGGAGTGAGAATGTGGCCCTGAAATCCTACCGATCCGGATCGATCCGGATCGGTCTTTTCAATATCTCTTTTGTAGACTTATCGATCTTCGCTAATCGTTCAGCAGCATTGGTTTTAATGATAGGGCGAGCCTTGATCTTCCGGGGCGCTTCATTTGGGAAGGCTTTTGCAACGTCCTTAAGTATCTCTACGAGAGGTTCGAGATTATATGCGTTTGACGCGATCAAACGCCCCCTCGTCCGCTTTTCGCGTCGGATATAACCTTCTTCTTCTAGCCGCGTGATTGCACGCTGAGCTTGGCGATCTGACACGCCAGCTCGAACCCCTAGCGTCTTCAACGCAGGAAACGGCATCTCGTCTTTTTTCCACCATGCTCCCACGAGCTGAATCAAAATCATCAACTCAGAAGGGCTGAGGCGTTTTTCCTCTCCCAAAAACTGGTTGAGCAGAAGGAGATAATTGGGAACTTGGGCGAAGCCTCGGCCAGCGACATCCTCGCCCCATTTCTCCATCACGCCGGACATAACTCACCTCTATAAATCCGTTTAGACCGGACACTGTGTCCTACTATGTATACACACCTATCCATACACATCCATACATATACATCATATAAATATTCATCCTCCCAACAGCCCAGACATTCCAGCTCGCGTTAGCCGCCGTTTTCAACAGCAGATCAACGCTTGACACAATATCGTCGATCAGGCAGGCACGCTCGGCCGGTCGCTTCGCGTCAGCATTTGTTTGCTGGCCGACGCGGGTTTGAAAGTTCGCTGATGGGTACGGCGATAGGAGACTTCAAACGGCCAGCATGGCGTCCTCCCGCCGTGCTGGCTCCGGCCACCCGCACTTTAGGTTGCCGCTGGACAAACACCCATCGATCATAACGATTGCGCAGCTATTTAACTTTCGCTTGCGTGCTCACGTGTCGGGTTAATTGGCGGATGTGTCGGGCCGCTGCCCCTTCCAAGTTGGCGTCGTTGCCGGCTTTGGCACCGGCTAACGCCAATGCTTCACGTCCATCGCCTTGTGCAAGATGCGCACGACAATGATCGTGTCGGTCTCGGCGCGGTAGAAGAGCCGATGCGCACCCACCGACATGCCGCGCAACCTCTCCGCCAAATCCGGCTGCGGCGTGCCGATTTCCGGGTGATCGATGATGCGGCGAAAGACCTGCTCGATCGCGTCGAGATACAGGAGCGTGCGCTCCGTTCCGAACTGTTCGACGCTGTGATCGCGGATGCCGTCGAGATCGGCCCGCGCGCTGCGGCTCAGCTCAAGCCGCATCCGCGCTTCGCACCGTCGCGCGCAATTCGTCCAGATACTCGAACGGATCGCGTTCGCTGATGCCCGACGCCAGACCCTCGTCGATCGCTGCCTGCAGGCGTCGCAGCTTCTCGGCATCCGCTTCGTCGCGGCGGATCAGGTCGCGCACATAGTCGCTGGTGCTGCTGTAGCGCCCCTCGGCGACGCGCCGCTCGGCCCAGCCCTTGAGCGCGTCCGGGATCGAGATGTTCATCTGTGCCATGTGCGGCTTATACGATTTCGCGCTAAAGCTGCCAAGCGGATCAATAATGATAGCGACAGCTCAGCACCTCCAACGCCTGCCCCTCGCCCGCCCCCCGCACCCAATACACCAGCCGATGCTCGCCCGTGATCCGGCGCGACCACCAGCCAGCGAGATTTTGGCGCAACGGCTCGGGCTTGCCGGTCCCCCTGAACGGATCGCGCAAGGTCTCGTCGATCAGCGTGTTGATCCGTTCCAGCACCTTCACATCCTCGCGCGCCCAGGCGACATAGTCGCGCCAGGCGTCGGCGCGGAACACGATCATCACGGCCGGATCAGCTCATGCTCCTCGCCGCGACCCGCATCGAGTTCCGCGATGCCGACCAGCAGATGCTTGGCGTTCATAGGCGACGCCAGCAGGTGCAGCGTCTCCTCCATCCCCGCCCATTCGTCGGCCGAGATCAGCACGACATTCTCGCCGCGCTGGCGCGTGATCAGGATCGGCGCGCGGTCGGCGACCGCCTTGTCCATCACCGCCTTGAGGTTTTCCCGGGCATCGGAGTAGCTTACCGTCTGCATCAAGCCACAATGTACGATAACCGGTACAATGTCGAGATCGGCACTCAATCCTTGGGTATCTGCCACCGCACGGTCTGCGTCGCGGTCTCGGCGATCGCCTTGCCGGTGCGGTCTCGCGCGGGCCAGTAGCGCGTGGAGCACGAAGATGCCGCAGGCGGTGCCGTCGAGCAGCGCCGAGCCGCTGCTCCGCCGCACGACGCAATCGCGCACGCGGCCGTCGGGCAGGATCATGAACCGGATTCCCACCACGCCTTCCAGATTCTCGCGCAACGCCGACGGCGGATAATCGTCGCTGCCGATCCAATTCCCGGGATTGTCCGCCGGCTTCGCGCGGCGCGGCAGCGCGGTGCGCGGATCGGGCCGCTCCGGCCGGTCGGCGGTGAGCGCCGGTTGCGGCGGGAGCGGCACCGCGCTCTGCGTGATCGTCGCGGGGCGATCCGGCGCGACCGCGCGCCATAGCTCGCGGCCCAGCGTGACGGCGGCGATCAGCAGCGGGAAGGCGATGCGGATCAGCCGTCGTCGCCCGTAGCGACTGCGAGGCCGCGGCGCGGGATCGTCGCTATACGGGTCCCAAGCGTCGAACGGGCGCGAACGGCGGCGATCGGGATAACGCATGGGGGACGGTCTGCCACCGCGATACGGGAGGCGCAGAGTTGCACGGCCGGCACGATCGCTCAAGCGCCCATCATAACCTTCCGGGTTGGGTCGCGCCGGCCGTCGCCGCAGCGGCCCCCCCGGCAACGCCGGAAGGCAGGCCGCATCGCGTCGGGCTCGCAGGTCTAGCCCAGCGCCTTCCGAATCAAGCCCGGAAGCTGATCGCGGGTCACGCCTTTGTGCGACAGGCTCACCGAGCCCGACAC
>CAXTVK010000165.1:0-4747 GCA_964247655.1 uncultured Sphingomonadaceae bacterium | reverse complement strand
CGTTCCGCGGCCTCGCGCGCGACGGCGAGGATTTTATCGCGGGCGCGGTGCAGGCGGGGGCAGTGGCGGTGGTGGCGCGGCCCGAGGCGAGCGTGCCCGGCCCCGCGATCCACATCGCCGACGCCGAGCCGCGCCGCGCCTTCGCCCGGATCGCGGCGCGCTTCTTCGCGCCGTTCCCCGAGACGGTGGTCGCGGTCACCGGCACCAATGGCAAGACCTCGACCGTCGAACTCACCCGCCAGCTGTGGCGGATGCAGGGGATGTCGGCGGCGTCGATCGGAACGCTCGGCGTCACTACTACCGACGCCGACAGCAAAGCCGCGCAGGTCTCGACCGGGCTCACCACGCCCGACATCGTCACCTTCCTGTCCAACATGGCGGGCCTCCGAATGGAGGGCGTGACCCACGCCGCGTTCGAGGCCTCGAGCCACGGCTTGGCGCAGTTCCGCACCGAAGGGCTGCCGGTGCGCGTCGCGGGCTTCACCAATTTGTCGCGCGACCATCTCGATTATCACGGCACGATGGAGGCCTATCTCGAGGCCAAGCTGCGGCTGTTCTCCGAAGTGGTGGATCGCGACGGGGCCGCTGTAGTGTGGGTCGATGACGAGGCCTCGTCGCGGGTGATCGAGATCGCGACCGAACGCGGGCTGCGGTTGATCTCCGTGGGCGAGAAGGGCGAGACGCTGCGGCTGGTCGATCGCGTGCCGACGCAGCTCGGCCAGACGTTGACGATCGAGGCCGGCCAGGAATTTGGCGGCAAGCTCCACAAGATCAACCTGCCGCTGATCGGCGCGTATCAGGCGGCCAATGCGCTGGTCGCCGCCGGCTTCGCGCTGGCGACGGGCGGATCGCTCGCCGACGTGCTGATGGGCGTATCCCGCCTGCAGCCGGTGCGCGGCCGGCTCGAGCGCGCGGTGATCACCGCGAACGGCGCGCCGGTCTACGTCGATTATGCGCACACGCCCGACGGGCTGGAGGCGGCGATCGCGGCGCTCAAACCCCATGCGGCGCGGCTGATCGTCGTCTTCGGTGCGGGCGGCGATCGCGACACCGGCAAGCGCCCCGAAATGGGCGCGATCGCCGCCGCCCAGGCCGACGTCGCGATCGTCACCGACGACAACCCGCGCTCCGAGAACCCGGCGAGCATCCGTGCTGCGATCCTGGCGGCGGCGCCGGGCATGCGCGAGATCGGCGACCGGCGCGCCGCCATTGCCGCCGCGCTTGCGGAAGCGCGCGAGGGCGACGTCGTGCTGATCGCGGGTAAGGGCCACGAGACCGGCCAGATCGTCGGCGACCGCGTGCTGGCGTTCGACGACGTCCAGGTCGCGCGCGAGTGCGCGGCGTGAGCGGTGGGGCAAGCATCCTCCCCTGCAAGGGGAGGGGGACCAGCCGCAGGCTGGTGGAGGGGTGGAGGCGCAGAGCCGGCGTCGCGCCCAGCCACCACCCCTCCGTTATCGCTACGCGACGCCACCTCCCCTTGCAGGGGAGGATCGACCAGACCCGCACCGTCATCCTCCCCTGCAAGGGGAGGGGGACCGCCGGGCGCAGGCCGGTGGTGGAGGGGTGGAGGCTTGGTGAGACGCCGGCTCTGCGCCTCCACCCCTCCGTCATCGCTGCGCGATGCCACCTCCCCTTGCAGGGGAGGATGTGATGAGCCTTTGGACCTCCGGCGAGATCGCGTCCGCCACCGGCGGCACCGCGTCCGGCGACTTCGCCGTCTCGGGCGTCGCCTATGATTCGCGCGAGGTCGGCCCCGGCGATCTGTTCGTCGCGCTGACCGGCGAGAGCACCGACGGTCACCGCTTCGTGCCCCAAGCCTTCGCGCAGGGCGCCGCCGGGGTGATCGTCTCCGAGCCCTGCGACGAGCCGCACGTCCGCGTCGCCGATACCACCGTAGCGCTCGACGCGCTCGGTGCCGCCTCCCGCGCGCGGACGACAGCGAAGATCGTCGGCGTCACCGGCTCGGTCGGCAAGACGGGCACCAAGGAGGCGCTGTTCGCCGCGCTCGATCGCGGAAGGCCCGGTGCGGCGCACCGTTCGATGAAAAGCTACAACAATCATGTCGGCGTGCCATTGAGCCTCGCGCGGATGCCGCGCGAGGCGGCGTACGGCGTGTTCGAGATGGGGATGAACCACGCCGGCGAGCTCGACGCGCTGACCCGGCTGGTCCGACCGCACGTCGCGTTGGTCACCGCGATCGCGCCGGCTCATTCGGCCTTCTTCTCGGGCGAAGAGGCGATCGCCGACGCCAAGGGTGAGATTTTTCGTGGGCTGGAGCCGGGCGGCACCGCGATCATCCCCTATGACAGCCCGCACTACGAACGGCTCCGCGCCGCCGCCGAGCCTCATGCCGCGCACATCGTCAGCTTCGGTCGCGACAGGCGCGCCGACGTCCACGCGACCGAGGCGATGCGCGGGCCGCATGGTACGCTGGTCAACGCGGTGCTGCCGAAGGGCCAGCTCACCTTCACGCTGGTGATGCCCGGCGATCACTGGGTGTCCAACGCGCTCGCGGTGATCGCGGCGGTCGAGGCGGTGGGGGGGGATCTCGCCGCCGCCGGGCTCGCGCTCGCCGAGATGGCGGGGCTGCCGGGGCGCGGCGCGCGGCGGCATGTCGCGCTGCCCGGCGGCGAGGCGCTGCTGATCGACGAGAGCTACAACGCCAACCCCGCCTCGATGGCCGCGACGATCCGCGAACTCGGCCACGAGACCGCGACGCGCAAATTGGCGCTGCTCGGCGAGATGCGCGAGCTGGGCGCCGGTTCGGACGCCTATCACGCCGCGCTCGCGCAGCCGCTGATCGACGCGCACGCCGAAATGGCGATCCTCGTCGGCGACGGCATGGCGCCGCTCGCCGAATCGCTTGCGGGCAGGATCGCGGTCGCGCATGTCGCCGACGCCGCCGCCGCGCGGGATCGTCTGGCGGAGATGCTCCGGCCCGGCGACGCGGTGCTCGTCAAGGGATCCAACGCCATAGGGCTCGCCCGCGTCGTGCACGCGCTGGCGGGGGACATGTTCTAATGCTGTATCTGCTCGCCGATCATCTGGGTTTTCCCCACGCGCTCAACCTGGTGCGCTACATCACCTTCCGCGCGGGCGCGGCGGCGCTGACCGCGCTGTTCCTCGGGCTGATCATCGGGCCGCGCTTCATCGGCTGGCTGCGCATTCGCCAGGGCAAGGGCCAGCCGATCCGGTTGGACGGCCCGCAGAGCCACCTCGCCAAGCGCGGCACGCCGACGATGGGCGGGCTGATGATCCTGACCAGCCTCGTCGTCTCGATGCTGCTGTGGATGGACCTGACCAACCGCTACACCTGGGCGGTGCTGTTCGTGACGCTGGGCTTCGGCGCGATCGGCTTCATGGACGATTACGACAAGGTCAAGAAGCGCAGCCACAAGGGAGTCTCGGGCAAGGTGCGGCTGGCGGCCGAGTTCCTGATCGCGGGCATCGCGAGCTGGCTGATCGTCCACATGAACGGCACCGAGCTTTACGTGCCTTTCTACAACGGGCCCGTGATCAACCTCGGCTGGTTCTACATTCCCTTCGCCGCCTTTACGATCGTCGCGTTCGGCAATGCGGTAAACCTCACCGACGGGCTCGATGGGCTGGCGACGATGCCGGTGATCATCGCCTGCCTCGCCTTCTTCGTGATCACCTATCTCGTCAGCAACGTGAAGTTTGCGCATTATCTCGGCATCCCGCACGTGCCCGGCGCGGGCGACCTGACGATCATCTGCGCCGCGATCATCGGCGCGGGGCTCGCCTTCCTGTGGTTCAACGCGCCGCCCGCCGCGGTGTTCATGGGCGACACCGGCAGCCTTGCGCTCGGCGGCGCATTGGGCGCGATCGCGGTGGTGGCGCATCACGAGATCGTGCTCGGCATCGTCGGCGGGCTGTTCGTGGTCGAGGCGATGAGCGTGATCATCCAGGTGTTCTTCTACAAGCGCACCGGCAAGCGCGTGTTCAAGATGGCGCCGATCCACCATCATTTCGAGCAGATCGGCTGGTCCGAGCCCACGGTGGTGATCCGCTTCTGGATCGTCGCCTTCGTGCTAGCGCTCGCCGGCCTCGCGACGTTGAAGCTGCGGTGATGCGGACCGCAACCTTGTTCCCCCGCGAAGGCGGGGGTCCAGCAGCAGCGTCGGACCTGGGCCCCCGCCTGCGCGGGGGAACATCGTCATGATCACCAGCCCGGCCTTCGCCGGCAAGCGCTATGCGGTGCTCGGGCTGGCGCGTTCGGGGCTGGCGACGGTCGCGGCGTTGCGCGCGAGCGGCGCGCACGTGACCGCGTGGGACAGCGACGAGGCGAAGCGCCGGGGCATCAAGCCCCTCCCCTTCAGGGGAGGGGTTGGGGTGGGGCCTGCGCTATCGAGCGCCGTGCCTGGGGAGACGCCCCACCCCCCGACCCCCTCCCCTGAAGGGGAGGGGGAGCTGGTGATCGCCGATCCGATGGCGATCGACCTCGTCGGGTTCGACGGCATCGTCGTCTCGCCGGGCGTGCCGCTCAACACGCACCCGATCGCTGCGCGCGCGCAGGCCGCGGGGGTGCCTATCATTGGCGACATCGAGCTGTTCGCGCAGGCGCGCGCCTCGCTGCCGGCGCACAAGGTGGTCGGCATCACCGGCACCAACGGCAAATCGACGACGACCGCGCTGATCCACCATGTTCTTGCAACCGCCGGCGTTCCGACAACGATGGGCGGCAATATCGGGCTGCCGATCATGGGGCAGGCGCCGCTGACCCCCA
>CAXTVK010000164.1:0-4770 GCA_964247655.1 uncultured Sphingomonadaceae bacterium | reverse complement strand
TGTTCGAGCGCTTCCTCAACCCGGAACGCGTGTCGATGCCCGACTTCGACATCGATTTCTGCGAAACCCGCCGCGGCGAGGTGATCCGCTACGTCCAGGAGAAATATGGTCGCGGCCAGGTCGCGCAGATCATCACCTTCGGGAAATTGAAGGCGCGCGCGGTGCTCAAGGACACCGGCCGCGTGCTCCAGATGAGCTACGGCCAGGTCGATCGCCTCGCCAAGCTGATCCCCAACCACCCGACCGACCCCTGGACGCTCGACCGCGCGATCAACGGCGTCTCCGAACTCGCGCACGAATATCGCCAGCCTGAGGTCAAGCGGCTGCTCGATCTCGCGATGCAGCTCGAAGGCTTTCCGCGCCACTCGTCCACGCACGCCGCCGGCGTCGTCATCGGTGACCGTCCGCTCGACCAGCTCGTGCCGCTCTACCGCGATCCGCGCTCGGACATGCCCGTCACGCAGTTCGACATGAAATATGTCGAGGAAGCGGGGCTCGTAAAATTCGACTTTCTCGGGCTCAAGACGCTGTCGGTGCTGCAGAAGGCGGTGCAGATGCTGGCCAAGCGCGGCGTCGTCGTCGATCTCGCGGCGTTGTTTTGGGACGACGAGGCGACGTACAAACTGCTCCAGTCGGGCAACACCGTCGGCGTGTTCCAGGTCGAGTCCGAAGGCATGCGCCGCACGCTGTCGGCGGTGAAGCCGACCGTGTTCGAGGACATCATCGCGCTCGGCGCGCTCTATCGGCCGGGCCCGATGGACAACATTCCGCTCTTCGGCCAGCGCAAGAATGGCCAAGCGAAGATCCAATATCCGCACCCGCTGCTAGAGACGATCCTCGCCGAGACCTACGGCATCTTCGTCTATCAGGAGCAGGTGATGCAGGCGGCGCAGGTGCTCGCCGGCTACACGCTAGGCGGCGCGGATATGTTGCGCCGCGCGATGGGCAAGAAGATCCAGGCGGAGATGGATGCGCAGCGTGCGGGCTTCGTCGAGGGGTGCCTCGTGGTCAACGGCATCAAGGCGGCGGAGGCCAACGCGCTGTTCGACCTGATCGACAAGTTCGCGGGCTACGGTTTCAACAAGAGTCACGCCGCTGCCTATGCGTTGCTGACCTATCAGACCGCCTGGCTCAAGGCGCACCACCCGGTCGAATTCTACGCCGCCTCGATGTGCTTCGACATGGCGCAGACCGACAAGCTCGCGATCTTCGCCGACGACATGCGCCGGCTCGGCACCGCCTGCCTGCCGCCCTCCATCAACCACAGCGCCGCCGAATTCACGGTGGAGGCCAAGCCCGACGGGACGCTCGCCGTCCGCTACGCGCTGGGCGCGCTGAAAGGCGTGGGCGAGCGCGCGATGGACGAGATGTGCGCCGAGCGCCTCTCCGGCAGTGCGTTCAAGAATCTCGAGGATTTCGCCGACCGCATCGATCCGCGGCTGCTCAATCGTCGCCAGCTCGAAAGCCTCGCGGCGGGCGGCGCGTTCGAGGAACTCGGGCACGACCGCGCGACGATCTTCGCTGCGGCCGAGACGATCCTCGCGCATGCCAATGCGGCGGCGGCGGCGCGGATCAGCGGGCAGGGCGGGCTGTTCGGCGGCGACATGGCCGCCGACGTGCCGCCGATCCGGCTCCCCACCGGCCAGCACTGGTCGATGGCCGAGACGATGGCGGCGGAGAAGGAGGCGTTCGGCTATTATTTCTCCGCGCATCCGACCGACAGTTATCGCCACCTCGCGCAGGCGCATGGCTGCCGCAGCTTCACCGAATGGTGCGCGATGCCAGCACCACCCACGCCCGAGCCCGACGAGCGCGGCCGCCGCCAGCCCGCGCCTACGGTGTCGATGGCCGCACTTGTCGAGGACGCGCGCTGGCGCACCTCCGCCAAGGGCCGCCGCTATCTGATGGTCGGCTGTTCGGACGCCTCGGGACAGTTCCAGGCGAGCTGCTTCGACGACGAGGTTTCCGTCCGGATCGAGGAGGCGGCGAAGGCGGGCGGCTGCGGGCTGCTGTCGGTCGAGCTCGACCGCAAGCCCGGCGACGAGACCCCGCGAGTCACCATCCGCAACATCCGCCCGTTCGAGGGCATGACGATGGCGACGCGGCTGCGGCTCGACGTCATGCTCGACGATGCGGGTGGCGCGGCTGCGCTCGCGGGCGCGCTCGACGGGATGCGCGGCGGCCGCGGCGAGCTCCACCTGTTCGCGCTGCTCCCCGACGGCAGCACCGCGCACCTGCTCGCGGGGCGCGACTATATGTTCGACGCCGAGATGGTGCAGCGGATCGAGAAGCTGCCGGGGGTGGCGAGTGCGCGGCTTGCGCCGATCGAGGGGCCGCGGCTGGCGTTGGTGGGGTGACGCCGAATTACCGAACGCTCGCCCCCGGTCGGCGCAGTATCCGGCCGCCTCATCGCGGGATAGCTGCCGGGCGTCGCCCGTTGGAAGCAGGAGTTGCGGGTGCATCGCGCCGCGCCATGCCGACGATCTTGATCGCGTCGCGTTCGAAATATGCGATCGGAGTCCGGCTGCGGCCCAATGCATTCTTCATCAGATCGTTGGGCGACAGCCCGAGCAGCCAGATCGTCGAATGTACGCGGGGCGCCTCGGTCCGCACCAACGCGTCGATCTGGCGGACGGACAACGCTATGGTGGCGCGTCCGCCGTCTGGATGAACGCCCGGATAGCCGATCGCGGGGACGTTCGTCGGTATCTGCCTGACGGCAAAGGCCCGATGCAGATCGCGCATCGCATAGGTCAGCGGCAACGCGCCGTCATTGGGGTAGGCCCATATCACGTCGCCGGGGTTCATGTGGGCGGACAGCCAGGCGACCGCACCGCGCCAATCCTCGGTGGGAGGCAGGCCCATCGTCTGGAAATCGACCCGGGTGAAGGGCAATATCAGGATGAGCCCGAGAGCCGCCACGATCTGGCGCCACCGCGGCGCGATGCCCAGCGATCCGGCGATCAGGATCAGGATCGGTATCGTGGATGGGCTGAGCGTACGGGGCAGAAACACCGGCGCCAGCGTCCACGACGTGAGCAGTGCCAGGCTGGTCGGCAGAAAACCGAGCACGAGCAACGCGGCGGCGGCGGATCCGGCACCGCGACGTACCGCAACGGTGATGCCGATGGCGAGCAACGTCACACCCGCCGACAGTATGACGAGGCTGGGCGTCAGGTAGATCGTCGCAAGGTCGTCGAGCAGCTTGTCGGGTCGGAACGTGAGCCAGGACGACTGGATCCAGCTCGGTGCCTGATCGCGCAGGATCAAAGCGGCCGGGAGATATAGAAGACCAACGAGCGCCTGCCCGGCGAGCAGAACAAGCCACTGCGCGACCTTCGGCTTCTTGGGAAGCAGAACGACGATCAGCGCTATCGACACGCTCGCGGCGTAAAACGGGCCGAGCGAGTGCAGCCACAGCATCAACGCCTCTGCGCTGAAAGCCACCGCAGCCCAGGCACGCCAGATATCCGCGCGCCTCGCCGACGCGATCTTCAATATCGCTAATATGCCGACGGCATATACCGCGATCATCACCGGATAGGGCCTGACCTGCTGCGTCATCAGGATCATCATCGGCTGGAGCGCGGCGAGCGCGGTCGCCATCGTCGCGATCAGCGCTCGCCCGGTCCGTCCGTCGCCGATCAGGCGCCCCCACGTCGTCCCGCACGCGGCCGCAACGCCGATCGTCGCCGATCCGCATAGCAGGCCGAGCAGGCGACGAACGAGAAGCGAATTCCCGAACAGGGCGTCCCAGACATGGAGCATGGAATAATAGAGCGGAGGATGGACGTCGTACTTCGGCACGACCGTCCATATGAACGACAGATCATGATCGGCTGCAAACGCGCTATAGGATTCGTCCAGCCACAGCGGCGCGCTCGTCAGGCCGGACAGCCGAAACCATAGCCCCAATACGACAGCCGCGATCGCAACCGCCCAACATAGGCGAACGCCGAGCCGATCTCGTTCGGAATGACCCATGTCGTGCCCCGGATGCCCCGTGCTGGCGGATAGACGATGCGTCGGCGCTTCGCAAACCAGCCGAGATGATGCGCCGGAAGCGCTGTTCGCCGGCTCGACGCCATGCTCTCAAAACAGCGACATCTGCTGCCCCGGCAGCACCGGCGCCCGAAACAGGTCCGTCCGCAACGTCATCCGTTCCTTGCCCAGCCCCGCCTTGCGCAGCGCGATGTCGAAGCGGGTGCGGAGCAGTTCGGCCCACGCGCCTTGGCCCTTCATGCGCGTGAAGAAATCGCCGTCATTATCGCGACCGCCGCGGATCGACTGGATCGTCGCCATCACCTTCGCGACGCGGCCGGGATGGTGCGCCTCGAGCCAGGCGCGGAACAGCGGCGCCACTTCGTAGGGCAGGCGGACCGGCAGGAAGAACACGCCGCGTGCGCCCGCCTCTGCGGCGCGTTCGACGAGATGCTCGATCTCGTGATCGGTGATCTGCGGCACGACCGGCGCGATCGAGACGTGGACGGGGATGCCCGCGTCGGCCAGTCTGCGCACCGCCGCCAGCCGCTTTTCCGGATGCGGCGCGCGCGGCTCGAGCGCGCGCGCGGTCCTGGGATCGAGCGAGGTGATTGACATCGCCACCGCCGCGAGCCCGTTCGCCGCCATGCCGGTAAGCAGATCGAGATCTGCGAGCACGCGATCGGACTTGGTCGTGATCGTCAGCGGATGCCGCGTCTCGGCGAGTATCTCCAGGCAGGCGCGCGTGATGCGGTAGCGCGCCTCGATCGGCTGATAGGGATCGGTGTT
>CAXTVK010000163.1:0-4799 GCA_964247655.1 uncultured Sphingomonadaceae bacterium | reverse complement strand
ATCGTACGGCGCATCATGTGCCGACAACGATAAGAGGTGAGTGGGATGCGAACGATCATATCCGCGGCACTGCTGCTGGCGTCGACCGCCGCGATGCCCGCGCTGGCACAGGACAATCCGCAGGGCGATCCGCATGCGCACGACGGCGGCGGTCGTCACGACGGCGATCAGCGCGGCGGCGGTCAGCATGGCGATGGCCAGCGTGGCGGCGACCAGCGCGGCAATGGCGGCGCGCAGCCCCAGCCGCGCCCCGGCCCGCAGGGCGGCAACGTCAACCGCGGCCCGCAGGGCGGCCAACCGCAGGCGCAGCCCCAGGCCCGTCCCGGCCCCAATGGCGGCGACTATAATCGCGGTGCGCAGGGTGGACGTCCCGATGGCGGCAACGATCAGGGTCGGCACATCGCGGGTCGTCCCGAAGGCGGCGCGCAGGTCTGGCGCGACCAGAATGGGCGTGGTCAGGGCGGACGCGGGCAGGACGGGCGTGATCAGGACGGGCGTGGTCCTGGCAACCAGGGCGATCGTCCGGCCTGGGCGAACCATCCCGGCGCGCATGGCGGCGAGGGCGGCTATCGGCCCAACGGCGGCGGGCAGGGCGGCTACGATCGTGGCCAGCCCGGCGCAGGCTATGATCGCGGCCGTCCCGGCGGCGGGTACGATCGCGGCCGGCAGAATGGCGGCGGCGACTGGAATCGCGGCTGGCGGCAGGATCAGCGCTACAATTGGCAGGGCTACCGCGATAGTCACCGCGACGCCTATCGCATCGGCCGCTATAATCCGCCCCGCGGCTATGGCTGGGGCTATCGCCGCTACGGCATAGGCGCCGCGCTCGAGGCGGGCTTCTTCTCGCAGGATTACTGGATCGGGAATCCCGGCTATTATCGCCTGCCGCCCGCCTACGGCCCGTATCGCTGGGTGCGCTACTATAACGATGCGCTGCTGGTGAACGTCTACAACGGCCAGATCGCCGACGAGATACCCGACTTCTTCTACTGATCGTCGCGTCTCGATGGGCCCGTCGCGATTTCGGTCGCGGCGGGCCTTGTCGCATCCGCCCGAGATGAACGACCGATAACGCCGCCATTCCATACCCATTCAGCGAAAGCGGCGTAATCCGTTCGAGTAACGCGGCGGCATCGCCGCGTGCTCAAGGGAAAAGACACGATCATGCGTAAGCTCATTCTCGCCTCCGCGCTCGCCGCGACGCTGCTGCCCGCCGCCGCGATGGCGCAATCCTACGGCGAGGTCCGCCAGGATCAGCGCGACCAGCGGCAGGACCAGCGCCGCCTCCAGCAGGATCGCTATGCCGGCGACCGCCACGACGTCCGCGAGGATCGCCGCGACCTTCGCCAGGACCGCCAGGAGACCCGCGGCGATTGGCGCGACTATCGCCGTTCGCACCCCGACGTCTATCGCGGCGGCGGCTATGTCGGCCCGCGCGCGGGATGGCGCTATAGCCCGGTCGCGGTCGGCTACCGGTTCGATCCGGTATTCTACGGCCAGCGTTATTGGGTCGATGCGGCGCGTTACCGTCTGCCCGTCGCTGGTCCGCAGCAGCGCTGGGTCCGCTACGGCAACGACGTCGCGCTGGTCAACGTGCGCACCGGCCGCGTGATCGCGATCAACGGCGGCTTCTTCCTCTAGAGTCTTTTTCAGCTTCGCTGAAACGGCACCGGCCCGCGCCCCCACCCGACCTCCCATTCAGAATACGCTGTGGGAGGTCAAGTGGGGGCGCGGGCCGGTGCCGGCTCTGTTTCAGTGTTACTGAAACAGACTCTAGGGTGACGCCGCTTGCCGGGCTTGGGCCCGGTCGATAAGCCTCCGCGATCATCCCGATCGCGGAGGTTTTTCATGTCGTTCGTCCGTTCGCTTCGTCTCGGCCTGCTTACGGCCGCGATGCTTCCGATCGCCGCCCACGCGGCACCGTCGGGGGACGCCGACGCGCGCCTGACGAAGCTGTTCGCCGACACCGACGAGGCGTCGCTCCACCGCAATCCGCTTTCGGCGCTGTACCGCGGCGACATGCGCTTCGCCGATCAGCTCGGCGATCCCTATTCGGACGCGCACGACGCCGCCGAGAAGGCCGCCGACGAGGATGCGCTGCGCCAGCTAGCCGCGATCCCGCGCGAAAAGCTGACGCCGACCGATCGGATCGCCTACGACGTGTTCAAGCGCAGCACCGGCCTCGATCTCGAAGGCTATCGCCCGGACGTGCTCAAGTTCGCGCATGCGATGCCGATCACGCATTTTTACGGGCTGCATCTCGATTATGCCGATCTCTCGTCGGGGCAGGGCGCCGCGCCGTTCAAGACCGTCAAGGATTATGACGACGCGCTCAAGCGCCACGCGCAATATCCGCATCTCGTCGACGAGGTGATCGGCCGCTTCCGTGCCGGCATGGCGGCGGGCATCGTCGAGCCCAAGCTGGTGGTGAACAACATCGTCGAGCAGCTCGATCTCCAGCTTGCCGGCGGCGTCGAGGGCTCGCCCTATTACGGCCCGGTCAAGGCGTTCCCCGCGACGATCCCCGCCGCCGACCAAGCGCGGCTGCGCGCCGCCTACATCGCCGCGATCCGCGACGAGATCGTGCCCGCCAACACCCGGCTGCGCGATTTCCTCAAGACCGACTATCTACCCAAGGCGCGCGATACGGTGGGCTTGGGGCAACTGCCCGGCGGGCAGGCCTATTACGCCTACATGATCGAATCGAACACGACGCTGCCGCTGTCGGCGCAGCAGGTCCACCAGCTCGGGCTCGACGAGGTCGCGCGGATCACCAAGGAGCTGGAGGCGGTCAAGGCCAAGGTCGGCTTCCAGGGCGATCTCCACGCCTTCTTCCAGCACATGACCACCGATCCGCAGTTCGCGCCGCCCTCGCGCGACTGGCTCGAGAAGCGCTACCGCCAGATCGAGGCGCGGATCGAAACGCGCATCCCCGAGCAGTTCTCGCTGGTGCCCAAGACCCCGCTCGATATCCGCGCGGACCCCGCCTACAAGGAGAAGAGCTCGGCGGCGGGCGAATATATGCAGGGCACGCCCGACGGATCGCGGCCCGGCGTCTTCTACTACAACGGCTACGATCTGCCGACGCGCTTCACCTGGGGCGAGGAGACCTTGTTCCTCCACGAGGCGATCCCCGGCCATCATTTCCAGATCAGCCTCGCGCAGGAAAACAAGGACCTGCCCAATTTCATGCGCTTCGGCGGCAACACGGCGTACGTAGAAGGCTGGGCGCTCTATTCGGAATCGCTGTGGCCCGAACTCGGCATGGAGACCGATCCGTACCAGCGCTTCGGCGGCCTCAACGACGAGATGCTGCGCGCGATGCGGCTCGTCGTCGACAGCGGCATCCACGCGATGGGCTGGTCGCGTCAGCAGGCGATCGACTACATGACGACCAACTCCGCGATGGGTAAGGCGGACGTCACCGCCGAGGTCGAGCGCTACATCGCGATCCCTGGGCAGGCACTCGCCTACAAGGTCGGCCAGCTCACCATCCTCAAGGAGAAGGCCAAGGCCAAGGCGGCGCTCGGCGCCAAGTTCGATCCGCGCGCCTTCCATGCCGAAGTGCTCGATACCGGCGCGTTGCCGATGACGGTGCTCGAGGCCAAGATCGACGGCTGGATCGCAAGGGGTGGGAAATAGCATTCCCCCCGCCGTTCGTCCTGAGTAGAGACTGAGCGCAGTCGAAGGCCCGTATCGAAGGACATGGCAGGCGCCAAGCTCGCCTCCTTCGATACGCCATTTCGACGAGCTCAATGCCTGTCCTGAGCGCCTGCCTTGGCAGGCAGTCGAAGGGGCTACTCAGGACGAACGGGTGGTTGGGGCCAAAACGGAAAGTCAGAATCATGCCCACCGAACCCCGCGCACCGCGCCTCGCCGTCTTGATCGACGCGGACAACGCCTCGCCCAAGATCGCGGCGGGGCTGTTCGCCGAGATCGCGCAGATCGGCGAGGCGAGCGTCCGCCGCATTTATGGCGATTTCTCGAGCCCGCGGCTCAAAAGCTGGTCGGACATTTTGGCAAAGCACGCGATCCAGGCGCACCAGAGCTTCGCCTACACGACGGGCAAGAACGCCTCGGACATCGCGCTGGTGATCGACGCGATGGACCTGCTCCACACCGGCCGCTTCGACGGTTTCTGCCTGGTCTCGTCGGACAGCGACTTCACCGCGCTCGCCGCGCGCATCCGCGAGCAGGGCGTCGACGTCTACGGGTTCGGCGAGCAGAAGACGCCCGAGGCGTTCCGCCAGGCGTGCAGGCGGTTCATCTACACCGAGAACCTCGTCCCCGAGGCGCCCGCGGTGGACGAACCCGAACGGCCCGACTCGCGACCCGCATCGGTGGCGCGCTCGCCGAGCACCGCGGTGCCGCTGCTACGCCGCGCGATCGCGCAACTCGACGAGGACGACGGCTGGGTGTCGCTCGGTGGCGTCGGCCAGCGGCTCTCGACGCTCGCCCCCGATTTCGATCCGCGCACCTTCGGCCAGGCCAAGCTGGTGACATTGGTCGAGAAGGCGGGTGCGTTCGAGGTGCGGCGGCCGGCGGGCGGCAGCGTGCAGATCCGGCTCAAGACGGGGCGGTAGGCCTTCTCATCCTCCCCGGAGGGAGAGGGGGACCGCTCGCGCAGCGAGTGGTGGAAAGGTAGACCACGTCTCGGTTGGGCGGCCAGTCTCCGAGGTCGGACACCCCTCCACCACCGCCTTCGGCAGCGGTCCCCCTCCCCTTGCAGGGGAGGATGAGTTGGTTCAGCTCAGCGTCCCGAACGGCAGCAATTGCGCCGCGAGCTTGCTGGCGCCGGC
>CAXTVK010000162.1:0-4890 GCA_964247655.1 uncultured Sphingomonadaceae bacterium | reverse complement strand
GCACTCGAGGAGGCGCTGGCATGACCGTCAATCCATCCGGCTGGCGCCCCGAGGCGCCGAGCAACGACACCGACGCGGTGTCGACCACCTTCACCGGCAACAAGGCGCTGATGCTCGAGGAGGCGCTGCTGTTCGAGATCGGCTCGATCGACCGTACCGGCGTCGATCTCGACATGCACCGTATCCCCGCGAAGGCGGAGACCCAGTCCGGCGCCGGAGCTGGGCATCCGCCTGCGCGGGTGAACGCGAGCCTGTTACGCAACATGCCGATCGGCCTCCCCGGCCTGTCCGAGCCCGAGGCGGTGCGCCATTACACCCGCCTCAGCCGGCAGAATTACGGGATCGATCTGGGCTTCTTCCCGCTCGGCTCGTGCACGATGAAGCACAATCCGCGGCTCAACGAGAAGATGGCGCGGCTGCCCGGCTTCGCCGATCTCCACCCGCTCACCCCCGTCGATGGCACGCAGGGGGCTCTGGCGCTGATCCACCTCGTCGGCGAGTGGCTCAAGACGCTGACCGGCATGCCCGGCATCGCGATGAGCCCCAAGGCGGGCGCGCATGGCGAGCTGTGCGGGCTGCTCGCGATCCGCGCCGCGCACGAGGCGACCGGCGATGCGCGCACCACCATCCTCGTCCCCGAGAGCGCGCACGGCACCAACCCCGCCACCGCCGCCTTCGCGGGCTATGCGGTCGAGAGCATCCCGGCGACCGCCGAAGGCCGCGTCGATCTCGATGCGCTGAAAGCCAAGCTCGGCACGCACGTCGCGGGCGTGATGATCACCAACCCCAACACCTGCGGACTGTTCGAGCGCGACATGATCGCGATCGCCGACGCGATCCACGCGGTCGGCGCGTATCTCTATTGCGATGGCGCCAATTTCAACGCGATCGTCGGATCGGTGCGGCCGGGCGATCTCGGCGTCGATGCGATGCACATCAACCTGCACAAGACCTTCTCCACCCCGCATGGCGGCGGCGGACCGGGTTCGGGGCCCGTGGTGTTCTCCGACGCGCTCGCGCCGTTCGCGCCGCTGCCGTTCGTCGAGCAGCATGGCGACAAATATGTGCTGGTCGAGGAAGAGACCGTCGCCGAGGAGCATCATGAGAAGGCGTTCGGCCGGATGGTCGCCTTTCACGGCCAGATGGGCATGTTCGTCCGCGCCGCCGCGTATATGATGAGCCACGGCGCCGACGGCCTGCGGCAGGTCAGCGAGGATGCGGTGCTGTCCGCGAACTACATCCTGCGTTCGCTGGAGGACGTGCTCGATGCGCCCTTCGGCGCGTCGGGGCCGTGCATGCACGAGGCGCTGTTTTCGGACGACGGCATGGCGCCGGGCTTCTCGACGCTCGACATCGCCAAGGGGCTGATCGACGAGGGCTTTCATCCGATGACGATGTATTTCCCGCTCGTCGTCCACGGCGCGATGCTGATCGAGCCGACCGAGACTGAGAGCAAGGCGGCGCTCGACCAGTTCATCGGCGCGCTGCGGTCGGTGGCGGAGCGCGCCAAGGCGGGCGACCCCGCGCTCAAGGCGGCGCCGATCCACGCACCGCGGCGCCGGCTCGACGAGACTGCGGCGGCGAGGAAGCCGGTGCTGGTATACAAAGATCCGCCGCTGGCCGACGCGGCGGAGTAGTCGCTGCGGAAGCCCCTCCCCTGCAGGGGAGGGGTTGGGGTGGGGGGTGTCTACGGACGCTGCGCTCGATAGCGAGGCCCCACCCTCCCCTGAAGAGGAGGGGAGTATAACCACACGGCAAAACGCCGGGCAGCGCGAGCCGCCCGGCGTTCCGATACCGCTAGACGCGCGGTTTACTTCTTCTTGTGATGCATCGCCTTGTGGCCGTGGCCCGAGCCCTTGCCGCCCTGCTTGCACTTGTCGGTCACGGTCTTCGAGCACATCGGCAAGCTGCTGTCGTCGGTCGCGGCGGCGGCCGGAGCGGCGCCGGTGTCACCGGCAGGTGCTGCGGCGGGGGCGGCGCTCGCGTCGGGCGTCATCGGTGCCGAGGCGGGCGGTGCGCTGGCATCCGGCGTCGCGGGCGGCATGCTCGCATCGGGCGCCGCGGGTGCCGGCGTCGCGGCCGAGTCGGGCGTGGTGGGGGACGCTGCGGCGTCGGGATTGGTGGTCGGCGCGGGCGTGGTCTGCGCGACGGCGACGGTGCTCAGCGCCATGGCCGACGCGAAAAGGATCATCTTCATGGTTTCTCTCCAACCGATTTCGACGAGTGGAATTGCTTGCTCTCGCGATGGCCCAACCCTGCGGAACGCGGTGGGTTCCATGATAAAACATGCCGGGTTCGGCGCGATAGCCGTTGCAGCCCCGCAACGAGGCCGATTCGGCTGCGCAACGAGAGCGATCGAAGGCAGCGCTTTTTCGGGCGGCGGCGGCGCGGATGGTGGGCCCAATGGGACTCGAACCCATGACCTACAGATTAAAAGTCCGTTGCTCTACCAACTGAGCTATGGGCCCTCGGGGCCGCGCCGCCGGTGCGCCGTCCCTATTGGTCGCGTGTCTGGCGGTCAACCGGTCGTCGTACGGCGAGGCGCGCGTCGAGCTGACGGAACGTCGCGCCGAGCCGGGGATGACGCCATCGCGGCGCGAGTTCCGCCGCCGGTCCGATCGCGAAGCTGCGCTGCGCGAGCGCGGCATGAGGAACGGTCAAAGCCGGGCCGTCCCACCCGCCTTCGGACCAGGCAAGAATATCGAGATCGAGCACGCGCGCGCCCCAACGCTGCCCGGGGCGCCGCCCGAAGTCGCGTTCGATCCGCTTGAGCAGCGCGAGCAGCGCGGGGGGCGCGAGCTCGCTGCGGACCAGCGCCGCGCCATTGGCGAAGTCGCGCGCGCTGGGCCCGATCGCGCGCGTCGTCCGGATGCGGCTCGTCGCAGCGATCCGGAGGCCCTGGGTGGCCATCGCGGCGATCGCTGCGGCAACGACGCCGCGCGGCCCGCCATGGCGCCCGTGGCGCCGGTTCGAGCCGATCCCGATGACGTAGCTTGCCGTGGCCATACCGCACCGCCTATCGCCTCGCCATGGACCTTGGAAGCCCGCTCCCCCCCGTCGATGCCGATGCCGTGGCATCCGCGCCCCACGAACCGCCGCACGATTGCCCGCTCTGCCCGCGCCTCGCCGCGTTCCGGCACGAGCAGCGCATCGCGCATCCCGATTGGTACAACGCACCCGTGCCCGCGTTCGGCGACTGTGAGGCGTGGCTGGCGATCGTCGGGCTGGCGCCGGGCCTGCAGGGTGCCAACCGCACCGGGCGGCCGTTCACGGGCGATTATGCCGGCGTGCTGCTCTACGATACGCTCGCCAAATTCGGGCTGTCCGAGGGCGTGTTCGCCGCGAAGCCCGACGATGGGCTGACCTTGAAGGGCGCGATCATCGTCAACGCGGTGCGCTGCGTCCCGCCGCAGAACAAGCCGACGCCCGAGGAGATCCGCACCTGCCGCCAGTTCCTCCAGCCGCCGCTGCACGCGCTGCCCAACCTCAAGGTGGTGGTGGCGCTCGGGCAGATCGCGCACCAGTCGGCGGTCAAGGCGCTCGGCGGCAAGCTGCCCAAGATGCCGTTCGGCCACTGCGCCGAGCACCGGCTGCCCTCGGGGCTGATGCTCGTCGATAGCTATCATTGCTCGCGCTACAACACCAACACCGGCCGGCTGACCGCGCCGATGTTCGAAGCCGTCTTTGAGCGCGCGCTCGCGCTGCGCGACGGCGGCTAGGCGCGCGCGCGGTGGTCCACCTCACGCTCGCGATCGCCGACTTCATGCGGATCCTGATCGTGGCCGCGCTGTGGGCGGCGGCATCGGCGGGCGGGCTGGTGCTGTTGGCATTGGCGGCGCTGGCGGGCGTCGTCTGGGGCGTGCGGCGGTTGATGCGGCGCTAGTACTAAATCCTCCCCGAGATTTCTCGGGGAGGGGGACCGCTCGCGCAGCGAGTGGTGGAGGGGCGGCGCTGCACGCGCGTCGATCGCAATAGATGCCCCTCCACCACCGCCTGCGGCGGCGGTCCCCCTCCCCGGCGAAAGCCGGGGAGGATCAAGAGGGCCTCAAATATCCTGCACTAATCGACCATAAAGCTCCGGCCGCCGATCGCGGAAGAAGCCGAACGCCGCGCGGTGGCGCTTGATGCGGTCGATGTCGAGCGTGGCGGTCAGCACGCCGGTCTCCTCCGCGCCGAACTCGGCGAGCGTGTCGCCGCGCTCGTCGCAAATGAAGCTGTTGCCGTAGAAGCGCTGGCCCTCCCCGGACTCTTCGCCTTCCGTGCCGATGCGGTTCGACGCCACCACCGGCACGACGTTGGACACCGCATGCCCGACCATCGCGCGACGCCACAGCCGCGAGGTGTCCAGCGAAGGATCGTGCGGCTCGGTGCCGATCGCGGTCGGGTAGAACAGCACCTCGGCGCCCATCAGCATCATCGCGCGCGCGGTCTCGGGATACCATTGGTCCCAGCATATCCCGACGCCGACCGTCACGGGCGCGACGTCCTCCCACACCTTGAAACCGGTGTTGCCGGGGCGGAAGTAGAATTTCTCCTCGTAGCCGGGGCCGTCTGGGATGTGGCTCTTGCGATAGACGCCGCGCACCGCGCCATCCGGTCCGATCATCGCGAGCGAATTATAGTGGTGCGGACCGTCGGCCTCGAAGAAGCTGGTCGGGATCGCGACGCCGAGCTCGGCCGCAAGCGCCTGCATCGCGAGTACGGCGGGATGCTTGCCCGTCGCCCGCGCGCCCGCGAACAGGCCCTCGTCCTCCGTGCGGCAAAAATAGCGGCCTTCGAACAGCTCGGGCGGCAGGATCACCTGCGCGCCCTCGGCGGCGGCCTCGCGCACCAGCTCGGAGACGTGCGCGATGTTGGCGGCCTCGTCGGCCGTGAAGGCGAGCTGCAGCG
>CAXTVK010000161.1:0-4900 GCA_964247655.1 uncultured Sphingomonadaceae bacterium | reverse complement strand
AGCATCCTTCGATACGCCATTTCGACAAGCTCAATGGCTACTCAGGACGAACGGTGTTGGCAGTAGATGTCCTATTCCTCCACGCCCTCGACCAGCCAGTCGTGGAACAGCCGCACGGCCTTGCGCGACAGCGCGGGCTTGCGACAGACGAACCAGTAGCTCAGGTGGCTCTCGACCGCGTTGTCGAACAGGCTGACCAGCCGCGGATCGCTCGCGCCGTCATAGTGGAAATCGAGCATCATCGCGACGCCGAGCCCTTCGGCGGCGGATTCGAGCATCAACTGCCCCGAATCGAACAGGTCGATCGCGCGCGGCTCGAGGTTCGGCATGTCGAGCGCCTCACGCCACAGCGTGAAATTCTCGGGCATGTCGCGGTGCAGCAGCACCGTCGCATTGGCGAGGTCGGCCGGCTCGCGCAGCGCGTCGGGGCCTTCGAGCATAGCCCGGCTGCCGATCATCACGACACGGTTGCGCCCCAGCCGCCGGCCGTAGAGCGGCGGATCGATCTCGCGCGCGAGCACGATCGCGGCATCGAGCCCCTCGCCCAGTCGCGCCATCGCGTGCGCGGCGGTATCGATGTCGATGTGCAGATTGGGGTGCCGCGCGCGCAGGCTCGGCAGCCGATGGATCAGCTGGCGCGAGGCATAGAGCGGCAGCACGCCGAGTTTGAGCCGCATGATGTCGGCCTCGCCGGTCACCTGCTCGATCGCCTCGCCCAGCGCATCGAGCGCAGGCGACATCCGCGCGAGCAGCTGCTCGCCCTCGCCGTTGAGCAGCATCGCCTGGTGGCGCCGGGCGAACAGCGGGCGGCCGACGAAGCGCTCCATCGCCTGGACGCGCCGGCTGAGCGCGGGCGACGACAGCGACAATTCCTCCGCGGCGGCCTTGACCGAGCCCAGCCGCGCGACCTGGACGAACGCCTCGACGGCGGTGAGTGGTGGCAAGCGCCGCATCGACACCTCCTTGGCAAGCGATCGACCCATATCGTGCTGCAGCGCACATATTGCGAGTCGACGGTCGACTCGGGTGACGTCCCGGCCGGCCTGCCATTTCACTGTGGCACAAGATGCAAGTTTTGCAACTGCGATCATTTCGTTCGCACTTGCACAATAATCCTATCCGGATCAGAAAGACCGTGCCTTTCAGGCATCCTCTCCTAAAACTTCAGGCCGTCCCTCGGGGCGGCCTTTTTTTGTCCGCGGCACCCGGCCCCCTCGCAGGCCGGTCGGACGTTGCCTATCTCTCGCACCCACCAAGGAGCGGATGATGGCCGACCTCGACGTACCCACCGACACGCGCACGCTCAAGCTGCAGGTCGCCAACGCGCGCCCGGACGACAGCGGCCACGGCCTCGCGCGCCTGCCGAAGAGCGCGATGCAGACGCTTGGCGTGCTCGAGGGCGACGTCGTCGAGATCGTCGGCAAGCGCTCGACGCCCGCGCGCGCGGTGCTGCCCTATGCCGAGGACGAAGGGCTCGACATCCTGCGGCTCGACGGGTTGCAGCGCGCCAACGCCGGCGTCGGCTCGGGCGACTATGTCGAGGTGCGCAAGATCGAGAGCAAGCCCGCGCAGCGCGTCGTGTTCGCGCCCGCACAACAGAATCTGCGGCTGCAGGGATCGGGCGCCGCCTTGAAACGCAGCTTCCAGATGAAGCCGGTGACCGCAGGCGACGTCGTATCCACCACCGGACAGCAGCGCGTGACGCAGGAGGACCTGCCGCAGCAGCTCCGCCAGATGCTCAACCGCCCCGCCTATTCGCTGCAGGAGGTGCGGCTCGTCGTGGTCTCGACCACGCCCAAGGGCATCGTCCATATCGACCAGACCACCGAGGTCGAGCTGCGCGCCGAATATGAGGAGCCCAAGGAGGCGCGCCGCGCCGACGTCACCTATGACGATCTCGGCGGCCTCGGCGACACGATCGACCAGATCCGCGAGATGGTCGAGCTCCCCCTTCGCTACCCCGAATTGTTCGAGCGGCTCAGCGTCGAGCCGCCCAAGGGGGTATTGCTCCACGGCCCGCCCGGCACCGGCAAGACGCGGCTCGCGCGCGCCGTCGCCAACGAGAGCGATGCCGAATTCTTCCATATCGCCGGCCCCGAGATCATGGGCTCGGCCTATGGCGAATCGGAGAAGCGGCTGCGCGAGATCTTCGAGGCGGCGACCAAGGCCGCGCCGTCGATCGTGTTCATCGACGAGATCGATTCGATCGCGCCCAAGCGCGGCCAGGTCACCGGCGAGGCCGAGAAGCGCCTGACCGCGCAGCTGCTGACGCTGATGGACGGGCTCGAGAAGCGCGCGAACGTCGTCGTCATCGCGGCGACCAACCGCCCCGAGGCGCTCGACGAGGCGCTTCGCCGCCCCGGCCGCTTCGACCGCGAGATCGTGATCGGCGTGCCCGACGAGCGCGGTCGCCGCGAGGTGCTCGGCATCCACACGCGCGGCATGCCGCTCGGCGACAAGGTCGATCTCAAGGAACTCGCCAAGACCACCTACGGGTTCGTCGGCGCCGATCTCGCCGCGCTCTGCCGCGAGGCGGCGATCGAGGCGGTGCGCGGGATCATGCCGCGGCTCAATCTCGAAGAGCGCACCATCCCGCCCGAAGTGCTCGACGAGCTGTGCGTGACGCGCGAGAATTTTCTCGATGCGCTGAAGCGAGTCCAGCCCTCGGCGATGCGCGAGGTGATGGTCCAGGCGCCCAACGTCGGCTGGGACGATGTCGGTGGCCTCGACGCGGCGCGCGAGAAATTGCGCGAAGGCGTCGAGCTGCCGCTGAAAAGCCCCGACGCGTTCCGGCGGATGGGTATCCGCCCCGCCAAGGGGTTCCTGCTCTACGGGCCGCCGGGGACGGGCAAGACGCTGCTCGCGAAGGCTGTCGCGCGCGAGGCGGAGGCCAATTTCATCGCCACCAAGTCGAGCGATCTTCTCTCCAAATGGTATGGCGAGAGCGAGCAGCAGATCGCGCGCCTGTTCGCCCGCGCACGTCAGGTCGCGCCGACCGTCATCTTCATCGACGAGCTCGACAGCCTCGTGCCAGCGCGTGGCGGCGGCATGGGGGGCGAGCCGGCGGTGACCGAGCGCGTCGTCAACACCATCCTCTCGGAGATGGACGGGCTCGAGGAACTGCAGTCGGTCGTCGTGATCGGCGCGACCAACCGCCCGAATCTGGTCGATCCCGCGCTGCTGCGCCCTGGTCGCTTCGACGAGCTCATTTACGTGGCGGTGCCCGACGAGGCGGGGCGGCGGCACATCCTCGGCATCCATGTCGCGAAGATGCCGCTGGCCGACGACGTCGATCTCGATTCGCTCGCGCGGCGCACCGATCGCTTCACCGGCGCGGATCTCGAGGATCTGACGCGGCGCGCGGGCCTGCACGCGCTGCGCGCCTCGCTCGACGCGCCGACCGTCTCGATGGCGAACTTCGAAAGCGCACTCAAGGACACGCGCGCCTCGGTGACGCCCGCGATGGAGGAGGAATATGAGAAGATCGCCGCGACGCTGAAGCAGGATGCTATGGCGCTGCAGCCGATCGGCTTCGGTTCGCCGACGTCGTTCGGATTCCACGACGACTGACGCGCCGGGCGACCGGAATGTGGTTGCCCGGCGCGGGCCGGGGCCCATGCCCCGCCGCGCTGTTCGAGCGTCGCGCTTGCCATGCGCGCCGGCCTGGACCCCGGCCCGCGCCGGGCAACTGCGTCGCGAGCGGCCGACAGGCCAAACCGCCTTCCGCCGTCGACGAACGCGCGGCGCCCGGTCGTCCGCGGCTTGCCGAGCGGGCACCATCGGCGCCATACGCGCGTTGACCGCCAAGAATGCTTGCCTTCCCCGCGCGGGCTTGCCAACGCTAGCGGATGGGCGACGCCCCGAGTGGAGACGACATGACCGGTTTTTCCGCGGACAGGGCCGCAAGCATGAAGCGCAACGAGCGTGCCCCCGGGCCACTGACGATGTTCTTTCGCGGCTTCCTCAAACATCCCGTGATGGTCGGATCGATCATCCCGTCGTCGAAGACGCTGATCAGGAGGATGCTGGCCCCCGTCGATTGGGCCAACACCAAGCTGATCGTCGAATACGGACCCGGCGTCGGCACCTTCACGCGCCCGATCCTCGACCGGCTCGCCCCCGATGCGACGCTGGTGACGATCGATACCAACCCCGATTTCTGCGATTATCTCAAGCGCACCATCCCCGACTCGCGGCTGCAGATCGTCAACGGTTCGGCCGCCGACGTGCGCCAGATCGTCGCCGATCTCGGCTTCGATCAGGCCGACTACGCGATCTCCGGACTGCCCTTCTCGACATTGCCGCCCGGCGTCGGTGCCGAGATCGCCGAGGCGACGCAGGCGGTGCTCAAGCCCGGCGGCGCCTTCCTCGTCTACCAGTTCCGCCCGAGCGTGCGCGACATCATCGAGCCCTATTTCGACCGCGTCGACCACGCCTTCGAGCCGATCAACGTGCCGCCCGCGCAACTCTGGTGGTTCCGCAAGGACTGACGCCTCAACGGCGTTGCACCTTATCCGTCATCCCGGCGAAAGCCGGGACCCATGGATGCAATTTGGTGTGGGATGAGCGCGACGCTTCGTTAGCGAGCGCTCCCGTCTATGGGTCCCGGCTTTCGCCGGGATGATGGGTAGTGCGGGACGGCGTTATATCTCCGCACCGATCCGCCCGAAATTGACGCGGCGCGTGACCGAATAGTCCACCGCCGCGACGACGAAATAGGCGATCGCCCATTTGAACCGCGTCCACGCGTTCGACCGGCGGCGGATCAGGTCTTCGCTGGCTTCGCGCGCGTCGGCCGTCTCGGCTTCGGCATAGCGGCGCAATCGTGCGGCGACCGCGACATCCTCGATCCGCAGCATGATCTCGCAATTGATGTAGAGGCTGCGCATGTCGCAATTGG
>CAXTVK010000160.1:0-4905 GCA_964247655.1 uncultured Sphingomonadaceae bacterium | reverse complement strand
GAGTATCTGACATGGACATCGGCATCCTCGTTCCCATCATCGCGGTCTCGATCCCGATCGTCGCGATCGCCCGCCGCCCCTTCGAGGCCTGGCTCGCGACCAAGGAGCGGATGGCGCAGGCCTCGACCGACGCCACCGCCGAGAAGGCCGCGCAATACGCCGCCAAGACCGAGCGGCTCGAACAGCGCGTCGCTGTGCTCGAACGCATCCTCACCGATCGCTCGACCAATCTTGCCGACGAGATCGATCGCCTACGCGACAGCCCGCTCAACTAAGCCCCTCACGCTGCAAGGAGATTTGCGATGAACCACGGAGAATGGATGATCGTCGTGATCGTCGCGATGGTGCTGGGCGCTCGGATCTTCCGCGATCGCTGCGGCCTTCCGACGGGCAAGCGGCGCGACCGCCTCGATGCGATGGCGCCGCGCCCCGCGCAGGACGACGCCGAGGCGCGCCGGCTGCGCGACGAGGTCCGTTCGCTGAAAGAGCGGATCGCGGTGCTCGAACGGATCGCCACCGACCACTCCACCTCGCTCGACCGCGAGATCGAATCGCTGCGTGACCGGCCCTGAGGCGACGCGCCGAAACCCAACCGCTCAAGGATAGATGCGATGACCGACATCCTTCCCCTGCTCACCGTCTCCACCGCCGCGCTCGGCGGGCTGGCGATGCTGACCACCGCGGGCCTCGCCGGCTGGCGCGGCTGGCTCGATCTCCAGCGCGGCGCGATGGCGCACGCGCCCGAACACGACATGCCCCGCCCGACCACCGCCGGCGCGCGCATCGAACTCGCCGACCTGCGCGAACGCATCCGCAAGCTCGAGGCGATCGCGGCGGGGATCGATCTGTAGGGAAACATCCTCCCCATCTCCGATGGGGAGGGGGACCACCCGCAAAGCGGGTGGTGGAGGGGGATCGCTTCGAACGCGGCGCCTACAGCACCGCCCCTCCACCACCGCCTGCGGCGGCGGTCCCCCTCCCCCCGCTTCGCGCGGGGAGGATGAGGGAGCTGACTTCCCCTCGCTTGCCCCCCCTGCTAATCGCGCACCCATGTCCACCACCCTCGACGCCGTCCGCGACGAATATGCATTCTACGACGATAAGGATGATCGCTATCGTCTTCTCATTGAAGTCGGTCGGGCTATGGAACCGATGCCTGAGGCTCTAAAGACCGATACGACATTGGTACGCGGCTGTCTTTCCAAGGTATGGGCCTACCCAATCCGCCGCGATGATGGTCGATTGCACTTTTTAGCAGACGGCCAGTCCGCGATAACGAAGGGCATCGTCGCGCTTGTACTTATGACGGTACAAGACAGAACCCCCGAAGAAGTTCTGGCCGTCGATATCGAAGGCGCTTTAACTCCCTTCGAGGTTGAGAAGCATCTTTCATCGAATCGGACCTCCGGCATCCCCAACATGATCGCGCTGATCCGCGACACCGCGGCGCGCTACGCGGGCGTCTGATGCGCGGACGCCTCCTGATCGCGCTGGGCGCCGCACTGCTGCTGACCGGCAGCGCGATCGCGGCGAAACCGGGGGCCGCGCCGGCGAAGACCTATCCCACCGGCGCGTTCGTCGTCGCCGGCCATGCGCTCAAGCCCACCGATATCCTCGACGCGCGCGCGATCCCCGATATTAGCGGCAAGCCCTCGCTGATGGTCACGCTGACGGCCGCCGCTGCGACCGCGATCGGTGCGCCTTCCGGAGATACGGTCGCCTGCACGCTCGACGGCAAGGCGCTCGGCTTGAGCCCGGCGGGCGCGCTGGCGAGCGATCATGTGCTGCAGTTGTCGGGCGACTTCGGCGACTATGCGGCAACGGCGGCGCTGGCGAAGCGCATCTCGGGCCGCGATCCGCTGCCGGACAGTGAGGGCGATGGGTAGCCGGCAAACCGTTCCCCGGCGAACGCCGGGGCCCAGGCCCGGAACGCGTGGCGGGCGCGGCGTTTGAATAAATAGCTGAGGCCTGGGCTGGATCGACATCCAGAATCAGAATGGGAATGCTAGGGCGAATCGACATTCGCTCATCCTCCCCTGCCAGGGGGAGGTGGCGCCGAAGGCGACGGAGGGGGAGGACGGCGGCGCTCTCTCGATACGACACCGCCGTCCTCCCCCTCCACCATCCTTCGGATGGTCCCCCTCGCCCTGGCGGGGGAGGATGTCTCAGCTATCACCTGAGTGTCGATACGTCCTAGTCGTTCCCCGGCGAAGGCCGGGGCCCAGGCCCGGAACACGTTGCGGGCGCGGCGTCCGAATAAAAAGCTAAGGCCTCGGCTGGATCGACATTCAGCATCAGAATGGGAATGCATAGGGCGTATCGACATTCGATCATCCTCCCCCGCCAGGGGGAGGTGGCGCCGAAGGCGACGGAGGGGGCGGCCGGCGGCGCTCTCTCGATACGATACCGCCGTCCTCGCCCTCCACCATCCTTCGGATGGTCCCCCTCCCCCTGGCGGGGGAGGATGTCTCAGCTATCACCTGAGTGTCGATACGCCCTAGTCGTTCCCCGGCGAAGGCCAGGGCCCAGGCCCGGAACGCGTGGCGGGCGCGACGGCGATTGCAAGCGTGAGGCCTGGGCCCCGGCCTTCGCCGGGGAACAAGATGAAGCACTCTGCCTACGCCTCAGGCAGCCCCAGCCGCGCGACCACCTGATCCTTGGGCGTCCCCGCCTCGAAAATCTGCCACCGGCCCGGATGCGCGGCGTCGACCGTCACCACCGCGCCCTTGGGGCAGATGCCGAGGCACTTCGTCTCGATCAGCCCGAACGCGGCCTTGCGCTTCTTGCCGCCGCCGAGCTTGCGGAGCAGCTTGACCAGCGAGGTGTCGCGCTTGTCGCCGAACCCGCCGCCCAGCTTTTTCGAGCATTTGCCGCAGACCAGCACCGTCGCGGTCCATTGCGTGCGGACCAGCGTCTTCATGGCAGAGCCTGCCGCCGCTCCTCGGCGGTGCGCAGCACGTCCCATGCGGCCTGGACCTTGCGGAAGCGCTCGGCGGCATCCGCGTCGCCGGGCTTGACGTCGGGATGGTTGGCCTTGGCGAGCCGGCGCCACGCCGCCTTGGCCTCCTCCATCGTCGCGTCGGTCTCGAGCTCGAGCGCATCATAGGCGCGCATCTCGTCGCGCGAGCGGCTGCCGTCGCCGGGGCCGGCCCAGGCGTTGTGCGACGATTCGCGGTAGCCGGCGGACGTGCGCCGCTCGTCGGCCTCGCGCGCGGCCGCCTCCTCGGCGGAGAGACCCTGGAAATAATCCCAGTTGCGGTTGTATTCGCCGGCATGCTCCTCGCAGAAATACCAGCGTTCGGGGCTGTTGGGCGATTTCGGCGCGGGGCGGTCGCCGGGCTTGTCGCACCCGTGGCGGTCGCACATCCGCACGCGCGTCGCCGCTGTCTCGCTGCCGTAGCTGCGCCAGCGGGGAAAGCCCCAGTCGTCGGATCGCGTCTGCCGTCTCTTCATCCTGCCCCATCTAGGGTGCGGCAGGGGATTAGGCGACTGCGCGCGCGGATATTTTTCAGGCGCGCCTGCGGCCAGCCAGCATAAGGTCGACGAGGCCGAGCACGGCCAGTGCTGCGACCGGGACGAGCAGCACCGCGGCGCCCCACCGCAGCTGCCCGATCGCGCCGAGCATCCCGCCGGCGAGCAGCGCGAGCCACATGATCGCATAGCGCAGCACGTCGCGCGCGCGGCTCCCGCCGCTGTCGCGCCCGAGCCCGGCGAGCGCGACGCCGAGCTTGACCAGCGTGCCGGTCGCATAGGTGGTGCCGGGGCTGGCGCCGCCATTGTGCAGCGTGACGATGTTGGCGAGCCCCATCGCCACCGGCAACAGGATCACGCCCAGCATCGGCCGCAGCGTGCCCAGCCCCGCATAGGCGAGCGCGAGCAGCGCCGCCTCGACGAGCAGCAGCGCACCCGCTGCGCGCGCGCCTGCCGCCTCGACGATCAGCGTGCCCAGCGTCGCGCCGCCGACGAACAAAGCGATAAGCCCGATCGGCATCAACGCGGCCGCATAGTCGTGATAGGCGAGCAGCTGGCCGAGCTGAGTC
Organism: uncultured Sphingomonadaceae bacterium; assembly: GCA_964247655.1. Lineage (GTDB taxonomy): Bacteria > Pseudomonadota > Alphaproteobacteria > Sphingomonadales > Sphingomonadaceae > Solisphingomonas. The sequence goes on along the minus strand of CAXTVK010000160.1, from coordinate 865 downwards.
GTATTGCCGCTCATATAGGAGACGAAATAGCGGCCGGTCTCGCCGAGGCCGACGACGTCGACGCAACCGGCGATCGCCAGCAGCAGCAGGACGGTGGCGTTGCGGTCCGGCGTCGGGCTTTCGAGCATCGCCGCCCCTGCTAGGGCATGAGTCCGCAAAAGCCAAAGGGGGAAAATGCCAGAGGGTCTGTAAGCCGGGTTCTGTCCACCCCGGACCAAAATCCGGGGATGGGCGACCATTCCTCTAGGACGGCGATCGCTCGCCGCCTCCAGCAACCAACCCGGATCGCGAGGCGGAAGCGGCCCCTGAACCCGAAGGTTCGTGCGATCCCTATTCGGTTTTGCTCCCGGTGGGGTTTGCCGTGCCGCCCCTGTTACCAGGGACGCGGTGCGCTTTTACCGCACCGTTTCGCCCTTACCCTGTCGAGACAGGGCGGTCTGTTTTCTGTGGCACTGTCCCTGGGGTCGCCCCCGCCGGGCATTACCCGGCACCGTGCTTTCCGTGGAGCCCGGACTTTCCTCGCCCCCGCTTGCGCGAGGCCGCGGCCGCCCGACCCTCTGGCGGGGCGGCGAATAGCGGACGATGGGGTATTTGCAAAGCGCGAAGCGAAAAGCCTGCGCCCGTCCTTCACGGGAGAGGGCTTTGGCCGGCGCTCCGGAACAGGTACGGAACGCTTTGCTTGGGCTGCATGACCCGCTAGGCTCGCCATCGATGGCCACCGACGACCTCTTCGCATCCCCTCGCCCCGGCAGTTCCGACAGCTACGATGCCTCCTCGATCGAGGTGCTCGAAGGGCTCGAGCCCGTCCGCCGCCGCCCCGGCATGTATATCGGCGGCACCGACGAGCGCGCGCTGCACCATCTCG
>CAXTVK010000159.1:0-4954 GCA_964247655.1 uncultured Sphingomonadaceae bacterium | reverse complement strand
TCGACAACCGCGCCGGCCAGCCCGAGCTCAAGGCCGCGCGCAAGCAGGCCGCCGCGCACCCGATCGAGCAGGTCGGCGCCGAACTGCGTGCGATGATGCCGTGGATCGGCAAGGGCGCGCTGGTCGACAAGGACAAGAACTGAGCGTGTAAGCTCCTCCCCTGCAAGGGGAGGGGGACCGCCGGCGCAGCCGGTGGTGGAGGGGTGGAGGCGGGCGCAACGCAGATGCGCGCGCGCCCGTCAGCGACGGGGCCATCTCTCCCCACCCTGCGGGTGGTCCCCCTCCCCCTCCGGGGGAGGATTCGTCCGCACAACTTCCCAACTTCCTCGAACGATCACATCGGCAAATTCCTGCTATCTTGGATACCGCCTCCCCGGCTAAATCGCGTCCACACAATACGGAGCCTGTCGATGCGTCCCCTGTCCTTCCTCGCCGCCGCCCTCCTCGCCTCCGGCGCGGTAGCGCAGGCGCCGGTGCTTCCCGGCACGCCCGATCCATCCAAGGTCATCGCGGGCAGCTATGCGGTCGAGCCGAACCACACGCAGATCGTGTTCGCGGTCGATCACATGGGCTTCTCGATCTTCCGCGGCTTCCTGTCGCAGGCATCGGGCACGCTGGCACTCGACCCTGCCAAGCTCACCGCGACGCAATTGTCGGTCACGCTGCCGATCGCCTCGATCCATACCACCAGCGCGAAGCTCGACGGCGAGCTTAACTCGGCGGACTGGCTCGATGCGGGCCGATATCCCACCGCCACCTTCGTCTCGACCAAGGTGACGCCCGGCCCCGAGGGCCTGGCGATGATCGAGGGCAATCTGACGCTGCACGGCGTCACCCGCCCCGCCCAGATCCGCGCCCACTTCCGCGGCGCCGGCGCCAATCCGATGAGCAAGGCGGCGACGATCGGCTTCGACGGTCGCCTGATGATCGAGCGCAGCCAGTTCGGCATCACCAAGCTCGTCCCGCTCGTCTCCGACCATGTCGAGGTGACGATCGCGGCGGCGTTCGAGAAGCGCTGATCTCAGGCGGCGCGGCGATCGAGCCGTGCGAAGCTCATGAACAGGGCGCGGGTGTTCGGATCGGGCACCTGAGCCACCAGCCGATCGACCGTCTCGACCAGCGTCTCGCGCGCACCGCCCGTCGCGACGCGATGCCACGCCATGTCCCATTCGCCGAAGCCGCGCGCATCGACATCGGCGCGGCCGAGTTCGACGCAGGCGCGGTGGCGCGGATCGGCCTTGATCCGCGCGAAGGTCGCGAGCAGCGCCGACTCCTCGCCCTCGAGCGCCTGCAGGAAGCGCACGCCGTCGAACAGCAGCAGGCCGGTAAGTCCGACCCGCCGGTTGTTGCGCTGCGAGGTCGCGAGCAGCGCCGCCGACGCCGCGTCGTCGAGATCGGCTCGCGCCGTGCTGATGTAGGTCAGGCGGATCATCAGGAAAATCCTCGGCAAAACAATGTCATGCTTTAGCGGGAGAGGCGTTGCCGCGCTGTTAACGCCGATCGCATCTCGAAAATTGCTGGACATTCACGGTCAGCTATCGCATCATTTCGTCGATGACGCTGGCGCTTCGCCTTCCCCTGCTTCGACTTACGCGCCCTTAGGCGCGTCGCTTGCGCGTGGGCCACGGTCCGCGCCGCCGCCTAAGGGATGATCGCCGCCCGGCAGACGGGCTTCAAGACGAACCGGAATCTGCCCGACCAGCTTCAAGCGCGCTCGGGCGCGGAGTGCCACCATGACCGACACCACCATCCTGATCTTCGACACCACCTTGCGCGACGGCGAGCAATCGCCCGGCTGCTCGATGAATCTCGAGGAGAAGCTCAAGATCGCCGCCCAGCTGGAAGCGATGGGCGTCGACGTGATCGAGGCCGGCTTCGCGATCGCCTCGGAGGGCGATTTCGAGGCAGTGCGCGAAGTCGCGCGCCATGCCGACCGCGCGATCATCGCCAGCCTCGCGCGCGCCAGCGACGGCGACATCGATCGCGCCTGGGAAGCGGTAAAGCACGCCCGCCGCCCGCGCATCCACACCTTCATCGCGACATCGCCGCTCCACATGCGCGTCAAGCTCAACAAGACCCCCGACGAGGTGATGGCCGCGATCGCGCGCACCGTCGGCCGCGCGCGCAATCTGTGCGAGGATGTCGAATGGTCCGCCGAGGACGCGACGCGCTCCGAACCCGATTTCCTGGCGCGCGCGATCGAGACCGCGATCGACGCGGGCGCGACGACGATCAACCTGCCCGACACGGTCGGCTATGCCACGCCGGAAACCTATGGCGCGCTGTTCCGCGACATGATCGCGCGCGTCCCCAATGCCGACAAGGCGGTGTTCTCGACGCATTGCCACAACGATCTGGGACTCGGCGTCGCCAACACGCTGGCGGCGGTGATGGCGGGCGCGCGCCAGGTCGAATCGACGATCAACGGCATCGGCGAGCGCGCCGGCAACGCCGCGGTCGAGGAGATTGCGATGGCGATCAAGGTGCGCGGCGACGTCATGCCCTATCGCACCAACATCGTCTCGACCGAGATCACGCGCTCGTCGCGGCTGGTCTCGGCGGTGACCGGCTTCCAGGTCCAGCCCAACAAGGCGATCGTCGGCGCCAATGCCTTCGCGCACGAGAGCGGCATCCACCAGGACGGCATGCTCAAGGACTCGTCGACCTACGAGATCATGACCCCCGAAAGCGTCGGCGTATCGACCTCCAACCTCGTCATGGGCAAGCATTCGGGCCGCGCCGCCTTTCGTGCCAAGCTCGAGACGCTGGGCTATCAGCTCGGCGACAACGCCTTCCAGGACGCGTTCGTGCGCTTCAAGGCGCTCGCCGACGCCAAGAAGGCGGTGTTCGACGAGGATATCGTCGCGCTGGTCGACGACGAGGTGGTGCGCGGCCACGACAGCATCCAGGTCCGCGACGTCGAGATCCATTGCGGCACGGGCCCCGCGCGCGCGATCCTCACGCTCGAGATCGACGGCGTCGAGAAGACCGCGGCCACGCGCGGCAACGGCCCCGTCGACGCGCTGTTCAACGCGATCCGCGAGCTCGTGCCGCACGACGCCTCGGCGATGGAGCGCTACGAGGTCCATGCGGTCACCGGCGGCACCGACGCGCAGGCCGAGGTCTCGGTGGTGCTCGCCGAGGACGGCCGCACGACGCGCGGCACCGGCGCGCATCACGACACGATGGTGGCGAGCGTGCGCGCTTATGTGAACGCGCTCAACAAGCTGATGGTCAAGCGTGGGCGCAGGGCACCGGACGCAATGGCGGGCTGACGACGCGCCGTCGCCGGCGTCGGTCGGCGGGAGGGCGGCGCGCGTCGCAGATCTCGCGCCGGGCGATGCGCGGATCGGACGCGCCGACCGTCGACTTGGCAGTCAAGATTAGAACGGATCGTAACTTGACTTCCGGGCGCGACAAGCCTTGATCGACATCAAGGCAATCCATCCAACACGGCTCAACCACGAGGCGGATGCTCCCTATTGCGCTTACGACGCTCCGGAGGTCCGCATGCGCTCGTTCCATATCGACGTTCGTCTGGACGACGGCAGTCGGCGAGAGCGGCACGACCGCATCGGCAGCCTCGGCGAGGCCTGCCGTGCCGCGTTCGCGCTCGCGGAGGAACTGTCGGCCTCGACGGCCCCGGCCGACGCACGCGTACGATGGGTCGACGTGCTCGACGAGGCGAAGCTGGAAATCTCGATCCAGATCTTCCCCGGCGAACCGATGGTGGGTGCGCGGCGGAATTGATCGGAGCATCGTGCGTCGGCACTTGCGGATCACCGCCGTTGACGGAGGCGATCATTCACTCCCCTCCCTGAAAGGGAGGGGTTGGGGGTGGGTTCGCATGAGGCGCGGACGCACCACCACTATAATCGCTTTAAGGACGTCGTCTTCGTCGGGACGTCGCAACGACGGCTACGCGATACGGAGAACAACCCACCCCCGTCCCCTCCCTTTCAGGGAGGGGGGATCATGTCGGCAGTCGGTGCGACCCCGGCGATCGTCGGAGCCTATGCGTTCGAGGCACCCAAGAGCGTCTGCGTACGCTATTTCCGCCCGAACAGCTTCTCGATATCGCCGTGGCCCAGCTTCACCCAGGTCGGCCGGCCGTGGTTGCACTGGCCCGAATGCGGGGTGATCTCCATTTCGCGGAGCAGCGCGTTCATCTCGGCGACCGAGAGTATGCGCCCCGCGCGGACCGAGCCGTGGCAGGCCATCGTGCCCGCTACCGCGTCGAGCTTCTCCTTGAGGCTCAGCGCCTCGTCATAGGCGGCGATCTCGTCGGCGAGATCGGTGACAAGGCCGCGCACGTCGGTGCGACCGAGCATCGCGGGGACGGCGCGGACCAGCATCGCGCGCGGGCCGAAGCGTTCGAGTTCGAGGCCCATCGCGGCCAGTTCGTCGATCCGCGTCTCGAGCCGGTCGCAACCGCTCTCGTCGAGTTCGACCACCTCGGGGAGCAGCAGTGCCTGCGAAGCCACGCCGCCGTTCGCCATCGCGCGACGCATGCGCTCGAGCACGAGCCGTTCGTGCGCCGCGTGCTGGTCGACGAGCACCAGTCCGTCCTCGGCCTCGGCGACGATATAGGTGGCAGCGACCTGCCCGCGCGCGATGCCGAGTGGGTGCTCGACCGCCGATGGCGTCGCTAGCGCGGCGACCTCGGCGCGGCCCGAGGGTGCGGGCGCCTCGGGTCGCCACGACGGCCGCGCGTCCCACACGCCATATTGGCGCTCGGCGACGGGCAGTGGCAGTGTCGCGACGCTTGCGCCCATCGGCTCCGATCGCCACTGGCCGAGCGCGGCCGCCGACGGTCGCTGGACGCTGCGATGCCCCGCACCATCGAGCGCGGCACGCAAGCCCCCGACGATCAGCCCGCGCACCAGCGAGGGTTCGCGAAAGCGCACCTCGGTCTTGGCGGGGTGGACGTTGACGTCGACCTCGCTGCCGGGAA
>CAXTVK010000158.1:0-5025 GCA_964247655.1 uncultured Sphingomonadaceae bacterium | reverse complement strand
TTGTTGTACGAGATGCCCGCCGACGCGGTGAGCCCGGTCTCTTGCCTGATCGCGGCGCGGATCGCGAGCGCGGTGGCGGTCGCGCTGCCGATCCCGGCAGCGTCCTCGGTGACGTCGAGATAGGCCTCGTCGAGCGACAGCGGCTCGATCAGCGCGGTGTAGCGCGCGAAGATCGCGCGGATCTGGCGCGAGACCTCGCGGTAGACCTCGAAGCGCGGGCGCGCGAAGACCAGATCGGGACACAGCCGCCGCGCGGTGACCGATGGCATCGCCGAGCGCACCCCGAAAACCCGCGCCTCGTAGCTGGCGGCGGCGACCACGCCTCGCTCGCGCGATCCGCCGACCGCGACCGGCCTGCCCCGCAGCGCCGGATCGTCGCGCTGCTCGACAGACGCGTAGAAGGCATCCATGTCGACATGGATGATCCGGCGGATCGGGGGAGGAGGATCGTCGGTCAAAGCGACCTCGTCGTTACACTACCCACCCGGGCATAGCGCCTCACAGATGGAGGTCGCTCGGCCCCTCCAGATGCAGATAGGTCGCATCGAATTCGCCGAGCGCGACCAGCGCCTTCCAGTCGAAGATCGTCACCGACTTGCCGCCGAACGCGATCAGCCCTTCGGTGCGGAACTTGGCCATCACGCGGTTGGTGTGGATCGGCGTGATGCCAAGCGCGTCGGCGATGTCGGTCTGCGTCAGCGGCAGCTCGAAGCTGCCGCCGTCGACCAGGCCGACGCGCTTCAACCGCACCGCCAGTTCGCAGAACAGATGCGCGGTGCGCGCGCGCGCGTCCCGCCTGCCGTTGTTGAGCAGCGCCTCGCGCTGGATCGAGGCATCGAGCAGCGTGTCGTACCAGAAGGCGCGGGCGAGCGCGGGATGGTCCTCCGCGGTCTTGAGGATCGCGGCATGCGGGATCAGCACGACCGCGCTGTTGCGCACCGTCTCGATCGTATGATCGGCGACCTTGAACAACACGGTGTGGAGATCGACCATGTCGCCGGGAACGTGGAAGGAGATAATCTGCCGCCGCCCGCTCGCCGCCATCTTGCAGCGGTAGACGATCCCCTCGACCACGGTGCAGCAATGCGTCGGCTTCTCGCCCTCCTGCACGATCGTCGCGCGCGCCGCGGTCTGCACGAGTTTCTGCGGCAGGTCGGTGAGCGCCGCGCGCTCCTCGCTGGTCAGCGCATCGCGCACCTCGATTTTTTCGATAAAGCGATCGAGATAATGGCTGACCGTCGTGTGCATCGCTTGCCTTTGTTCCCTGTCTCTTCCTTGCCCCCAAGCATGGGGATAGTGCAAGCCCGGAAGGTGGAACCGGCGCGTGGGCGAAGCGTCTGGCGGCGGAAGGAGATTGGACGATGTTGAGATCGCTGGCGAAGACGATGCTGGTCGGTGCGGTGCAGAAGGGCACCGGCGTGCCGCGCTCGGGCGCGATCTCGACGACGCTGCTCACCACCGGCGTATCCCTGTTGCTCGTCCGCGGGCGGCGCCCGGTTGGCGCGGCATTGGTCGCGGCAGGGGGCCTGCTACGCTGGCACGAGATCGAGCAGGAACGTCGGGCGGCGATCGCCGCGCTCAGGCGGCAGGCACCGGTTGCCGACGCTTCTGCGGCCACAGCACCGCGTTGACCGTCGCGCCGAGCAGGATCGCGTAGGCCGAGACGTAGAACCACATCAGCAGCACCACCACCGCGCTCAGCGAGCCGTAGGTGGCGTTGTAGTTGCCGAAGCGCGAGACGTAGAATCCGAGACCCACGGTCGCCGCGAGCCACAGCAGCGTCGCCAGCCCCGATCCCATGCTGATCCACTGCCAACCCGATGGCGCGCGATTGGGGCCGAAGCGATAGGCCCCGCCGATCGTCGCGCTCGCCAGCACCGCAGCGACGATCCACGTCCCCAGCTTGATCACGAACAGCGCGACCGGGCCGAGCCCGACGAGTAGCGTCTGCAGCCAGCCCAAGATAGTCGCGGCGAGCAGCCCGGTGATCGCGACCGCGACCGCGCCGACGATGATCGCCATCGACACGACGATCCCCATCACGAAGCTGCGCGGATGATCCTGCTGGCCGTAGATCACGTTGAGCGCGGTCATGATCGAGGTGGAGGCGCGGGTCGCGCCGTAGACCGCGAACAGCAGCGCGAGGATCAGCCCGAAGCCGGTCTTGCCCGACGAGGCGGTGACGACCGCCACCAACTGATCGAGGATCAGCTTGGCGGCATCCTTGGGCACGATCGAGACGATCGTCCGGATATGGTCGGCGATCGTCCCCGGGTCGGCGATCAGCCCGTAGCTCAGGATCACCGCGCCGAGCAGCGGCACCAGCGACAGGAAACAATAGAAGGCGACGCCCGCCGCCATCAGCGTGATGTTGTCCTGCCCCATCTTCGCCCACAGCTTGCCGAAGAAGCCGACCGAGGCGGCCTCGGCCTTGTGCGCGAGATGCTTCGCTTGATGGAGGCGGCCGTCATGCATGCGTCCGTCGGGCGCGGCCTGCGCGGCCTGCGCGGTCTCGGCGATCGTGGCGTCTTCGTTGTGCATCGCGGTTCAACCCGCGACGGGGCGATTATGTCCCGCCGGTGAACATGCGCGGGCGGACGAAGCCGTTGTGCGGTCTGGTATTTCCGAATCGGGGACGGTATGCCCGCCGGGCGTCGTTGGGGGATTGGGGTTGCGTTCAGGCCGTATGGAGCGAGTAGGCGCCGGTGCGTCCGTCATGCGTTCCTTGCCCCTGTCGGCGCTCGCGCTCGCCCTGACGATGACTTCGGCCGCGATCGCGCACCGCGCCGATCCGCCGCCCGCACCCGACCAGCAGGAGCATGCGGTCGATCCCGTTGGCGATCCGTCGTTCACCGCCGCATTGCCGCCGCTCGACAGCGTCGCCGCACCGCCCGCCATTCCCGTGGCGGCGCCCGCGGAGCCGGCGACGACCGCGCCGGTCACCGATCCCGTGCTCGCGCAGCCGCTGCCCCCGCTCGCCGGCTTCGATCCGACGCCCGACACCAGCAAGGCCAAGGTGCCGAGCGGCGAAGACACGCGCATCCGCTATACGATGCAGGTCGACGGGCTGAAGAAGATCGGGCTCGAGGCGCAGTTCCGCAGCCTTTCCGAGCTCGAGAACGGCAAGAAGAAGGCGGCCAACGCCGCGCAGGTCTCCGCGCGCGCGGTCGATGACGTCCAGCTCGCCGAGCGGCTGCTGCGCTCCGAAGGCTATTATGACGGCGTCGCCTCGTCGACCGTCGCGCCGGTGAAGGACCAGCCGGGGCAGGTGGTCGCGACGATCTCGGTGACGCCGGGGCTGCGCTACGATCTCGCCCGTATCGCGATCACCGGCGCCGATCCCGATCCGACGACGCGCGCGACGACTGCGCTGACGACGCAGGTAAAGGTCGGCGATCCGATCCGCTCGATCGCGATCGAGGGCGGCGAGGCGCAGATTTCGCTGGCTTTGCCGCAGCAGGGCTATCCCTTCGCCAAGGTCTGCCAGCGCGACATCCTGCTCGACGACGCGACGCACAGCGGCGACTATACGCTGCCGCTCGCCTCGGGCCCGAAATCGAGCTTCGGCGGCCTGCAGACCAAGGGCGATCAGATCTTCTCGGTCGAGCATCTGTCGGTCTTCCCGCGCTTCGATCGCGGCGACGTCTACGACAGTCGGATGGCGGACGATCTGCGCCAGGCGCTGGTCGGCACCGGCATCTTCTCGACCGTCGCGATCCAGCCCGTCGACACCGGCACCAAGGCGGCCGACGGCACCGAGGTGGTCGACCTGCTGGTGACGCAGGAGAAGGGCCCGTGGCGCAGCTGGGCGGGCTCTGCGGGCTACGGCACCGGCCAAGGCATCAAGGCCGAGGCGAGCTGGACCAACCGCAACCTCTTCCCGCCCGAGGGCGCGCTCACCGCCACCGTGATCGGCGGCACCGAGGAGCAGGGCGCCAACCTCGCCTTCCGCCGTTCCAACGCCGGGCAGCGCGACCGCACCTTCCAGATCTCGGGCGGCTTCGATCGCACGAACTACGATGCCTATCAGGCGAACACGCTCAACCTCTCGGTCAACTGGTCGCGGCAAAGCACGCCGATCTGGCAGAAGCGCTGGAGCTACACCTATGGCGCCGAGATCATCGGCACCAACGAGCAGGGCGCCGCAACCGATCTCACCGGCGACCGGCCGCGCCGCAACTATCTGATCGGCGCGCTGCCGGTCGAGGTGCTGTACGATCGCTCGGACAGCCTGCTCAACCCGACCAGGGGCTTCCGCCTGCTCGCGCGCGTCAGCCCCGAGGCGTCGATCCGCAGCGGCTTCAAGGGCTATGCCCGGCTGACCGCGCAGGGGACGGCGTATCTGCCGATCGGCCGGTCGATCGTGCTTGCCGGCCGCGCGATGGTGAATTCGATCGAGGGCGTCAGCGACATCGACGAGATCGCGCCCTCGCGGCGGCTCTATGCCGGCGGCGGCGGATCGGTGCGCGGCTTCGGCTATCAGCAGCTCGGCCCCAAGGACCTGCAGAACAACCCGATCGGCGGGCTGAGCTCGACCGAACTCGCCTTCGAGGCGCGCTACCGCTTCGGCAATTTCGGCGTCGTGCCGTTCTTCGATGCGGGCCGTGTCGGCGAAAAATCGACGCCGGGCTTCGGTGGCTTACGTTACGGCGCGGGCATCGGCGGGCGCTACTACACCAATTTCGGGCCGCTGCGCTTCGACGTCGCGACCCCGATCGACCGCCAACCCGGCGAATCCAAGATCGCGCTCTACATCTCGATCGGGCAGGCATTCTGATGGCGGACGGGGACGAGACCGTCGTCGTGATCGATCGCCGACCGCTGTGGGCGCGGATCGCCAAGTGGGTGGCGATCGCGCTTGCGGTGCTGCTCGCGCTGATAGCGGTGCTGATCGTCGGGCTGAACACCGGCCCCGGCAAGCGCTTCATCGCAGGGCAGCTCGGCGGCTACACCACCGCATCGGGGATCAGCATCCATGTCGGCGAGATCGAGGGATCGATCTACGGCCACATGATCCTCCACGAT
>CAXTVK010000157.1:3884-5067 GCA_964247655.1 uncultured Sphingomonadaceae bacterium | reverse complement strand
GATGCCCGAGGCGGGGATCGAGCTCGGCACGACGCCGCAGCAGGTCCAGTGGATCGGCGCGGTGCCGACGGGTGCGCAGGGCGTGATCGACGACGGCGAGAAGGGGTAGCCCCTTTCGTTCCCCGGCGAAGGCCGGGGCCCAGGCCCGTAGCGTGTGGCTGGGGCCGCGTTCGAATAGCGAGGTGGGGCCTGGACCCCGGCCTGCGCCGGGGAACGGTTGACGCTAGATCGCCTGCGCCGCCGCCCAGCCGCTCGCCCACGCCCATTGGAAATTATAGCCGCCGAGCCAGCCGGTAACGTCGACCGCCTCGCCGATCGCGTAGAGGCCGGGAACGGTGCGCGCCGCCATCGTCTGCGACGAAAGGCCGGCGGTCGCGATGCCGCCGACGGTGACCTCGGCCTTGGCGAAGCCCTCGGTCCCGTCGGGGGCGAACCGCCAGTCGGCGAGCCGGCGCTCGGCCGTCTCAAGCGCACGATCGGGCAGGTTGGCGAGGTCGCCGCCGAGCCCGAGCCGATCCGCCAACGCCTCCGCCAGTCGATCGGGCAGTTCGGCACCAAGCACCGACCGCAAGCCGGCGCGCGGCCGTGTGCGCTTGGCGTCGCGCAGCCAGCCGCTCGTCCGATCGGGGACGAAGTCGATCCCGACCGTCTCGCCGTGCCGCCAATAGGACGACGCCTGCAGGATCGCCGGGCCCGACAGGCCGCGATGCGTGAACAGCGCCGCCTCGCGGAAGCTGGCCTTGCCCGCGGTCGCGACGACCTCGCTGGCGACGCCCGAGAGCGACTTGAAGAGAGCCCCCTCCCCGCCCAGCGTCAGCGGCACGAGCGCGGGTCGCGGCTCGACCACCTTGAGGCCGAAGCGGCGCGCGATGTCGTAGGCGATCCCCGTCGCGCCCATCTTGGGGATCGATGGGCCGCCGGTGGCGATTACCAGCGCGGGCGCCTGCGCGACATGGCGGCCATGCGGCACGGTGAAGCGGCCATCGGCGTGGCCGATCTCGCCGAAGCCGGCACCGCAGCGGATCGTCGCGTCGCCCTCGCCCGAACCCTTGTCGCACTCGTCGAGCAGCATCGCGACGATCTGTTTTGCCGATCCGTCGCAGAACAACTGCCCCAGCGTCTTCTCGTGCCACGCGATGCCGTGCGCCTCGACCAGCGCGATGAAATCCTCAGGGGCGTAGCG
>CAXTVK010000157.1:0-3784 GCA_964247655.1 uncultured Sphingomonadaceae bacterium | reverse complement strand
GCCACGCGATGCCGTGCGCCTCGACCAGCGCGATGAAATCCTCAGGGGCGTAGCGCCCGAGCGCGGACTTGGCGAAATGCGGATTGGCCGAAAGATAGCGTTCGGGCGCGGTGTGGAGGTTGGTGAAGTTGCACCGCCCGCCGCCCGAGATCAGGATCTTCTTGCCCGGCTGATCGGCATGATCGATCACCAGCACGCGTTTGCCGCGCTGACCGGCGATCGCGGCGCACATCAGCCCCGCCCCGCCCGCTCCCAGGATGATGGCGTCGAAGGTTTCGGGCGGACTCGGCATCGTCGGCGCCTTCCCACATCGGGGGAGGCGATGAAAGCTCGGACATCCAGACGACCGTTCCCCGGCGCAGGCCGGGGCCCAGGCCTCACCTCGACCATTGAGCATAGCGCTCGCCACAAACGACGGGCCTGGGCCCCGGCCTGCGCGGGGAACGGCTAACCCGCGACGCCGCCAAGCGCGCGGACGCTATCCACCGCCGTGGTAAGCTGGCGCGTCTGCAGGCCGAGCAGCGTGCGCTCGGCGTCGAGCGCAGCGGTCTGCGCGGTGACGACCTCGAGATAGTCCGACGCGCCGTCGCGGTAGCGGATCAGCGCGAGATCGAGCGTCTTGTTGGCCGACGTCGCGGCGTCCTGCTGGTCGCGCGCCTCCTGGACGAGATCGCGGCCGAGGGCGAGATCGTCCTCGACTTCGCGGAAGGCGGTGAGCACGGTCTGCTTGTAGTTGGCCGACGCCTCGTCGAACTGCGCGCGCGCGATGCGGACGCGCGCCTTGCGCGCACCGCCGTCGAACAGGCTGAACGCGAGCGACGCCGGGCCGAGCGCCCAGAAGCTGCTGGCCGCGCCGAGCAGATTGGGGCCGGTGGTCTCCTGCCCGGTGTTGCCGCCCAGCGAGATCGTCGGATAGAGGGCCGCGCGCGCGACGCCGATCCGCGCATTGGCGGAGAAGACGCGACGCTCGGCGGCATCAATGTCGGGGCGGCGCTGGAGCAGCGTCGACGGCGTGCTCGCGGGAAAGGACGGCGCGACGCTCTGGTGCGTGTCGGCCGCGATCGAGAAACTCGACGGCGGCGCGCCGGCGAACACCGCGACGGCATGCTCGTAGGCGGCGCGCTGCTGACGAACCTCCGAGACTTCGGCACGCGCCGTCGCAAGCTGGGTGCGCGCGCGGCTGACGTCGAGCCCGGTACCGATCCCGCCGTCGTGGCGCGTGACGGTGAGGTCGTAGGCACGCTGATAGGCGGCGACGGTCTGCGCGAGCAGCCCCTCGCGCGCATCGAGACCGCGCATCTGGAAATAGGCGGTGGCGAGGCTCGCCTGCAGCCCGAGCCGGATGCCCGCGACGTCCGCCGCGCTGGCCGCGGCATCGGCGCGGTTGGCCGCGATCGTGTTGCGGACGCGACCGAACAGATCGATCTCCCACGAGAGCGAGGCGCCGACCTGATAGAGATTATAGGTCTGCGTTCCGCTCGCGGTGGCGCCGCTGCCCGCCAAAGGACGGTCGGCCGGCGCCCGCACGCGCGACGCGCCGCCATTGGCGCTGATCTGCGGAAACAGATCGGCGCGCGCTTCGTGCAGTGCGCCGATCGCCTGATCGTAGCGCGCGACCGCGGCGGCGAGCGACGGGTTCGCGCCCTCGATCTGCCCTTCGAGGCTGTTCAGCACCGGATCGTCGAAGCTCTGCCACCAAGCGGCGGGCGGCGCATCGGCGGCGGGTGCCGCAGTCGTCCAGCCGGTCGGCACTTCCATATAGGTCGATGGCGCCGCGATGCCGGGCCGGTGATAATCCGGCGCCAGCGAACAGCCCGACAGCAGCAGCGCGCCGACGAGCGCCCTACTGCTTCGCATCGGCCGCCGCCTTGGTGTTGGCCGCCGGCGCGATCTTGACGGGGTCGCCATTGGCGATCGCATCGGGCGGGCTGTCGATCACGCGATCGGTGCGTGCGAGGCCCGCGGTCACCTCGAGCGTGTCGCCCGAATCGCGGCCGATCTTGATCGCGTGTAGCTGCACCTTGTCGCCCGGCCCCGCGACCGCGACGAGCGTGCCGTCGCTGCGATAGAGCACCGCGCTCGACGGGATCACGACCGAACCCGACGTCCCGGTGATCGGGAATTTCGCCTGCGCATAGGCACCGGGCTTCAGCGCACCATCGGGATTGGGTGCCTGCAGCTCGACGAGCACCGAGCCCGACTGCTGGTCGACCGCGCCGGCCGTGCGGGTGAGCACCGCATCGAAGCTGCGGCCGGGATATTCGGGCAGCGTCAAGGCGACGTGGAGCCCGGGGTGGACCTCGGCCGAATAGGCCTGCGGCACGCGGACATATATGCGCATCCGGCTGACGTCGGAGACGGTGAACAGCGGCTGGTCGGCGGCGCTTCCGGCCGTAACTAGCTGACCGATCTGGGTCGAGCGACTCGTGATCGTGCCGGCGAACGGCGCCTCGATCCGGGTGAAGCCGGTCAGCGCATTCAACCGGCCGACATTGGCGGCAGCGGCGTTGGTCAGCGCCTTCTTGGCGGCGAGATCGCCCTGCTTTTCATCCGACTCCTGCTTGGAGACGGCATCCTTCTGGAGCAGCGTCGACCAGCGCGTCGCGGTGGTCTGCGAGAGATTCTGGTTGGCGCGCGCGGTCTCGAGATCGGCGCGCGCGGCGACGAGCTGCTGCTCGACCTCGGGGGCGTCGATCGTCGCCAGCACCTGGCCGTCGGTGACATGCGCGCCGATGTCGACATACCATTTGCTGACATAGCCGTTGGTCCGCGCGTAGATCGGCGCGCTGTTGAGCGCCTGGACGTTGCCCGGCAGCACCAGCGCATTGCTCGCCGGCTCGCTCTTGGGCTGGACGACGCTCACGGTCTGCGTCGACTGGTCCTGCGTCCAGTCGGCAAGCTTGTGCTCGCTGTGGCGGCGCGAGAGGATTCCCCAGATGACCAGCAGCACCGCGACGATGAGCATGACGATACCGATGATCTTGAGCAGGCGGTTGTCGACCTGCGGGGCGTCCTCGCCGTGCGAGACGTCATGCATGGGCTTCCTCCAGGCGGGCGGCGGCGGATACGGGCCGGCCCTTGCGATGCGCGAAACTGAACACGACGGGCACGAACATCAGCGTGCCGAACGTCGCCACTAAGAGGCCGCCGATCACCGCGCGGCCGAGCGGGGCGTTCTGCTCGGCGCCCTCGCCCAGGCCCAGCGCCATCGGCAGCATGCCGATCACCATCGCCAGCGCGGTCATCAGCACCGGGCGGAAGCGGGTGACGCCGGCTTCGTAGGCGGCCTTGGTCGCGTCGCCCAGTTCCTCGAGCTTTTCGCGCGCGAAGCTGATGACGAGGATCGAGTTGGCGGTGGCGACGCCCATGCACATGATCGCGCCGATCAGCGCGGGCACCGAGAGCGGCGTGCCGGTGATGAACAGCATCCAGATGATTCCGGCGATCGCGCCGGGCAGCGCCGTGATGATCACGAACGGATCGAGCCAGCTCTGGAAGTTCACGACAATCAGCAGGTAGATCAGCACGATCGCGGCGAGCAGACCGAAGAACAGCCCCGAGAAGGCGATGTTCATCGTTGCATATTGGCCGCGCAGCGTGATCGTCGTGCCCTTGGGCGCCTGCGCCTTGAGGTCCTTGAGCACCTGGTTGATGTCACCCGCGACCGCGCCGAGATCGCGCTCGGCAGGCGTCGCATAGATGTCGATCGTCGGCTGGATATTATAGTGACTGATCACCGCGCCGGTGGTGTCGCGGGTGATGCTGGCGACGCCGCCGAGCACCT
>CAXTVK010000156.1:0-5178 GCA_964247655.1 uncultured Sphingomonadaceae bacterium | reverse complement strand
CGAGCGGCGGGATCGTCACCGTCTCGCCGCGATCGAAGCCGACCAGCGCGGCATCCACCAGATCGTCCACGCCCATGATCATCTCGGCCGGGAACGAGTCGATGTCCTTGCCGGACCGCGCCCAGATCTCGGTGCGCGTCGCGCCCGGCAGCACCGCCTGCGCGTACAGCCCCTTGCCGGCATATTGCGCGGACAGCGACTGGCTGAGATTGAGCAGATAGGCCTTGGTGCCGCTGTAGATGCCGTCGAACCCTTCGGGTGCGAGCGCCAGCACCGAGGCGATGCTGACGATCGCGCCCTTGCCGCGCGCGATGAACGCCTTGGCGGCGGCGCCGGCGAGGCGGGTGGGCGCGGTGATGTTGAGCGCGATGATCCGCTCATATTCGGCCGCGCCGTTTTCGAGGATGCCGCCGTCGAGCGACATGCCCGCATTGTTGATCAGCAGCCCGATCGACGCGTCGTCGGTCAGCCGCTGCTCGACCTTGGCGATGTCGCCGCGGTCGGTCAGGTCGGCGCGCAGCACCTCGATCGTGCGCCCGGTCTCGCCGCGCAGCCGCTCCGCCAGCGCATCGAGCCGCGCTTCGTCGCGCGCGACGAGGACGAGGTCGTGCCCGCGCCTGGCGAGCCGGTCGGCATAGACCGCGCCGATCCCCGAGGAGGCGCCGGTGACGAGTGCGGTGGCTTTGGTGCTGTCGCTCATGATCAATCTCCTGGGCAGGCCCGTTCGACGAGTCGCTTGCACTTTGATAGGCATGTCACTATCATAGTGCAATGGACACCGAGAAATATTCCGAAGGCGCCTGCCCGATCGGGCGTGCGCTCAGCCTCGTCGGCGATGCGTGGAGCATGATGATCCTGCGCGATGCGGGCGGCGGGCACACGCGCTTCGAACAGTTCCGCACCGGCCTGGGGATCGCGCCCAACATCCTCACGCGGCGGCTCGCAGCGTTCACCGACGCGGGCCTGCTCGAGAAGCGCCGCTACAGCGAACGACCCCCGCGCGACGACTATCTGCTCACCGACGCCGGGCGCGATTTCCTGCCGATCCTGATGGCGGTCGGCGCCTGGGGCGCGCGGCACTGCGGCGGCGGCCCGCTCAGCCGCGCGGTCGATGCCGAGACCGGCGCGCCGATCGAGGCGGTGGTCGTCGATCGCGCGACGGGGCGGCTGGTGTCCGACATCACGACGCGCGTGGTGATGCCTGAGGGGGTGTGAGCGACGCTCATTCCAAACCCGTTCGTCCTGAGTAGCCATTGAGCCTGTCGAAATGGCGTATCGAAGGATGCTGGCGCAACGCGCGCCAAGTCCTTCGATACGGGCCTTCGACTTCGCTCAGTCCCTACTCAGGACGAACGGGTTGGGGGTAGGATCACCGCATTCACCCCGCCTCCGCCTCGGGATCCACCGTCGGCGCCAGCAGCCGCCCCGCGACACGCCCCACCACCAGCAGCACGAGCAGCGCGCCAGCCATCAGCACCGCGTGCAGCCCCCAGAACTGGAAGCCGCTCAGCTTGTCGAGCATCGTCGCGAGCTGCGCGACGATCAGCCCGGCGATGAACAGGTTGAGATAATAGACCGCCATCATCGTGCTGCCGAGCGCCTTGGGGCTGGCGCGCGAATAGAGTGCGAGCCCGACCGGGAAGATGTTGGCGAAGCCCAGATCGTTGAACACGTGGAACGCGACCGCCCAGGCGAAGCTCACCTTCTCGCCGGTCGCCGCCTCGTGCAGCGAGGCCAGCGCCAGCGTCGCTGGCGCGAGCGTCGCGATCGCGGTGCCGATGGTCAGCTTGGTAAGTTCGTTGGGCTCGGTCCGGCGCCGGCCGTACCAGCGCCAGAACGCGACCGCGCCGACCATCGTCACGAACGACACCGCCGCGTCGAACGAGATCAGGAAGGTCGACGGCATCTCCCAGCCGAAGAAGCGCAGCTGGTAATGCGCGTCCCCCCACAGCTCGTATGCCGCGAACAGCTGCTGGTTGCCGACCGCGGTGAACGCCAGCACGGGCACCAGCAGCACCAGCACGAGGATGCGCTTGCCTTCGCCCGCGACCAGCTTCGGCCGCGGCTCGACGATGCCGCCCGGCACGCGCGCGGGCTCGGGCGGCAGCCAGCGGCGCCCGGAGAGATACACCGCCAGCCCGATCAGCATGCCGACGCCGGCAGCGCCGAAGCCCCAATGCCACGCGACCTTCTGCCCGAGCCCGCCGCACACCAGCGGCGCCACCACCACCGCGACCTGGATGCCGATCATGTAGATCTGGAAGGCATCGGCGCGGCGCAGGTCGCCCGGCGCATAGAGATCGCCGACCTGGGCTGCGATATTGCCCTTGAAGAAGCCGACCCCCACCAGCAGGCAGGCGAGCGCGACCAGGAAGCTCTGGTCGAACGCCATGCAGAAATGCCCGAACGCCATCAGCACCGCGCCGAACACGACAGCGCGCGTCCGGCCGATCAAGCGATCCGCGATGATCCCGCCCGCGATCGGCGTCAGATAGACGAAGCCGCCGTACAGCCCCGCGATCGCGCCGCCCATCGTCAGCGGGGTGAGCACGCCGTAATGCGCCTCGAGCGCCCCGCGGAACCAGCCGAAGCCCCAGATCCGCTCGATATGCCCCGGCTGGAACAGCTGATACTTGCCGTACAGCGCGAGCAGCGTCGCCATGCCGTAATAGGAGAACCGCTCCCACGCCTCCGCGAACGACAGATAGCCGAGGCCACGCGGATGGCCGAGGAACGCGCGATCGGATTGGTAGGCGTGGGTGTCGGGGGCATTCGTGGTCAAGACCCAGCTACCTTTCGCGCCGTTCTCCCCTCCCTGAAAGGGAGGGGTCGGGGGTGGGTTCGCCCGTGGCGAGCGGACCCGCGATACAGAGAGCAACCCACCCCTAACCCCTCCCTTTCAGGGAGGGGAATGCTCAGGTCAGTGAGCGTCGCCATCCCGATCATTCCCAGAAATCGACCTTGTCGTAATGCTCGGGCGGCCCGATCACTTCCATCCGCTCCGAAAGCATCGGTCGAAAGGAAGGCCGGCTCTTGAGCCCCGAATACCATTGCTTGGTCTGCTCGTGCCCGCGCCAGTCGATCCCGCCGAGATAGTCGGCGACCGAGAGATGCGCGGCGGCGGCGAGGTCGGCGAGGCTGAGCACCGGGCCGCCCAGCCAGCGGCGATGGTCGAGCAGCCAGTCGATATAGTCGAGATGCGCATTGGCCTGCTTCATCGCGTCGCGGATCATCTTAGCGTCGGGCGAGGTGCGGTGGACGAGGCGCTTGAGCATGCGCTCCTCCATCAGCGGGCGGACGACCTCGCCGTAGAGCTTCTCGTCAAACCAGGCGACCAGGCGGCGGATCTCGGCCCGCGCGGGGGCGGCGCCGGCGATCATCGGCGCCTTGTCGATCGTCTCCTCGAAATATTCGCAGATCGCGTTCGAATCGGCGAGCGCGGTCTGGCCTTGCACGATCACCGGCGTCTGCCCCGCGGCGTTGAGATCGAGGAACTCGTCGCGCCTGAGCCACGGCGATTCGCGCACCAGCTCGTAGCCGACCCCCTTCTCGCCGAGCATCAGCCGGACCTTGCGCGAAAAGGGGCACAACGGGAATTGGAAGAGCTGCCACATGATGCGTCCTGCTTAGGCAGGGAGGCGGCGTGGGGGAAGGGGGCGATCGGCAAGGCGCACCGTCATTCATCCTCCCCATGCGTCGCATGGGGAGGATGAAGAAGGGCGCGCCGATCGCAAGATCGAATATGAACTCAGTACCCACGATGACATCGAGACGATCATACTTGACAAAATGAACCAAACCGGTTATACGCCGCAACCGTCCGCTGTCGCCTCCGATCAGGGCGACGCCGCGGGCGGGACGGGGCGGCGGTGCGATCGGCCGCCCGAACGGCCGGCGTGCCGGGCATCCGGAGGGACAAGCCCGCTTTGTCATCAACCAGGCCAGCGCCTGCTTGCTTGCTTCCCGTGCCACGCGGAGGCGGCAGATAACCAGGCGTCCGCCCCAACCGGGATCGCATCGATCTCCGCGCTCCAAAGGCCCTCTCGGCTCTTCCCGAGCTTCAGGCGGCATCAGGCGACCGGCGACGATGAAGGCCCTCGCGGGATGAGAACCCCGCACACCTCCGCCTGCCACGAGGCACGCGGGCACGCCGGCCGTTTCTCTCGCCAGCGGAGGGAGAGGTGTGTCTAGATATCCTATTTCGGAATACGCGCGCGACGCTCAAGCCCTCTCCCGTCCTTTACGGGAGAGGGTTGGGTGAGGGTCTTCTTCTGCGTTCGGCGGTCGCGAGGATAGTATCGCAGACGCCTTCGAAGGATGTGATCACGTCGCTGTTCCAGAAGCGGAGGACTTCGTAACCCGCAGCTTCGAGCTTGGCCGTACGAAGAGCATCGTGTTCAGGGCTGTGTTGGCTGCCGTCGAGTTCAACGATCAGCATCGCCTCGGCGCAGAGGAAGTCCGCGACATAGCGACCGACGCTCGCTTGCCGTCGCCACTTCAGATCGCCGAGCTGCCGGTTGCGTAACGCCCGCCACAGCGTCTGCTCGACGTCGGTCATGTCGCGTCTGAGGCGCGCAGCGTGCGGACTGATCTGGCGGCGGACCGGCGGCATGGGCGCCGGTATAGCAGAAGAAAAAGACCCTCACCCAACCCTCTCCCGCAGGCAGGAGAGGGCTTTAAGGCGCGCCCGCAGTTATCTCCTACTCCGCCGCCACCGCCGCCACCGCATCGTCGAGCGGGTGCGCGAGCCGCGTCACCATCTCCTTCGGGCAGACCTGCCAGATGCGCTTGCGCCAGTGCGGCCAGTCGGCGAGCACGGTGTGCGCCCATTTGCTGTCGGTACGGCGCGCATGCTCCTCGACGAGGTCGCGGCACACGGCTTCCCAATGCGCCGAGGCGAGGCGCTGCCACAGGATGCTGTCGGGGTTGGCGTGGGCGGAGAAGGAGCCGTCCTCGTCGAGCACGAACGCCATGCCGCCGGTCATCCCGGCACCAAAGTTCTCGCCGACATGGCCGAGGATGACGGCGATGCCGTTGGTCATATATTCGCAGCCGTTCGCGCCGCAGCCTTCCACGACCACCTTCGCGCCCGAATTGCGCACCGCAAAGCGCTCGCCTGCCTGGCCCGCGGCGAACAGCGATCCCGAGGTGGCGCCGTAGAGCACGGTGTTGCCGACG
>CAXTVK010000155.1:0-5192 GCA_964247655.1 uncultured Sphingomonadaceae bacterium | reverse complement strand
CAGGTCGCTCATGATGTAAAGCGCTCGCGCTTGGCGGCCTTGTCGGCGAGCAGCGTCGAGAGCCGGTGCCCTTCCATCTTGGGCGCGTGCTTCTCGAGCCCCGCGACCACGACGTCGAGCCCCACCGTATCCGCCCAGAACATCGGGCCGCCGGTCCACGCCGGCCAGCCATAGCCGTTGAGCCAGACGATATCGATGTCGGACGCGCGCTGCGCCATCTTCTCCTCGAGGATCAGCGCGCCCTCGTTGACCATCGGGTAGAGCAGGCGCTCCAATATCTCCTGGCTGTCGATACTGCGCTGTTCGATGCCCTTCTTCGCGGCGAACTCGCGCACCAGCTGCTCGACCTTGGGGCTGGGCGTGCGGTTGCGCTTCTCGTCATAGTCGTAGAAGCCGTGGCCGTTCTTCTGGCCGCGCAGACCCGCCTCGCAGAGTGCGTCTCGGAAATTCTCGGCGCCGTTCGACTTGTCGGGATCCCAGCCGATATCGAGCCCGGCGAGATCGGACATCTGGAACGGCCCCATCGGGAAGCCGAAATCGAGCAGCACCTGATCGACCTGCGCGGGGGTGGCGCCCTCCATCACCAGCGCATTGGCCTCGCGCTGCCGCGGCGTCAGCATGCGGTTGCCGATGAAGCCGTCGCACACGCCCGCGACCACCGCGACCTTCTTGATCGCCTTGGAGAGCGCCATGCAGGTGGCGAGCACCGAGGGCGACGTCTTCGCGCCGCGCACGATCTCGAGCAGCTTCATCACGTTGGCGGGCGAGAAGAAGTGCAGGCCGATCACCGATTTGGGACGCCTGGTGGACGCCGCGATCTCGTCGACGTTGAGATAGGAGGTGTTCGACGCCAGGATCGCGCCCTGCTTGACGATGGCGTCGAGCCTGCCGAACACGTCCTTCTTGATCGCCATCAGCTCGAACACCGCCTCGATCACGAGGTCGCAGTCGGCGAGATCGTCGTAGGAGAGCGTGGGGGTGAGCAGCCCGGTCGCCGTCTCGACCTGCTCGGGCGTCATCCGGCCCTTCTTGGCGGTCGCCTCGTAATTCTTGCGGATCAGCGCGACGCCGCGATCGAGCGCACCCTGCTCGCGCTCGACGATCGTGACCGGGATGCCGGCGGACAGGAAATTCATCGCGATCCCGCCGCCCATCGTGCCGGCACCCAAAATGCCGACCTTCCTGATCGGGATCAGCGGGGTGTCCTTGGGGATGTCGTCGATCTTGGAGGCGGCGCGCTCGGCGAAGAAGATGTGGCGCAGCGCCTGGCTCTGCGTGCCGGTGACGAGCTTGGCGAACAGCGCACGCTCCTTGGCGACGCCCTCGGCATAGGGAAGGGTGGTCGCGGCTTCGATCGCCTGGATGCACGCCTCGGGCGCTTCGTAGCCCTTGAGGCGACGGGCATTCTGTTCGCGGAAATGATCGAACATGCCGGGTTCGGCCTTGGCGGTGCCCTTGCTGGCGACGGGATGCTGGCCCTTTGCGGCCATTTCGCGCGCAAAAACGATCGCGTCGGCCTCCAGGCTGTCCTCGCCGACGATGCGGTCGATCAGCCCGATCGCCTGCGCTTTTTTCGCGAGGATCGGATCGCCCGACACGATCATCGGCAGCGCCGCCTCGACGCCGACGACGCGCGGCAGCCGCTGCGTGCCGCCCGCGCCGGGCAGGATGCCGAGCTTGACCTCGGGCAGCCCGAGCTTCGCCGACGGCACCGCGACGCGGTAATGGCAGGCGAGCGCGACCTCAAGCCCGCCGCCGAGCGCCGTACCGTGGATCGCGGCGACGACGGGCTTGGTGCACGCCTCGATGATGTCGACCACCGCGGGCAGGCCGGGCTCGCGCGGTGACTTGGTGAATTCGGTGATGTCGGCGCCGGCGAAGAAGGTGCGGCCCTCGCCGCGGATCACCACCGCCTTGACGGCGTCGTCGCCGTTCGCCTGCGCGATCGCCTCGACCAGCCCGGTGCGCACGTCGATGCCCAGCGCATTGACGGGCGGATTGTTCGAGACGACGACGAGGACGTCGCCCTCCCTGCGGGTGGTGATGACGGACATGCGGTCTCCTCTCGGGCGGGGCGCGCGCCGTACCGCGTTTTCGAGGCGGTGGCGCGTCACGATATCGGTTCGACCTGTTTCATACGGCTTGAGGCGCGGATGAATCAAGAATATCGTTGGCGATAAATCGACACCGGCAAACCGGGTTTAGGATTGGATGACGACGATGGCCGAAGCGAGCGCCTCTCCCACGATCGACGACGCCGCACGGACGGCGACGGAGCCGCCCGCGCAAACCGCGGCACAAACGGTGGCCTGGCCGGCGGTGACTCTCGACGAGGTCGAGCGGATCCTCTGCGTCCCGGGTTCGCCCTACGAGATCGAAACGGTGACGATCGACGGCGTGCCCACGCGCACCTGGAAGAACCAGCCGCCCAATCTCGCGGGCGTCGCGCGGATGGTGCGCGCCGGCTTCGGCGGGTCGACCTTCCTGGTCTACGAGGACGAACGCGTTACCTACGAGGGCTGGTATCGCGCCACCGCCACGCTCGCCGCCGAGCTTGCGCGGATGGGTATCGGCAAGGGCGACCGCGTCGCGCTGGCGATGCGCAACCTCCCCGAATGGCCCGTCGCCTTCTTCGCGGTCGTCAGCCTGGGTGCGGTCGTGGTGCCGCTCAACGCGTGGTGGACGGGCCCCGAACTCGCCTACGGCCTCGGCCATTCGGGATCGAAGCTGCTGATCTGCGACGCCGCGCGCGGCGAACGCGTCCGCCCGCATCTGCGCGAGCTGCCCGACCTCGGCCACGCGATCGTCACGCGCGCCGACGGCCCGCTCGACGATAGCGCGACCGCGCTCGAGGCGATCATCGGCACGCCGGCCGGCTATGGCGCGCTTCCCGATATCGATCTGCCCACGGTTGAGATCCTGCCCGAAGATGGTGCGACGATCTTCTACACCAGCGGCACCACGGGCAAGCCCAAGGGCGCGCTCGGCACGCACCGCAACATCCTCACCTGCCTGATCTCCTCCTCCTACGCCAATACGCGCTCGGCGCTGCGGCGCGGCGAGGCGGCGACGCCGCCCGAGCCCAAGGTCGGGCTGATCGTCGTGCCGATGTTCCACGTCACCGCGTGCAACGCCTTCCTGATGGCGACGATGGCGACGGGCAGCACGATGATCTTCATGCGCAAATGGGACGTGCTGAACGCGTTCGCGCTGATCGAGCGCGAGCGGGTGACCACCACCGGCGGCGTACCCGCGATCGCGTGGCAGCTGATCGAGCATCCCGATCGGCATGCATATGATCTGAGCTCGCTCGAATCGATCGCCTATGGCGGCGCGCCTTCCGCACCCGAACTGGTCCGCAAGATCGAGAGCGAGCTGCATGCGCTGCCCTCGAACGGCTGGGGGATGACCGAGACCTCGGCCACGGTCACCACGCACAGCGCCGAGGATTATCTGCACCGCCCCGACAGTTGCGGGCCGGCGCTGCCCGTCTCGGACCTCAAGATCATGAGCGAGGATGGTTCGCGCGCAATGGCGACGGGCGAGGTGGGCGAATTGTGGGCGCGCGGGCCCCAGATCGTGAAGGGCTATTGGAACGATCCGGTCGCCACTGCCGCGACCTTCGTCGACGGCTGGGTACGCACCGGCGACATCGCGCGGCTCGACGACGAAGGCTTCTGCTTCATCGTCGACCGCGCCAAGGACGTGATCATCCGCGGCGGCGAGAACATCTATTCGTCCGAGGTCGAGAACGCGCTCTACGATCACCCCGCGGTCACCGACGCCGCGCTCGTCGGCGTGCCGCACCGGACGCTGGGCGAAGTGCCCGGCGCGGTCGTCCACCTGGCACCCGGGATGGCGGCGAGCGAGGCCGAGCTGCAGGATTGGGTCCGCGCGCGGCTCGCCGGGTTCAAGGTGCCGGAGCGCGTGCTGTTCAGCGACACGATCCTCCCGCGCAACGCCAATGGGAAGATATTGAAGGCGGAGCTGCGGGGGTTGTTCGGGGAGGGCCAACGCTGAACGAATGCGGTTCCCCAGCGAAAGCCGGGGCCCAGGCCCGCATTATGTGTAGGCGCTGCGCTCGACAAAGGGTGTGGGGCCTGGGCCCCGGCGTTCGCCGGGGAACGGTTGGAAACTACCCGAACACCGCGACGCTCTGCATCCCGCGCACGATCGGGGCCCCGTC
The DNA here is from genome assembly GCA_964247655.1 of uncultured Sphingomonadaceae bacterium. Lineage (GTDB taxonomy): Bacteria > Pseudomonadota > Alphaproteobacteria > Sphingomonadales > Sphingomonadaceae > Solisphingomonas. Next base: position 1,006 of record CAXTVK010000155.1, on the reverse strand, counting down.
GCGGTTCCAGATCGCCATCGACTGACTGGAAAAGCCGTCGCGGACATGCTCGGCGGTAGAGCGGAGCAGCCACCAATGGTCGCGCGTGGCGGGGTTGGGTGTCAGGACGTTGAGCAGCCACGTCATCGAGCTGACCGGCTTGGGCTCGCGCGTCAGCCGGATCGCGGCGGGGGGCAGCGCGTCGGCGATCGCGACGAGTTCGGTGATCGGGTCGAGACCGGCCGGGTCCTTGAGCCGCACCCACATCAGCAGGTCGGCCGCCGATCGCCCGTCGGGCTTGACCATGCGGTGCTCGAAATTGTGGAAGAAGGCGGGGATTCCCGGGGGCTTGGGCATTTCGGGCATGTCGGCGGGATCGGGCAGGCCCGCGGGCGCCGCCGCGTCCTGATGATCCATCTTCGAGTCGCGGTCGGCGGCGAACAGCAGCGTGGCGCGCAGCCCGAGCTTGCCGTCGGGCCCATCGACCTGCGCGTCGACAAAGCTCGCCGAGCGCCCCCGCCGCAGCAGCGCCGCCGATGCCGAGACGGTGCCGTCGAGCGGCCCGACGAAGCTGATCTGCGCGGATCGGAGCGGCGGCAGATCGTCCGCCAGCCCGCGCGCCGCGGTCAGCGCGAGCGCGGCACTGACACCGCCGTAGCAGGTGCGGCCCTGCAGCCAGTTCTCGGGAATCGTCGCCGACAGGTCGCGCTCGCGCCGCTCGGCGCCGGCCAACAGCGCCGCGAGGCTCACCACGTCAGGCCGCCCTTCTTGACGCGCCGCGAGGTCGGCATCGAGGAGGTGAGGCCGCCGTCGACGACGATCGCCTGCCCGTTGACGTAGCTCGCCGCGGACGAGACGAGGAACAGCGCGACCGAAGCGATCTCCTCCGGCTCGCCGCCGCGCTGCAGCGGGTTGATCTCGCCGATCCGGCCCTCCTTGCCCACCGCGCGCGCCTGATCGTAGGCGAAGCGCGTCATCCCCGTCTCGATCAGCCCGGGGCAGATCGCGTTGACGCGCACGCCGGTGC